>JAFUSV010000133.1 GCA_017467565.1 Prevotella sp.
TCAATAAGTTACGGAATAGGAGTTGTGATGTTCCTCCTCTGGCGGTCACATTGTCACAGCTGTGACCGTGTGACCGTTAGGTGTCGCCCGCAGTATCTCTGTCAGTCCCCATTCAAGGTGTTTGGAGGCTCCATTCGACCTGAATAAAGGCTCCAAACGATGGGTAATCAGCGTGTTGACGGTAGTATGCCGTTTAGCACTCGCAAATATGCCGTTTAGCACTCGCAAATATGCCGTTTAGCACTCGTTACTGGCGGCAAGTAGCATACTTAGGAGTGCTATACAGCATGTTTTCACCCGATGTCCTTGATGGCCTGTCCCATGGCTTCGGCGAAGGAGTCGAGGGTATAGCCGAGGGCTGCCAGCTCGCGCTCTATCTGTACGAGGGCCTTGGGTGAGTCCATGTCAGTGATTCTGCGGGCTCTGTCAACAGCGATGCGCAGCTTCTTGGGAATCTTGTTCATGCCATTGACATCGAAACGGGCGATGTTGCGGGGGTTGACGAAGTTGTCGAACTGCTTCACCTCCTGGCGTATGCCCTCCATGATACTCGAGATGCCCTGTGACTGCATGAGCTGTCGCTCGGTCAGGTCGGTGATGTTCTTGGAGTTCTCAAGGAAGGCCTCGCCCCTGCGGAACCACTCCTTGCCCTTGTAGGTGACGGTATCGGCCACCTTATCGGGGTTGAGCAGTGCCGACTTGTGGAGTTTGGGATCGAGCATGTTGTCCAGATCGACACCGTAGCTCTCGGGATGGTTGAGCACGTCCTCGATGTTGGTCTGGTCCATGGCCTGTGCAAAGCGCCCCGGTGCACCGTCGACCTTGGCGCGGTAGCCCAGCGTCTGCTCGTAGAACTCATTGTTGTAGATAGCCTGGGTGTTCTTCTGCGAGAAGTAGTGTTTCACGCCGTCGTCGTCGGCCCAGTAGTAGGTGACGTCACGGTCCATGGTGACCTTCTTGCCCTGTATGAGCTTCATCTGCTCGGAGGTGGTGGCGTTGAGCTTCTGTATCTTGTGGCGAGGAATACCCGTGCCCTTGCTCAACTTGTCCATGACCACCTCGTCGGTGTTCTCGTAGATGGTCTGCAGCGTGGTGTTGAACTTGCTGCGCACATAGTCCATCGACGAGTCGGCGTTCTTGAGCAGGTACATGGCCTGCTTGTTCTGCTGCACCTCGAGGATGAGCTTGTTCATCATCTCCTGGTTGCCTGCACCGTAGGGGTTCATGCGGTAGAGGTCGATGGCGGCCTGCAGGTCGCGTACCTGCTCCTTGGCATGGGCCAGACCGAACTCAGAGGCTTCGAGCAGCTGCTTCTCGGCCTGCGTGAGGGGTTTCCCTGAGACCATCTTCGACAGGACTTCGCCTTCGGATGCAGCGATGCGGGCGGCATCGTCCGACTGGTTGATGGCGTTCTTCATGATCTTGCCCTTCAGCGTAGTGAGGTAGCCCTTGCCTTCCTCCAGCATCTCCTGACCGGCCTTCTTCAAGGCGTCGGGCGTCAGTCCGGCTTCCTTCGCCACCTTGCCAATCTTCTCCATGCCCTTGGCCATGAGCTTCTCGGTGATGTACTCGCGCACCACCACCTTGGCACCGACACAGAAACCGCCCCAGACGCTGTCGCCACCCTTGTCGACGTACTCCTTCATGTTGGTGACTACCTCCAGGCCAGTGAAGACTACTTCTGAACAGCCCAGCGTGCAGACGCCTACGGCCAGACGGCCGAAGAAGCCCAGTGACTCCTCCACCTTCTTCGAGTTCTCGATGAAGACGGTGAGGAACAGTCCCACCTCCTCAGCCAGCGTCATAGGCTTGGCGCCCTCGCCGTTGGCACCCTCGATGCGTCCTGAGAGCACGCCCGTGTAGAGGTCGCGCACACGCTTCACCTGAGCGGGGTCGTAGCCGTAGTCGTCATCGTAGCCTTCGAGCATCACGTTGATATACTTCTCCAGCGGGAACAGCTTGCTGTAGAGTCCCCGCTCGTAGATGGCCGTCTGGATATGTATGAGGCGCTCGCCGATGCGCTTGTCTTCCTTGATGGCAGCCATCTCCTCCTCTACAGAGTTGAAATGGCGTACGGGCTGTGAACAGAGCAGCACCTTCTTCTCCAGTTTGTATTCGCGGTCGCCGTGCTTGGCCTTGAGCTCCATCTTCGCCTCGATGCGCGAGGGGGCGTCGAGCGTGGCGCGGCAGCAGCGGAAGATGACCAGACGACCGCCGTCCTGACCGGCATCGTTGGTGAGCTCGCACTGCAGGGCAATCTTCTCCACCAGTTCCTGCTTCTTCTCGTCGATGGCCGTGATCTTATAGTCGCTGAGCACGGGGGCGAGCGTCAGAATCTTGTGGTTCTCCTCGTCGTATTCGTAGAGGATGAGGCTGCCCTTCGTCTCGGCGGGCACATAGGTCTTGCCGTCCTGACCGGTGGCAGCGAACTTGTTGGTGCGATGCTTCGTGCCGTTGTATTCTTCGATATAACAGCCGATGTTGCCCACCTTCAGGGCCAGGCCCATGTGATAGCGGTAGAACTCGAGTGAACCGCGGATGGGCGTGCCGTACTTGTTGGGGGCCTCCACCTCCAGGCGGAACGACTCGTACTTGCCTGCAACACCGGATGAGGGTTTGCGGTCGAGCGGGTCTTCCTGCTTCAGGTCACGGATGACGGCATAGTGCATCTGGTCCTTCTCACTCCACTCCACCTTCACGTCATAGGTGCCGTCGGGCTTGGGGTCGCTGCCGCTGACGGGTACGATACGTGCCGTGATGTCCTTCTGGCCGTCGCGTCCCACGACGACGAAGGGCAGTCGCACCTCTTTCTTGTAGCCCGAGGGCAGCGTGAGGTTCTGCTGTCCGAAGAGCACCTCGCCGGCCTCAATGTTGAAGTGCAGGTGGTTGATGTATCCGGCAGCATCGCCAGTCAGCGTGAACGTCACCACACCCTCCTCGGGCAGCTGCGCCTGTTCGGGGGCTTCCACGTAGGCCGCCTTCCACGCACCGCTCATCTGGGGATTCGTCACCCGCAGGTAGTCGTCGCCCGTAATCTCTATCATTGACGTCAGCGTGGGTTCCACCACAGGCTCGCCGCCGGCAACGATCTTCACGATGCGCGCATAGACGGGCTGACGGGAGTAGCCTGGCGACAGAGTGTTGCCAAACTCCTTGTACACCTCCATCTTGTAGACGGCACCGTCGGGCTTGTCACCGCCGTCCGTCTTCTTGTCCTTCTTCTTTTTCTTCTTATGCACAACGGTTGCGCCGCCACCCAACAGGATGAGAGCGATGGCACCCGGGATGAGGAAGTCGTCGACACCACTCCAGTTGGCTGCGTCGTTGTCCTCCTCCAGCCACTCCTCGTCGTCCTCTTCCTCGTCCTCATCATCCTCGTCTTCATCGCCTGTCGCTCCCTCATCGTCCTCATCTACCACGGCATTCTGTTCTACTTTATAGTTAATCGTAAACATGCATTTAGGATAGGGGATGGGGTCGGGATAGCCTTTGTAATATTCCCAGAGATCGATGGACACATACAAGTCCTTGACGCCCTTCCCTACCGTGTAGGAAGCGCTGGCACTGCGATCGCCCACGTTGAGAGCGACATAATTAGCCGCATTGGTCTGGATGGTGTTGGCCGACTGGGGATCACGGACGCCGATAGCGACACTTGCCCTAAAATAGAGGGCATCCTGACGGAGATCACCCACGATGTTGGAGATACTGCCTCTGACTGTCTCGCCCTCCTTGATGGTACAATTTACGAATTTACGATTGTGGTAATACACCCGTCCTTCGTCAAGGTACTGGGTATAAGTTTCGTACTTCTCGGGTATGACTCCGCCCGAGAAACTAATGTGATAGCTGGTCAGGTTGCCCATGCCGTAGCTCGACAAGTCCCATTCTATACTCTTGGCTGACAGAGGGATGGCCAGCATCATCGCTGCCAGCAACAATCTATAATTAAACAGTCGTCGTATCATGAGTCTCAATTTTTTTAGTTTCACAAAAAAGATATATCACCGTTGCACGTTCCTGATATCGTGCTGCAGTATCTGTCCCATGGTGTGGTCAATGTCCTGCACCAGTTCGGTATAGTTGTCGTAGCCCGCCACCTTGAGCTGTTTCCTCAGCTCACGGGGATTGATGGACTTGGCGGTATCCACCTGGTCGCATATCTTGAAGGCACGCTGCAGCTTGAGGGAAACAAACTTCTGGCCGTTGATGTCAACACGGGCATCGTCGAGGGCAGTGACGAAACGGCGGCCGTCCTTGCCCGTCATGTAGCTGCCTTCCAGCTCGTTCATGGCTCCGCGCACCTCGGCCATCAGTTTCTCGTGGGGGTCGGTCATCGTCTGAGCCCGCTCATACCACTCCGCAGCCTTGGCATAGCGGTCGGCACTCTTCCACACCACCGTCTTCTGCACCCGCTGGGGGTCGACGAGAGGGGCATCGAGCTTACCCGACATGAGGTTCTCTACGTCGGGTCCCAGGCTCTCCATGTGGTTCTTGATGTCCTCGATGACCGTGTTGTCCACACGCTCGGCGAAGTCGTTGACCTGCTGCTGGCTCAGCTTCTTGCAGTTGGTGGTCTTCTTGTAGAGCACGCCGTTGTAGAGTTCCTCGGTGTACTTCTGGTTGAACGACACCTTGTTGCCCTGGGCATCGCGGTAGTAGTAGCGCACGTCGCGGTCCATGGCCGTGGTATTGCCTTCCCACAGGTCATTCATCTTGTTGCCCGAGACGGCATCGACATGTATCTCGCTGGCGCTCTTGCCCGTCTGTCTGGCGAGTATGCGCTTCACGGAGGCGTCCACCTCGTTGTAGATGCCTACGGTGGTGCCGTCCTTGCTGCCGTACCACTCCTCGTTGAACATGCGCTTGACGGCTTTCCATCCTGCGCCTTCGCTATGCTTCAGCATGTGCTTGAACTGGGGGTTCTGCTGAGCGCGGATGATGGCGTAGCGCTTGAAGGCGAGCGTCTCCTTCGAGGGCGTCTCACCATAGCGCTCGAACAGCTGCATCAGGTCGCTGAGTCCCCGCATGTCCTTCATCTGCTGCTGACTCAGGTCGCTGAGGTAGTTATAGGCTGCATCGTGGCTGCCGTCATCGGGTATGGCCTTCATCTTGGCCTTCATTTCGGGTGAATGGACAAATTCCTCGGCGGCCTGCTGCTGCTGTGCGCTCTGCCGGAGGTTCTCACGTGTGACGCGTCCTTTCTTGGCCGTAGAGAACTGCTGTCCGCTGGGTGCCGGTTTCGACGTGACACGCGGGTTATACTTGGCCCTCAGTCCGCCCAGTCCCATGTGTAGTCCCATGTTGACACCCGTCATCAGTATCTGGAACTTGGCCGTATGCTTGACCATGACCGTCAGCGACTGTGTCAGTCCCTCCACGCCTTCGTTCACGTACACCTCATTGATATTGACGGCTGCCAGGGCAAGGCTGGCCACGTCGTAGGCCTTGAAGTAGGCTTCCGAAGTGCCGTAGGTCCAGAAGCCTGCAGCGATGCGGGCTATGAGGATGGGCACGGCGGTGTACTCGTTGAGTTTGTTGGCGGCATCGACGACGGGCTTGAAGGTCAGGTAGACCTGATGCGTGAGGTCCACCACGGGCTGTCCGTACTGTTCGAAGGTCAGCTGCAGGCAGGTGAGCATATCGTCGGCCAGGCTCAGCGGCGGCGTGTCGCGGTAGGTGTACTCATGCATGTCGTTGATCATGTAGTTGTACATGGCAGCGACGAAGCGCATCTGACTGCGGTCGAAACCGTAGCGGAACTGATAGCCCAGCAACATGTTGTCGATATACTTGATGATGGGCAGCAGCGGACCGGCCAGACCCTGCAGTTCTATGCGTTCCTGCAGACAAAGAAGCTTCTCCCTGATCTGCTCGTCTTCCTTGGCGGCAGCTATCTCCTCGGCCTCCGTCTGGAAAGTGCGCACGGGCTGCGAACAGAGCAGCACCTGCTTGGCACAGCTGTAGCTGCGGCCGTCGAACTCGGCCTCGATGGTGATGATGGCGTCAATGCGCGAGGGGGCGTCGAGCACGCCCTCCATGCAGCGCAGCACCAGTTCCGTTCCCTTGGGGTTGTCGCAACCCGTCAGGTCGGGCTTCAGTCCGATGCCCTCCACCTCGCGGCTCTCGCGCTCGTCGATGACCTTCACGTTGAATGATGTCGGCTTGGGGTTGATGGTCAGCACGCAGTGCAGCTCCTCGTCGTAGTCGTAGAGTTGCAGGTAGCCGGTGGTCTCTGCCGGCACGAACTTCTTGTTGCCGTGCTCTACACCTACCGTCAGTTTCTTGTGCTTCGCGGGGTCGTATTCCTCCATGAAGCATTTCACGTCGTCCACCTTGAAGGCCAGTCCCATGTAGAACCTCACGACGGGCATCCAGCCTTCCATCCTGCTGCCGCCCGGGTTGGTCACCACGATATGCAGCGTGAAGGGCAGGTAGTCGCCAGGCGTGCCGTTGTCCCTCTCGGGGTCGCGCTTCAGGTCGGTGATGACAGCCTCGTGCATGTCCAGCTCGGCATTCCACTCCACGCGCACGTTATAATAATCGGTGGGCTTATTCTCGGGCTCCGTGATGGTAGCCTCAATGGTGGCACCCTCGGCCATGCCCGTGATGACGAAGGGCAGACGCTCCTCCTGGGTGTGGTGGGCAGGCAGCGTCAGGTTGTCCTGACCGAAGAGCACCTGGCCGGCCTCTATCCTGAAGTGCAGATGGTTGACGTAGCCGCCCCTGTCGCCGGCCAAAGCGAACGTCACCACGCCCTCCTCGGGGACGGCATCATGCTGCGGAGCCGCCACGTCGGCACAGCGCCAGCCGTTCTCCATGCGGTGACCGCCGACTTGCAGGTAGGCATCGCCGCTGATTTCTATCATTGCCGTCAAGGCCGGTTCGGGCACGGGGTCACCGCCGCCCACCACCTTGACGATGCGGGCATAGACGGGATAGGTACCGCCATCGGGACTCAGCGTGTTGCCGAAGTCCTTGTACACCGCCATCTTGTACCCGCCATCCTGAGGTACCGGCTTGTCTTGATTCTTATTATTCTTTTTCTTCTTCCTCCTGCCTGCTATAACGGCACCGCCGCCAAGCACTGCAATGACACCGATGGAGATGGCATAGCCCCATACTCCACCCCAGTTCCAGGCCTCGCTGTCCTCCTCGTCCCAGTATTCCTCATCATCTTCCTCCTCGTCATCAATATCGGCTTCGTCGGTGTCAGCCTCGTTGGCGCCATCCGCCGGTTCAACCTTTAAATTCAGAGCCACACTGAAACGTCCTGCTACAAAGGCTTCCTCCGTACTCACTTCATACTTCAAGCCTGGCATACTGACAAAGCGAGAAGAGTGATAGGCATTATCATACCAAACAAAATCCCATGTCTGCTCTTCACCCAAGGATTCGCGGCTGACGTCGACAATCCTCTCAATGGAGGGATAGCCATCCTCCCATTTACAACTTCCACCTTTCAAGAGACCGAAACTTCCCACACCTACTGCTACTCCAGTATACACGAACAGAGGTCCTCCCTTATGAGCCTCCACTACATCCTTTTCGGGGCAATACAGGCTCTTCCATCCTGCAGAAAGAGTCATCTGCTGTCCGTCTATCACCATTCCCGAATAAACCTTCCTATTGGGTTCGTCCACCTCCAACTTCAGATTGCGCACCCCCTTGATACTATAGCAATAGGTAGCTGTCCACTCGAATATGATGTCACTATACCGCTTTTCAGCTACGACCTTCACGGTCTCGTTCACATCACGGGCAGCAACCTTCCCACATAAAAGCAGCAGGGTTGCCAGCAGCAAATAATTCGTAAACAGTCGTCCTCTCATCATCTTATTATCGTTTTAAGTTCGCTCCTCCTTCCTCGCTCTTTTCACTTCTTCCTGTTTACGCAGTGCTCGCAGAGGAAGTTATAGACGAAGTCGAAGTCGGCCTTCTTCACGTAGACGCGGTTCTTATCCAGCAGCAGGTTCACCTTGATGGTGTTCATCCAGCGGCGTGGGATGACGCGGCGCACCTTCTTCAGCTCCGTGGTCATCGTCGTGCGGCTTGCGGCCAGCATGCCCGTGCCGATGGTGCCCACACGACCGCCTGCAGCCCCTGCCAGCATCGTCAGCTCGCCAATGAGCTTGGCCTTCTCCAGCGTCT
This sequence comes from Prevotella sp., assembly GCA_017467565.1. Taxonomy (GTDB): domain Bacteria; phylum Bacteroidota; class Bacteroidia; order Bacteroidales; family Bacteroidaceae; genus Prevotella. Next base: position 8,152 of record JAFUSV010000133.1, read on the forward strand.
TGCCGTACTCCTGGTGCACCAGCTCCTTCTCGTCGAGGGTGAACAGCACCGTGTACTTGCCGCCCACGATGAGGGCATAGACGATATAGCCCACCAGCGTGAGGCCTGTGATAAAGAGCGAGCCCCAGGCAAAGCCCACACCCATGCTCTTGACGAGATCCCACTCAAGGTTGCCGGTTATCAGTCCCATCAGCAGCACAATGGCTACCATGATGACGAGGCTGAGGAGCATCACCTTCACCACGTCGAAAAATACGGTGGGGTTGGTAAACAGGTTCACGTCGTACACCCAGCGATACTTGCCGTCCTGGCACAGCGTCACGCGTTCGGCCTTGAAGGTGTTGTCGTTCTTATTCTTCATGAGTCCGTTTGGTTTTTAGCTATTATTTTGCAAAAATACACAATCTATGTGATACTACCAAAAATAATTCTCCTTTTTTTTATGATAAATGCCGTTTGGCACTCGTAAATATGCCGTTTAGCACCCGTAAGTATGCCGTTTGGCACCCGTAAGTATGCCGTTTTGATTTTTTAAGACGCAGAAAGCACTCTGTTTAAACAATTTTTGCTAATTTTGCGGCCGAAAAAAGGACTAAACGAGATTTCAGGAAACAATGAAACAGACTGCAATACTGCTGCTGCACTGCCCCGACCAGCCGGGCATCATCTCCGAGATGACACGGTTTATCACCGACAACAAGGGTAACATCGTCTACCTGGACCAGTATGTGGACAAGGAGGAGGGCATGTTCTTCATGCGCATAGAATGGGAACTGGACGGATTTGTCATCCCACGCGAGAAAATAAAGGACTACATAGACACACTGTATGCCCAGCGCTACCAGATGACGGCCAACCTGTACTTCAGCGACCGCCGTCCGCGCATGGCCATCTTCGTCAGCCGCATGAGCCACTGCCTCTACGACCTGCTGGCCCGGTGGAAGGCGGGCGAGTTCGAGGTGGACATACCCTGCATAGTGAGCAACCACGAGGAGCTGCGCTACGTGGCCGAGCAGTTCGGCATACCCTACTACGTATGGTCTATCAACAAGGATCACTCTAACAAGGCCGAGGTGGAGGCCGAGGAGATGGCGCTGCTCAGGGAGAAGCAGGTGACATTCATCGTGCTGGCCCGCTACATGCAGATACTCTCTGACGACCTCATCCGCCAGTATCCTAACCACATCATCAACATCCACCACTCGTTTCTGCCGGCCTTCGTGGGTGCCAAGCCCTACCACCAGGCCTATCAGCGCGGCGTGAAGATCATCGGGGCTACGAGCCACTATGTCACCACGGAACTGGATGCCGGCCCCATCATCGAGCAGGACGTGACGCGCATCACGCACAAGGACACACCCGAGAGCCTGGCCCTGAAGGGCAAGGACCTGGAGAAGATAGTGCTGTCGCGCGCCGTATCGAAGCACATAGAGCGCAAGATACTGACGTACAAGAACAGGACGATTATCTTTAGTTAAGAATTTAGAATTAAGAATTAAGAGGTATCGCCTGCGGCGATTAGGAATTATGAATTAAGAATTTTCTTACTTCACGAACACTTTCTTTCCTCCTACGATGTAGAGGCCACGGGCGGGACTGTCTACGCGGCGGCCCTGCAGGTCGTAGTATTCGGCAGCGGAAGACTCGGGCTGCCTACTGTCGGCGATGCCCGTCTGGTAGCTGATGAAGTCGTAGTTGTTCTGTATCAGGGCATCGACGACCTCCTTGCCCCTCACCTCGTAGTCACCACTCTTGTCTACACCCACATAGTCCATGAGGATGATGCCGGTAGGACCGGGATCCTTGTCGCGCAGATGGCGCAGGATGGCGGCGTGGACGCTGACGGCATTGTCGCGATAGCCGTCGGCCAGCGATATCTTGTTGCCAAAGAGATTGTCGACCTTGGAATAGGCCGAGGCGAAATTCATAATCCAGCGTATAGCCCCCGCGGTGGTGGGCACATGGGTGCGGGCGTACTCCAGCAACTGCTCCAGGGCTGCCACCTTCTTGTCGAGGGCACCGGCCTCGTGGGTCTCGGCATAGTCCTGCACGATGCAGACGCTCTGCGACCTGTCGGGTGCCTGTATGCGCACGCCCATCTGCTTGGTCCAGTTCACCTCGCCCGTCCAGTTGCGGAAGATACCGCCCGTGACGGGCACGTCGGCATAGCTGTCGCGACTGAGGATGAGTATCTTGCCACGCACCTCGCCCAGCTTCAGGTCGCGGCGGAAGTCCACAAGCCGAGGCTTCAGCCAGTCCTGGTTGAGCAGCTCCACGAGCCGTTCGTTGTAGACGCCCTCCACCTGGTCGCCGTCGGTGGCATGGAGCAGATGGATGACGGCAAACTCCGACGGGTGCTCACTCAGCGAGTCGCACAGCAGATGGAGCACATCCTCGAAGTGGAGCTTCGTGGGCATGATGCCGTGATTGATGTTCATATAGTCCTTGTAGACGCAGGGCCGCAGGTCGAAGGCGCGGATGCCGGCCGACCATAGCTGCGAGATGTGCAGGTCCTGGGTACGTGCGTAGCGGTCAGCTATCAGGCTGGTGCCCGTCGTCCAGCCGCTGCCTGTGCAGGCATCGTGGGCACCGGGTATAGACAGTTGGGCAACATAGGTGCCGCTGGGCAGCCGCCTCATCCAGTCATCAGCCGACAGCGAGAGGCTGGCGAGCAGCAACAGGGCAAAAATCATCCTTTTTCTCATTCTTACTTAACTTTTTAGTTTTCAGGCTACAAAAATACGAATATTATTTGAGATACCAAAACTTTTTCGTACCTTTGACTACGTCTAAGGTACTTTCGTTCGGAAAAACTCAAATTTATTTGGTTTTTCGCTCACTTATTCGTACCTTTGCATGCAAATTAGTACCTTTGCATGCAAAAATAGATAATTATGGTCAGGAATTCACAATGGCAGGACGACTACTGGCTCCTTCTGATGCAGATATACCTGAAGAAGCCCGTGGGAGTGAAGCCCGTCTACAACCGCAACATGGTGGAGCTGAGTCTGGAACTGCACATCGCTCCAGAGGCTCTCAACGTCAGGATGCAGCAGCTGGCACACCTCAACACGCCACGCATAGAGCGCATCTGGCAGACCTATAGTGGCAAACCGCAACGGCTGGCCCGCGCTGTGAAACTGCTGCGCGAGATGAAAGGCTTCGGCTCGGCCAACGAATTCTATGAGGGCGTAGAGGTACAGGAGACGTTCGAGAAGGACTTCCGCCCGCTGCCTGAAGACGAGCGCCTGACGCCCGTCATGCTCATCATCCTGCTCGACCTGTATTTCCAACTGACACCTATCACCATGGTGAAGGACACACCCGAGATACAAGAGACGGCACGACTGCTGAAGCTGCGCCCGGAGGAAATCGTAGAGATACTGACCATCTACCAGCATTGCGACCCCTACCTGAACCGCAGCGACGTGGTATTCTCGCCACTGTTTCTGCCCTGCCAGCAGATATGGCAGCGCTACGGCAACCAGGAACCCACGGTCGTAGAGGCACATGCACGGGAACTGAAGGAGTTTTTTGTGAGTTAAGAGTTAAGAATTAAGAATTAAGAGGTGTCGCCTTCGGCGATTAGGAGTTGAGAATTAAGAGTTTAGAGTTAAGAATTAAGAGGTGTCGCCTTCGGCGATTAGGAGTTAAGAGTTAAGAATTAAGAATTGAGCGCTATGGGGCGTAATTCACAGGAACAGATACAGGAGCAAAGGCAGGAACAAAGGCTGCAGCAGACCATCTCGCAGCAGCAACTGCTGCAGGCACAGCTCATAGAGCTGCCTGTGCAACAGCTGATTGACCGCATAGACACGGAGATGCACGACAATGCGGCACTGGAGGTATCAGCCGACGATGACCACATGGACTTTGCCGACTACAGCGAACCTGCCGACAGCAACGACGCACCCGAGAACTACGAGCAGCAACGCGAACGCGAAGAGCGACAGGACGAACTGGACAAGGCTCTCGAAGGATTCGGACGCGACGACGAGGAACTGCCCGTCTACAAGGGAGGATGGTCGTCGGCCGACGATGGCGAGGAACGCGTCTATGGCGGCAGCGAGTCGTTCTACGACCAGTTGCTCGAACAGGTGGCCACCATGGAACTCACGGAGCGCCAGCGCTTCATCATGGAGTACCTGATACGCTCACTCGAAGACGACGGACTGATGAGGGCATCGCTCGAGGGCATCGTCGAGGAACTGGCCATCTACAATAACTTTGACACAACCGAGGAAGAGGTGCTGCAGACGCTACACCTGCTGCAGCAGCTAGACCCTCCAGGCATCGGCGCACGCTCGCTGCAGGAATGTCTGCTGCTACAGATTGGCAGACGCAAGGAGTCGCGCCTGAAGAGGCTGATGCACACCGCCATTGCCGACCACTTCGACAGCTTCACCAAGAAGCACTGGGACAAGATACAGCAGGCACTGGGACTCGACGACGCAGAGGCCGAACAGCTCATTACCGAACTGCGACGACTGAACCCCAAGCCCGGAGCCTCGATGGGCGAGACCATCGGACGCTCCATCCAGCAAATCACACCCGACTTCATCGTCGACACGCTGGACGACGGCACCGTCACCTTCACGCTCAACAACAGCGAGGTGCCCCAGCTGCAGATAGCCGACACCTTCGCTAACCTCATGAAGGACTACCAGAACAACAAGCAGGGCATCAGCCGACAGATGAAGGAGGCACTGCTCTACACCAAGCAGAAGGTGGAGGCCGCGCAGAACTTCATCGAGGCCATACGCACACGCCAGCAGACGCTCTACAAGACGATGGATGCCATCATACACTGGCAGCACCGCTTCTTTGAAGAGGGCGACGAGGCCCTGCTGCGGCCCATGATCCTGAAGGACATCGCCGAGCGTACCAAGCTGGACGTCAGCACCATATCGCGCGTCAGCAACTCGAAGTACGCACAGACACGATGGGGCACCTTTCCCCTGAAGTTCTTCTTCAGCGACGGGTTTACCACAGAGAGCGGCGAGGAACTGTCTACCCGCGAGATCAAGGCTGCCCTGCGCGACATGATAGAGGGCGAGGACCCGCGCCACCCACTGAGCGACGAGGCACTGAGCGACATGCTCAAGGAGCAGGGCTACCCCGTGGCCCGCCGCACGGTAGCCAAATACCGTCAGCAGATGGGCTTCCCCATAGCCAGGTTAAGGAAATAAGAGAGAGAGAGAAAGATTATGACACGTCAGAAAGCATGGATCACAGCAGCCCGCATCATCAGCTTGATGTTCACGCCGTTCTACCTGCCACTCATAGGTATAGCGCTGCTGTTCCTGTTCACCTACATGAACTCGCTGCCCTGGCAGTACAAGATACTGATACTCCTGACGGCCTTCCTCTTCACCATCCTGCTGCCTACGCTGCTCATACGCGCCTACCGGCGCATGCAGGGCTGGACGCGCATACAGCTGGGACAAAAGGAGCGACGCATGGTGCCCTACCTCATCTCCATACTCTGCTACTTCCTCTGCATCGAGGTGATGAAAGCCCAGCACGTGGCCTTCTTCATACATAGCATCGTGCTCTCGGCACTCATCATCCAAATCACCTGCGTGCTCATCAACACGCTCTGGAAGATATCTACCCACATGGCGGCCATCGGCGGCGTGGCAGGCGGCGTGCTGGCCTTTACCCACATCTTCATATACAACCCCGTCTGGTGGCTGTGCGTCGTCTTCCTGGTGGCTGGCCTGCTGGGCACGGCGCGCATGATTCTGCGCCAACACTCGCTGGCACAGGTGGTGGCAGGCTTTGCCGTGGGCTTCGTCGGTGCTGCTGCCGGCATACTGCGCGGCGAACTGTTCGCCATCATCGGCACCCTACTCCGCATCATTGCTAACATTTTCATTAAAATATTTATATGAACCCTATCGTCAGTATCATCATGGGCAGTACGAGCGACCTGCCCGTCATGGAAAAAGCCTGTCTGTTGCTCGACCAACTGAAAGTACCCTTCGAGGTAAACGCCCTGTCGGCACACCGCACACCCCAGGCCGTTGAACAGTTTGCCAGCACGGCCCGCCAGCGCGGCATACGTGTCATCATCGCCGCTGCAGGCATGGCTGCCGCACTGCCTGGCGTCATAGCGGCACAGACCACACTGCCCGTCATCGGCGTACCCATCAAGGGGATGCTCGACGGACTCGATGCCCTGCTCAGCATCGTGCAGATGCCTCCCGGCATACCCGTGGCCACCACAGGCGTCAACGGCGCACAGAACGCCGCCATCCTCGCCTGCCAGATGCTGGCCCTCAGCGACGACGAGCTGGCTGCCCGCCTGGAAACCTACAAAGAGGGCCTGAAGCAGAAAATCGTGAAAGCCAACGAAGAGCTGGCCACCATCAACTATTCCTACAAGACCAATTAATCACTCAAAGGTCTCATTAGACCCATAAGACCTATTTCCCCATGAGAAGAAAAACCCACGAAGTGAGGGTGGGCAACATCGGCATTGGCGGCACCAACCCCGTCAGAGTGCAGTCGATGTGCACCACCTCGACCATGGACACCGAGGGATGTGTCCGTCAGATACTGGCTATCGCAGCGGCCGGGGGTGAGTTGGTAAGACTGACCACCCAGGGCGTCAAGGAAGCCGAGAATATGCGCATCATACGCGACCGCGTCAGGGCTGCCGGGTGCGACGTGCCACTGGTGGCCGACGTCCACTTCAACCCGGCTGTTGCTGATGTCGCTGCCCGCTACTGCGAGAAGGTGCGCATCAACCCAGGCAACTACGTTGACCCGGGACGTACGTTCAAGAAACTGGAATATACCGACGATGAATATGCTGCCGAACTGCAGAAGATAGAAGACCGGCTGGTGCCCTTCCTCGACATCTGCCGAGAGCACCACACGGCGGTACGCATCGGCGTCAACCACGGCTCGCTCAGCGACCGCATCATGTCGCGCTATGGCGACACGCCGGCTGGCATCGTCGAGTCGTGCATGGAGTTCCTGCGCATCTGCATGAAACAGCAGTTCATGGACGTGGTGGTGAGCATCAAGGCTTCTAACACCGTGGTCATGGTAGAGTCCGTACGCCTGCTGGTGAAAGCTATGGATGCTGAGGGCATGACCTTCCCACTCCACCTGGGCGTCACTGAGGCTGGCGAAGGCGAGGACGGACGACTGAAGAGCGCCGTAGGCATAGGGTCGCTGCTCATCGACGGCATCGGCGACACCATCCGCGTGAGCCTCAGCGAGCCACCTGAGAACGAGATACCCGTGGCCTATGCCCTGCTGCAGGCTGCCCGTGTGCGTCAGACCAAGACCGAGTATATATCCTGTCCGGGCTGCGGCCGCACGCTCTACAACCTGCAGGAGACCATAGCCCGTATCAAGGCTGCCACCCAACAGTATGTAGGACTGAAGATAGGCATCATGGGCTGCATCGTCAACGGTCCCGGCGAGATGGCCGATGCTGACTATGGCTATGTGGGTGCCGGACGCGGCAAGATCAGCCTCTACCGAGGTAAGGAGTGCGTGGAAAAGAATATCCCGGAAGACGAGGCCGTTGCCCGGCTCCTGGCACTCATAGAAAGCGACCGCCACTGATTCTACTACCACGAACTACTACAAACTACCACGAATTAAACGAATTAACACGAATTGTTTTTTCCTCCATTCGTGCTAATTCGTTTAATTCGTGGTAGCAAAAAACTCCATTCGTGCTAATTCGTTTAATTCGTGGTAGCAAAAACCTCCATTCATGACAATTCGCTTAATTCGTGGTAGTAGGTCAATTACTGTCGATGCGGAATAGTTTGTCACTGGGTCGTACCTTGTCGGTGACGGGAATGGCCACGCGCTGACCCTGTGGTGCTTCTTGTACAGGATGGCCGTCATTGTCGTGTATCTCCGTAGCCGTCAGGTACATCACGCCTGTCGTGGGACCCGTCACCAGCAGTTTGTCACCCAACTTGAACGTGTTGGCCTCTACCGTGAACTCAGCCACACCCAGACGCGAGAAGTACTTCACGCCCTTGCCGATGTACACCTTACGCTCAGTGGCACACGAGCCATACTCCTTGTTCCATTCGCCCAGCTGCTGTCCCTGATAATAGCCGTCCCAGAATCCACGGTTGAAGACGGTAGCCAGCTCGCGGTCCCACTCGTCCTTCCGCTCCTCAGTGAACGTATCGTCGAGCACCGCCTGTATGGCTTCCTTGTAGCATTTCACCACCTTATATACATATTCAGGGCCGCGGGCACGACCTTCTATCTTAAAGACCCGCACGCCGGCATTCATCAGCCTGTCTATGAAGCGCACGGTCTTCAGGTCCTTCGGACTCATGATGTACTTGTTGTCTATCTCCAGCTGGTTGCCCGTCTCATTGTCGGTCACCGTGTATGAGCGTCGGCATATCTGGATACACTCGCCGCGGTTGGCCGAGCGGTTGGCATTGTGCAGACTCATGTAGCACTTGCCCGAGATAGCCATGCAGAGGGCGCCGTGGCAGAACATCTCGATACGGATCAGTTCGCCCGAAGGACCTGTGATGTGCTGTTCCACTATCTGTCGGTAGATGTCCTCCACCTGCTCTATCTTCAATTCACGGGCCAGCACCACCACGTCGGCAAACTGTGCATAGAACCTCAGTGCCTCGATGTTCGAGATGTTCAGCTGGGTAGAGAGGTGCACCTCCTGCCCTATCTGGTTGCAGTAGGTCATCACCGCCACGTCGCTGGCTATGATGGCCGATATATCAGCTTTCTTGGCAGCGTCTACTATCTCGTGCATCAGCGGGATATCCTCGCCGTAGATGATGGTGTTCACCGTCAGGTACGACTTCATGCCGTGTTGCCGGCAAGTCTCGGCAATCTCCCTCAGGTCGTCGATAGTAAATGTAGAAGCCGAGTGCGCCCTCATATTGAGTTTCTCGATACCGAAATATATCGAGTCGGCCCCTGCCTGAATAGCCGCAGCGAGAGACTCGCGCGACCCCACAGGTGCCATAATTTCAAAATCCTTCAGTTTCATGGGTGCAAAGGTAGTGCAAACCGAGCGAAAAACCAAAGAAAAGCTTGTTTTTCTTTGCTTTTCCGAGGTGCAGCCTACCTTCGACCGAAGGTCAGAGGTACGAATAAGTGAGAGAAAAACCAAATTTCTTCACTCATTTCTTTTTTTTAGCGGTGTTCAGGCGAACAAGTTCGGAGTCTTTGAGCTTTTCCGAACGAGAGTACCTTCGACCGCAGGTCAAAGGTAGTGCAAACCGAGCGAAAAACCAAAGAAAAGCTTGCGCAAATCACGCTTTTTAACAATTGTTTCTGCACTGGAAACTGATTGTTTCTGCACTGGAAACAACTTGTTTCTGCACTGGAAACAATTGTTAAAATATGTTCTTACCCCCGAAAAGGGCTTTGTTTATTTGCATTTCAGCCCATTTCTCACTATCTTTGTAGCGTCATAGAACTTCAAAAGAGGAAAAAGACATGAGCGAAGACCAGATTTTAACACAAAAAGCCCGCACAGAATTATGTTGTTTCAGCGACCATTGCGTGCTGCGCGACCACTGTCTGCGCCGTCGGTTACCACACTATCTGCCCACCGAAAACCGCCTCATCAGTTGCATGAACCCACGCTACAAGGATTTCGATGGTGACAGATGCGACATGTACGTTGCCGACCAGAAGGTGCGCATGGCCCGTGGCATGCTCCATCTTTTCGACGACATGCCTGCCCGAACGGCCTATCTCATCCGCAACGCCCTCATAGAAAAGTATTCGCGTAAGATTTTCTATGCTTACCGCAAGGGCGACCGCCTCATCTCCCCCGCCATGCAGCAAGCCATTGCCGTCACCATGCGGGAACACGGCTGGCTAAATCCCCCACTCTTCGACGACTACGTCATGGACTACTGCTGGACGTAAAAACAGAGGTACACATCCCAGAACAACCCGAATGTGCACCTCTGTCATTGTCAGTGGTTAGACATCTTCTTAAATCCTTTTATTTCTTTACCTTTTTCTTACCATTTTCTATGTACAATCCTTTAGCCTTCGAATTGTTCACTTTGCGTCCCTGTAAGTCGTAGACGCCAAACTGCATTGTCTGTCCTTTTTCATGTAACGAAGCGTCGATTCGTGTTGTAGGATCATCATTGAAAGAAATCACAATACGAGACCCAACAGCCCCCTCTGTATCACTAATTTTGTCCAGGAAATCAAAGTATGCCCTATAAGCCTTCATTGTTGTTTGTCCTGACGAATAGTGGAATTGGTTCCCTTCAAGATACAATACATTCTCATCAAGTACTGTCTCAGCATGATAAGTACCGTAGAATCCGCTGTAGACGACCCGACGTGAACCAGTACGTCCATTATCAAACTCTACGTAGGCCTCGTCTTCATCAGCTTGTATATCTACGTGATCGATGGAAAACTCTGCAATCGGTGCTGAAACCTTAATAATGTAAGGATGATTGGCCAAAATAGCATCGGTCTTTTCAAACTTAACACTAATTCCCGTAACATTATCATCATCGTCAAACTCAGAGTCAGAACCTGCAAAGTCGCCCAGCTGCACATCGTCGCCAAAGATTTCCTTCACTTGTAATGCTGTCATATTGAATGGCAGGCAGATAGTCGACCACTCATTGGCATTAAGTGTACGTTTGACCCGAACATCAACCCCATTTGCCGAATGAGGAGCACTTGTTGACAATTCATCAAGCACTATGCGTGTGTCTGCAGGTTCGCCTATTGTTATTTGAAATTCTATCGGAGAAGCTATAGAAACTGGCTCACCATTTTTATCTTTATACCATGTTATGAAACCAGGTTCTTCTATGAATCCTTGTGTGACTGCTCCTTGTTGTATTGTTTCATCCGATTGAATTTCAATAGTAACAATTGTACCCTCATTTCCAGGAATAGGAACATCTGCAGACGACACTGGTGGTATCATTGCCATAACCCAATATCTGTTTTCTTTTTGCTGACATGATACAGAAACCTGTGTCCCGCTAAACCTATCACCTAATTTTTCGGATCCATCTACCACCGCTATTCCATCAGGCAAACGTAAGTAGAACTCAAATACAGGACTCAATACTTGTTCGTTGTTAAGTTGAACGTTTAGCGTTGCCGTACCGCCCTTCGGGATGACGATGTTTGGCACAACAATCTCGTTAGCAGTCATATAAACTACGCATGTTAGTAACATGCTTAAAATAACAAATATTTTTTTCATAATTTTCTTTTTTTTATTGAGGATCTAATTCTTCTTTCTTTGTGGCTTGTTTTTCTCCAAACACAGTTTTTCCCAAAATAATATCTATGATTGTTGAAATGTCTGCTACGGATATACGCTCGTCACCACTTGCATTTGCTGCATACTTAACGAAATCAGGGATATTCTTTCCCAGAATATAATTTATTATGTTAGAAATATCAACAACGTTAACCCGCTCATCGTTATTAGTATCACCAAGCATGACATCACTTACTGTTAAATCACTTTCCGTTTCTGAAAGATGAAGACCTTGACTTTCATCCTTTACGCTTAGTACACCATCTGCTATTGTTATTTTGGCCACTCCTGGGTCTTTGGCTTTATATACTTTTAACGGAATAGTAGCTATGCGTCCTTCATTGCCTTGAATAATATTGTTACTCACCGTTTTCAGAATGACTTGGAACTGATAATTACCATTTGGTTGCAAGGTTCCAGATATTATGTGGGTATCACTCGCTCTCTGCGTCAACGAAGCTAATGGGTCTCCTTGTTCATCTAAGACAACAGAAACATTGCTTGGCAATGACAATTCAAACTGTAATTGCTGAATATCTTCCACATTATTCATATGAATGGGGAGAATAACACGACCACCACGACAGGCAATGACATCCTCAGCAAAGATAGTACTATTTGTCTTATTTGCAATCACCCCGAAATCTTTCCAACCAATTGCAGTACGATACTTTTTATTCGTTCCTATTGGTACGTAAAGTGTAGCATTATTAACATTTGAGAAACAGTTGCTTCCAATTTCAATAGGCTCATCCCATTCCACAGAAACAGAATTCAAATCGTTACAGCCATTAAATGCCATGCTACCAATAGCGGTTACTTCTTGTGGAATCTCTACTATCGATATATGCGTGCAGTTTTGGAAAGCAGACGTTCCAATTGCTACTACATCAAAGTCTCTAACCTTATTGGGTATAAGTAACTTACCAGTTATACCTGTACTGATGGCATTTTCTTTTATTTCACAGGTTCTTTCCTTCGCACTCAGAATACGGAACCAAATATCAATATCATCTGCATTTTTTTCTTGGAACAAATCGTCATCTTGAGGATCTTTTTCTATAATACTTTTGAAAAGTTTCCATCCTTCTGCAATTTCATAATTGGTCTTCGATCCATATGGAACTTCTAGTATTGCGTTGCTGGCATTAGGGAAATATTCATCTGTTATTATTAATGGATCATGCCATCCTACGCTGACAACCATCATTGCATCACAGCTATCAAATGTATTATTTCCAATTGTTGTTACACTCTTAGGTATAGATATACCGCTCAAATTGCAACCGTCAAATGCCAAAGCATCCAACTCTGCAACCGTATATATCATCCCATCATAACCCTGAACGGCACCATCAATAATCAAAGTAGTTCCCTCCTGATAATCTTTTACCGCATCAAGACTTACACTTAATGGACTAATACTCACAACCCTAAACTGTCCATGTGCATCTATTCCTGTTGTATGAACATCCCTCACAAAAACGTCTCCAACATCATGAGCTGGCTCCTTGATTATTTTGAAGGATTTCCAGTTGTCAGCCAAAACATATTTGTTATAGCTACCCTTCGGGATATTCAGTGTAGCATTACCTGCATTACTAAAGCAATCATTACCTATAGCTATTGGGACATTCCAATTCACAGTCACAGAAGTCAATTGACTACATCCATAGAAAACGCCATCGCCCAGACCTACCACGCTAGCTGGTATATTAATAGATTTCAGTTGGGTACAACCACTGAACGCATCGTCACTAATCAAGGACACTAAAGGCGGGATAGTAAACGTAGTCAAAGAAGAGCAGCCATATAGAGCAGCCTGTCCAATGGATGTAATCGTATTAGGCAGTTGCACGCCAGTCATTTCATAGCAATCAAAGAAAGCACCTGGTAATAGCTGTGTCACTTGATATGTCTGGCCATCATATCCCATCACAGTGGAAGGAATTACCACTATCTCATTGGTATAATCAGGAATTGAAGGCCTTTCGCCATTGCCCACCCCAACATATTTATTAGCGACATCTATGACTTTGAAGCACATATCTGTTTTACTATTACCAGCAGTCACCGATATAGTAAACAAATCATTTTCTAAATGAGGAGGCTCTGCTATAGTCTTGAACATATTCCAATTTGGAGCATTTTTATAAGTTTCATAACTGCCTCGGGGAATATTCAGTGAAATACTGGCGGCATAAGGGAAACAGCTACTGCTGATAGAAATTGGATAGTCCCAACTGACATTTACATTAGTTAGACTTCTGCATCCATTGAAAGCATTATCGCCGATGGATTGTATTTCCTGTGGTATAGTAACTGACATGAGGCAACATCCCTTGAAAGCATTGGAAGCGATGGAATTCACTTTGTATGTAATATTACCAGGTCCAGCTACTGTAGATGGTAACACAATACCGCCTGTGGAAGAAGTAGGGATTGCAGCCACGTTACCGTCTCCTATACTTACAATTTTGTTTTCCAAATCAGTTATCATCAAAGTTGCAGACACAACTCCTAACTCGTTATGACTTATATTGGATTTGAAAGTATCGCCATTTTCAATATAAACAGATAACACACATTTGTCCTGGGTATTAGTCAATAGGTCTGTTACTGTTATTTCTGTAGTCCCAGGTCCTATTGTTTCTATAGCCCCTTTTTGATCAACCGTAGCAACAGTTTCATCACTTGATTGCCAATTTAAATCATAATAAGCATACGAAGGAGTGATTTCTGGTACAAATCGCATTGTATCACCATAATGGAGCAACAGCTTTTCAGGTATAGTGATGGTTTGGACATCCGTACTCCCGACATGTACATTACAAGATGCCATAATCGTATTGTTTACTGTCGACACAGCACTTATCACAGCATCTCCCACCTCGTTAGCTGTTATGAGGCCCATATCATCAACTGAAGCTATTTCGGAAGCATTAGAATACCAATCGACTGTTTGAAACGCATCTTCTGGTATAATATTAGCATTAAGTTGATATTTGCTTCCTACAGGAATATCAATTATTGATTGTGAAAGGGATACCGCTTCTGGTGCAGGGCGCGGAATGACAGTTATATACCATGTTATTGTTCCTTCAACCCACTGTGTCTTAAGTGAAACTGAACCAGTAGGATAATATTTATAATAGTAGCTATATGTGAAAGAGATCTTTTGATTCGTACACTCTTGTAATGCTCTTAAATAAATACTATAAAAGTCTCCCATTTCCTGAGTCTCTTCAAAATATGTACTTGAATAGCTCCATACCGGTTCGGTATTTTTTTCATAATGGCGCTCATTATAACTTATTCTAGAATAATACAACCTTATCTCATCGCCAACATATACAGTAATATTTTTAGTCTTGCTTTCATTGAAAGTTGTAATCGCCAACAAACTACTTGGAATTCCCAATAAAAATAAGAGAATTGCGACGAAATAGTATCTATAAAAGTATCTGTTTTGTTTCATTACCTCACTACTGTCCCGTTAAAGTGGACTAATCGCTCTTTGAAATAATTGAAATTCAGTCTATCAGGCGTTTTTTTGAAATGAAACGGACTTGATTTTGTAACTTTGCAGCCAAATATAATTGACTGCTATGTTCCAGGACAA
>JAFUSV010000134.1 GCA_017467565.1 Prevotella sp.
AAACTTCAAACTTCAAACTTCAAACTCCGTTCCCCGCGACGAGTACCGCCTGGTGCAAACGCCGCAAGTCTTCGATATTCAGTTGCTTAAGCGCGCATACCGCCAGCCTTACACCGAGACGTTCACCGACGATGCTTCGGTAGTGGAAGCCCTGGGCCAGGAGGTCACGCTGGTTGAGGGTTGTCGCGAGAACATCAAGATTACCACCCCCTTCGACCTCACCGTGGCCCAATGCCTCATCGAAGCCCATGAGCCCCATTAGTCCCATTAGCCCCATTAGTCATATAAGTCTCATTAGCCTCACATGCCCTCATCCCTCTTATCACAGGACATCATGTACTTGCCGGGCGTAGGTCCGCAGCGCAAGAAGATGCTGAGTCAGGAACTCGGCATCGAGACCTTCGGCGACCTGCTGGAATACTATCCCTACAAATACATTGACCGCTCTAAGATATACTCCGTACACGAACTGACGGGCGACATGCCTTTTGTGCAGGTGGTGGGACGCATACTGAGTTTCGAGACCTTCGACATGGGACCACGCAAGGAGCGCGACGTTGCCCACTTCACCGACGGCACAGCTATACTCGACCTCGTCTGGTTCAAGTTTGGCAAACAGGCTAAGACCAAGTATAAGATTGGTAAGGAGTACGTGGTCTTCGGCAAACCGGCCGTCTTCAACAACCGCATACAGATAGCCCACCCCGACATTGAGGAGATGGGGCTGGACGACAATACACCATCTTCCATTGTCAATGCTCAATTGAAGATGAAGCCCTACTACAACACGACGGAAAAGATGAAGAAGGGCGGTTTCACCTCCCGCTCGGTGGAACGTCTGGTCAAGACGCTGCTCGAAAAGCTGAAGGACCCGCTGCCCGAGACCATACCCGACTTCATCGCCGCCCCACTCCACCTGATGGGACGCGACCAGGCACTGCGTACCCTCCACTCGCCTGCCTCGGCACAGGAGTTGGAGAAAGCCCGTGTCCGCATGAAGTTCGAAGAGCTGTTCTTCGTGCAACTAAATATATTAAGGTACGCGAGCGACCAGCGGCGCAAGTACGGCGGCTACCGCTTCCCGCGCATCGGACAACTGTTCAATACCTTCTACAGCCACAACCTGCCCTTCCAACTGACAGGTGCCCAGAAGCGCGTGATGCACGAAATCAGGGACGACGTGAACAGCGGCCGACAGATGAACCGACTGTTGCAGGGCGACGTGGGCAGCGGCAAGACGCTCGTGGCCCTCATGGCCATGCTCATAGCCCTCGACAATGGCTACCAGGCCTGTATGATGGCTCCCACCGAGATTCTGGCCGAGCAGCACCTGCAGACCATCACCGACTTCCTGCGCGGCATGGACATCCGCGTGGAACTGCTCACGGGCATCGTCAAGGGTAAGCGTCGCCAGCAGGTTCTCGACGCGCTGGCCACCGGCGAGGTGCAAATCCTTGTGGGCACCCATGCCATCATCGAGGACACCGTGCAGTTTGCCCGTCTCGGCATGGTCATCATCGACGAGCAGCACCGCTTCGGCGTAGCCCAGCGAGCCAAGCTATGGAACAAGTCTCTCTCTCCCTCAGGGGAAGACAGGAGGGGGCTGCTCCCCCACGTCCTCGTAATGACCGCCACGCCCATACCCCGCACCCTCGCCATGACCCTCTACGGCGACCTCGACGTCAGCGTCATCGACGAGCTGCCGCCCGGCCGCAAGCCTATACAGACCACACACGTCTTCGACAGCCGCATGACGTCGCTCTACGAAGGCATACGCCGACAGATACACCAGGGACGGCAGGTCTACATCGTCTTCCCCCTCATACAGGAGAGCGAGAAGAGCGACCTGAAGAACCTGGAACAGGGTTTCGAAGTGCTGTGCGAGGCATTCCCCGAGTTCCGCCTCAGCAAGGTGCACGGCAAGATGAAACCCAAGGACAAGGAGGAGGAGATGCAGCGCTTCGTCAGCGGCGAGACCCAGATACTCGTGGCCACGACGGTCATCGAGGTGGGTGTCAACGTGCCCAATGCGTCGGTCATGGTCATCCTCGATGCCCAACGCTTCGGCCTCAGCCAGCTTCACCAGCTCCGTGGACGCGTAGGCCGCGGTGCCGACCAGTCGTTCTGCATCCTTGTCACCCCCTACAAGCTGAGCGAAGACACCCGCAAGCGCATCGACATCATGTGCGACACCAACGACGGCTTCCGTATAGCCGAAGCCGACCTGAAGCTGCGCGGCCCGGGCGACCTCGAAGGCACCCAGCAGAGCGGCATGGCCTTCGACCTGAAGATAGCCAACATAGCCCGCGACGGTCAGATAGTACAGATGGCCCGCGACGAGGCCCAGAAGGTTATCGACGACGACCCGCAATGCCAGTCGTCCAAGTACCAAATGTTGTGGCAGCATCTCAAGGAGATACGCAAGGACAACATCAACTGGGGCGTCATCTCGTAGAAGCAACCAAACCCATAGTTTGCTCCGTCCAAACTCTCAGTTTGCTCCGTCCAAACTCTCAGTTTGCTCCGTCCAAACTCATAGTTTGCTCCGTCCAAACCTCACCTTTCTTTTTGGGTGCATTTCAGCATCCTTGTATTTTTCTCCGCATTTTATTTGGATATTTATAAAAAATGTAGTATCTTTGCGCGCTGATTTTATATACTACCGGGAAATAGAAGACTCAATCGACAACAAATTCACAACAATATTAACTAATAAAAGACATTTTATGAGAAAAGATCTATCTTAGTTGAAGAAGAGCCGTTGGCTCCTCTTAACGATCTTCTCCCTGTTACTTGGGAGTAACTCTATGTGGGCAGAAAATGCCGACTTTGAAAATGCTCTCCCCGAAGGATGGGAGGCTGTAGGAACAATGACTTATTACGAGCGTCCCAAGACCGGTTCATATAGCATAGGAAACAGTGCTGGCAGTGGATGGGATACCAACAGAGGCAATTATATTAAAACGACCAAGCTTGACGGAGACATTAAATTATGGTTACGTTCTTATAAAGCCAACTATACTGGCTATGTCGTTTTGTTTAAATTGTCTGATGATGGAGAAACTGTGGGTGACAAATTGATTGCTTTCAGCAGTTCAAGCACAACTTTTGCTGAGAAAACATACACTCTGACTGAAGCAACTCGCCTCGCCATTGTTATCAATCACGCGCATCTTGATAATATGACATACACAGAGTATGTTCAAGCTGCTGGCCCTGCCCTTGCAGTAAAGGATGGCACAACAAAGGTGACCTCTCCTTATGCCTATAACTTTGGCCTTGCCACAGCAGGAACAACCAAAACGTTCACGCTGAGCAATCCTGGCACTGCAGCAGTAGAAGGTCTTTCTGTTTCTGAGAGTGGTAGCTTCGGTGCTACACTGTCTGCTACGACTATCGCTGCTGGCGGAGAAGCTACGCTGACCATCACGATGCCTTCTACCACAGGTAGCAGCAAAATCACTATTTCCTCTACCACTACTGGTATTGAAGACTTCGTCATCAATGCAAGCGGTACGGTAAAAGACCCTAACAAGATGTTTGAGGATTTCTCTGGCAACGCACTTCCTGACGGATGGACTATGGCAGGTAATTCATATTCTTGGAGTTTTACAAATAGCTATGCCAGCTATGGTGGTTATAGTACCTCTTATTCCGGTACGCTGACCACGAAGAAATTAACATTCACAGCTGGCGAACAGTTTTGTTTTGATGCTAAAATCAGTACGACATACCAAGCATCAACTGCAGGCTTTACTGTTCAGACATCAACAGATGGTACAACGTTTACCGATCTTGAGACCATTAAGAGCACAAACTTAAGCAATTCCACTTGGAATTCTTTCGTTATAACGATACCATCAGCCGATGTAAAATACGTCAGATTTGCCAACTGTATCTATACAGCCATTGATAATGTCTATGGTGGTAATCTACCCTTGGAGCCTAACATGAAATTCTCTGCCGCTGATTATAAATTTGGTATGATTTCTGCTCCTACCACATCTACCACCTTTACTATTCAAAATACTGGTCTCGGAGAATTGACGGGACTGAGCGTAATTTGTGACAACTCAAACTTTACTATCTCTGATATCGCTTCGACCATTGCTGGCAATAGTGAAGCCACCTTCAACGTGACAATGAGCAATGGCACGAAGGGTGCTCAGAACGGTAAGGTTACAGTTAGCGCTGATGGTTTCGATGCAGTGGAATTTAATGTCAGTGGTTATGTATTAGATAACGACGTCATTATCGTTGACTTTGCAGGAAACACTATACCACAGGGATGGACAAATAATGGTTTTACTGTTTCTAACGATGAAATTTCAACTGCATACAATACTCGCACTTTGACATCACCTGCCATCACAGTAGCCGATGGTCAGAAATTGGCCATCTATGCTAAGGGCAACAGTACTTACTCTGCCAGCTTGACTGTGAAAGTTTCAACGGATAATGGTAGCACATTCACCACGGCGAAGGAATTCACTACAGAGATTCGCAATAATACTACAGACTATGAGGTTCTGATTGTAGACAACATTGCTGCCGGCAATTATATTCTACAGTTTGAGGGTTATCAAGTAACCGTTAATACCATCAACGGCTATAACTATAATATGAACGCTCCTGCTATGGCCTTTACAGCTGAAGACTTTGCTGCAGGCGTGGTGACCGCCAATGCAACGAAGACATATAGCGTTGCTAACTCTGGTACAGGTACACTGACCGTGAATATTGCTTCTGACAATGAGAAGTTCACCGTAGAGCCTGCCCAGCTGGTCATCACTGACACGCCTCAGGACTTCACCGTGACTTTCAACTACGCTGACGGTGTTTATGGCAAGTTTAATGCCAACATCACGGTTACTCCGACATACGACGAGACTGCAGCCGTCACATTCGCAGCTTCTGCACAGGTCAAGAATCCTGACCTCTGGGACGAGGACTTCGAAGCAGGCAGTCTGCCTACCGGATGGGTAGCCAACAACTGGACAATTGGAACTTTCACCGATTATGAGAATACCACAAAGATGGCACTTGCTCCAAGTAGCAGCACAGCAGGCACGCTGATTACTCCTTGCCTCTCAGCTAAGGCTAATGACGTGCTGACATGGGATGCTTACTTCAAGTGGGCTGATGAGCCTCTGATTGTTGAGTATTCTAATGACCTGAATGCCTGGACACCATTAACAACAATCTATGGCACTGAAAATGGCGAGAAAGGTTCAGGTCAAGTCAACTACCACAAGGCCATGTCCTTCACAGCTCCTGCTGACGGCAACTATTACATCCGCTTCACCTCAACTTGGCAGAATGGCGTCGACAACTTCGAGGGCTTCAAGCTGAATCTGCCTGACCACATCATGGCTATCACCGCCAGCAACATCCCTGCCTCAGGTTCCTACAGTCCCTCTATGAAAGCTACCAAGAGCTTCAATGCTACAGTGACCGTCAAGGAGAGCCGTGGTGTCAAGGAGGAAAATGTAGTTGCCAAGCTCTATATGGGCACGGAGGTGATTGGAACTTCGGAGACTGTGACTGTAGAGGCTAACGAAACGAAACAGATTACCATCACAGCCACTCCTACCGTAGCTGCTACCGAGGGCGTAGAAATGCATATCGAGGTGGAATTTGCCGGTGGCACACTGACTACTACACCTGAGACTCGTTACGTCGCAGAACTCGTCAAACTGGAGTTGACAGAAACAGACAGCAAGGAAATACAGACCGGTTATAGCGCCGTTTACGATGAGGTGACACTGACCCGTAGCTTTGCAAATGGATGGAACACATTCATTGCTCCTGCAGAGGTTTCTCTCAGCGACATCCACGAGAATGCCATCGCCTATAGCTTCAGCTCATTCAACAACAATGAGCTTGGGTTCACCCGAGTGACCTCTACCACTCTGTCTGAAGCTACACCTTATATTATATATGTACCTGAAGACGTGACCAGGACCTTCACTTGGGATTCTCCCGTCATCTATTCTACCTATGTAGGTAAAGAAAACATCAAACTTACTCGTGGCGAAGCTACCTTCCAGGGCACCTATGCTCCTATAGCTGCTCCTAACATGGAAGGCAAGTACGGTGTGGTTCCTACTACGGGCAAGATTGCCAAGGGTGGCACTTCGGCTTCTATCAAGGGATTCCGCGCTTACTTCGAACTGCCTGCCGGTACTTCTTCTGGTGCTCGTCTGAGCTTCACTGACGTGACGACTGGTATCACGACCGTGATGGACGCCAGCGAACTGGGTGACGACGCATTCAACCTGAAAGGTCAGCGCGTAGACACACCGAAGAAGGGCGGCCTCTACATCATCGGCGGCAAGAAGGTGATTGTGAAGTAATGATTAACTAATAAATACGTAAAGAAGATTATGAAAAAAGAATATATTTCACCAATCACAACGCTGTTTCTCATGGAGACGCAGCTGATGACCGTAGCCTCTCAGCTCAACCAAGCAAAGGATGAACAGACCATCACAACCACCGAAGAGGAATACAACGGAGAATTCGGTAGCCGTCGCCACAACGTGTGGGACGACGAGGAGGAAGAGGATGAGCAGTACTAACAGTTCACATCTTATCATCAGATAACCCAGGTGCCCTCAGGCTTGCAAGACAGCCTGGGGGTGTTTTTTTGCTACTCGTTAAAAAACGTCAAGTAATTATAAATCTGAAACTTCAAGCCTCAAATCTCAAATCTTCTTCGTAACTTTGCACCCGCAATGAAGAAGAAAATCTTATTCTTTACCATCCTCACCGCTCTCTTTACCTCTGCAGGAGCCTTGGCTATCAAAGGGCAGGAGAACACGTCGGCACCTCAGCAACAGGTGCTGACAGACTCCATCGTGGACGAATGGGAGGCGGAAGAAGAGATAGACAATTTCGACTTCCTGTACACGGGAGGCGAGACGTACAACTATGACGTAATCATGATGGACAACCTGATGGACGAGGCCGTGTCGCACATCGGCACACCCTATCGATGGGGCAGCAAGGGACCGAATACGTTCGACTGCTCGGGCTTCACCAGCTATGTCTACCGACAGGAGAAGAACCAGTTTATCGGTGCCTCGTCACGCGACCAGTATGCACAGAACATTCCCATCAAGCGCGAGGAGCTGCAGCGGGGCGACCTGGTGTTCTTCACCAGTCCGCGCAACCGACGGGGCGTGGGCCATGTGGGCATCGTGGTCGATGTGGACTCCGTAACTAACACCTTCACCTTCATTCATGCCAGCACGAAGGACGGCGTGAAAATCAGTAAGTCGACCGACGGCTACTACACCCGCCGCTATGTGGGTGCAAGACGAGTAAGATATTAGGGGCCTCTCCCCAACCCTCCCGCAAAGGGGAGGGAGACTCAAAATCAAACAACATGCAGAAGTCAATTATTACATTATTTCATTTTATCATTTTTACATTTCCCTTGTGCTGCCATGCAGCATCCCCCGACACGCTGACCATCGCCGTGACGGGCGACATCATGATGGGTACGACCTACCCCAGCGTCCAGCTGCCTGAGAAACAGGGCACGGAGCTGTTTCGCGATGCCAAGCCCATACTGCGGGCGGCCGACCTGGCTCTGGGCAACCTCGAGGGAACGCTGTGCGACGGCGGTAAGAGCACCAAAGGCTCTGGACCCAACAGCTACTCGTTTCGCATGCCGACAAGCTATGCCCACCTGCTGACCGATGCCGGCTACGACTACCTGAGCATGGCCAACAACCATGCCAACGACTTCGGCACCGACGGCATCCTGTCGACGGAGAACGAACTGAAACGCGAGGGCATCCTCTTCTCGGGCATCGCAGGGCGCACAGAGAGCGTGGTCATAGAGCGCAAGGGCAAAAAGATAGGCATCTGTGCCTTCGGTCACAACTCATACACACTGAAGCATACCGACCTGACGACCGTGGGTCGCATCGTCGATGACCTGGTGAGCCGCTGCGACATCGTCATCGTATCGTTCCATGGCGGTGCCGAGGGTCGCGACAAGAGTCACCTGCCACAAGGACAGGAGACCTTCCTGGGTGAGAACCGCGGTGCGCTGCGCGAGATGACCCACTTTTGCATAGACCACGGAGCCGACGTTGTCTTCGGCCATGGTCCCCACGTTGTTCGTGGCTGCGAGGTGTACAAGGGTCGTTTCATCGTCTACAGCCTGGGCAATTTCTGCACGCCCTACGGCATGAGTCTCACCGGCATCTCAAGCTATGCCCCCATCATTGAGATCAAGACCGACCTGAGCGGCCGCTTCTTAGAGGGACAGATTCACGGCCTGACTCAGACGCGTGGCATCGGTCCGCGCACCGACAAGCAGGGCGTGGTGGTAAAGCAGATTAAGGACCTCACCGAGGCAGACCTGCCCAACAGCGAGGCCCGCATCAGCAGCGACGGAAAGATAGCACTGCGGTAAGATTCAATTTTGAGCATATAATCCCTGTTTGAGGAAGTAGGCCTCTTGCTCCCAGCAAGAGGCCTACTTCCTTGAAGGAAGAGGCCCACTTGGTCGAAGCCACTCCTCTCGTACAACTTACCTGTCTCAAAATGCCCATAATTCCTGCCCATTTTGTTCAAAAACGAAATTTTTCCTATTTTTCTTGCAGGAGTCAAAAAAAATACTTACCTTTGCACCGCCGCAAGTTGGCTCATAGAGGGTAAGCGGGCGGTCAAAGTACTTTTGAAGAGACGTTTTCGAACGTCTGTCGTTGTAGAGCACGAACTTCGCAAATTCCAAACCTACAGCAGGCAGATGACAACCGAAGCGTCTACGTGGTGCGTTTTATAGCTATATTATAGTATACTACGTACTGGCGTGGGCTAACTGGCGTTGTCTATCCTGTGTAGGTTGGGCAATGCGAAGGCCTGTGCTCTCAGGATGGACGAGAGGACTAGACACTACGCCTTTTTATTTAGTATGGGAAATAACCACAATTAAGCTGATCTTAATCTTGCTGAATCAGGGTGTCTATAGGCAACAGGTAATGATGTCTATACGTCTTTTTTTCTAAATTAACATTATATTTCACTTAAACGATTCAGTTATGATTAAATTCAAACACAAAGAAACAGCTCATGGCATCAGCCTCAGGTCATTGTGGATGATGCTTTATCTGTTTGTGCTCGGCACGGGCTCAGCCTTAGCCGATGACTATGTAGCGCAGATTGGCGTACGACAGTACACCGACCTGACAGAGGCTTTCTATGATGCTGCTGCCGGCGAGACCGTATTCCTGCTACAGGATGTTGACATCTCTGTCACCTCTGGTAACGACCAGTTTTGCGCAGAGATTCCAAACGGCATCATCTTCGATGGTAACGGACACAAAGTGACTGTCAACCGCCGTGGTATCTCCGTGGCTCCCCAGTCCAGCAACTCAAGAGCATTCTTTGCTGCCAAGGCTGCCCCCAGCACCTACACCTTCAATGTTACCATCAAGAATATCACCATCGAGAACACGGCTTCTCAGTCACGCGGTTATGGAGGCCGATGCATCACCACTCGAGGCAAACTGGGCTCACTGACACTCGACAATGTAACACTGACTACAGACGGAAGCACATACAACAACACGCTCTCTCCGCTCTTCATCGGTGGCAACCAAGCTACAGCCCCCGCAATCAATATTCAGAATAACAGTAGCATTATTGCTGATGCCAGTGCAGCCAAGGGAAACGCTATCACCACCGTCAACCCTATCGTCCTGAATGTCACAGGTTCTACACTGACAGCCGCCACTGCCATCAACTTTGGTGAGGCTGACGAGTCAGCTGGTTCAAACGGTTCTGAGGTCACTATTGCCACCAGTACCATCAACTCCGCCGCAGCTGCCTTCCATTTCTACGACAACGACATTGCAGTCAACGTAGAGGCCAGCACCATCAATGCCGGTGCAGGCGTTGTAGCCACCTTTGGCACGACCACCGGCAACACGGTCCGTCTGGCCAGTGCAGGCAATGTGGTTTCGTACACAACGCTCACCGATGCTGCCGACAGCGAAAGCTTCTCTGTTTCAAAAGGAACGTTCAATCACGTCGTGCCCAATGCCTACCTCGCCGATGAATTTGACGTGACTGCCAGTCTTGCAGGCCAGGAGACGCTGACCACGCCCCTGAGACTCACCAGTGGCAGCAAGATGACCATCGCCAGCGGAAGTATCAAGGGCGATGTCGTGGCTGACGGCGGTACACTCGTGTTCGGCACCACTGACACTAACGACATCACCGTCACAGGCAACCAGTCACTGAACCTGAATACAGGTAATTTCGTCAACGACATTGCCGAGCAGTACCTCGCCGAGCACTTTGCCACCAACCTTATCAGCGACGTCTACGTGGTCAAACCTACCATCCAGATAGCCACCGTGGCTGACCTGCAGGAACTGGCAACGCTGGTGAACACACCCAATGGTGCAGCAACGAGTGGCAACACCTATGAACTGACTGTTGACCTTGACATGACTGGCGTCAACTGGACCCCAATCGGCAATCTGGCAGCCTATCCCAGTCGCTCATTCCAAGGTACTTTTGATGGTAAAGGACATACCATCGGAAACCTGACTTGTGTTGACAACACTGTCAATTATGCTACAGCTGCTTTGTTCGGTAGTACTAAAAATGGCATTATCAAGAACCTGACCCTCTCGAATGTAGACATCCAGAGCAAGCACTATGCTGCTGCTTTCGTAGCGTACACAAGTGAAGGCACCAACACTGTTGAGAACTGTCACGTCGTAGGTGGAAGCATCGTTTCAACACCTGAACTCATCAACGGTTCATACGATAATGGCGACAAAGTGGGCGGTATTGTAGGTTACACCACTAATTTCAATATCATCAACTGCTCCGTAGAGAACGTGACGCTTCAGGCCTATCGCGACCTCGGCGGCCTTGCCGGATATGTAAGCGGCGGTACTGTCGAAGGCAACACCGTCAAGGACGTGACCCTGACTCAAGACAACACCAACGGCTATAAGAAGAATGCCGATGGTTCGCTCTCAGACCAGTCAACAACTGTAGGCATGGTTGTTGGCGGACGCAGTGGCTCTGCTGTCAAGGAGCAGGCCAGCGATGCTACAAAGAACACTACTGACAACGTCGTTATCACCGATCCCGTTGTCATTGCCAAGATTGGCGCTGCCACCTTTGCTACGCTTGAGGCTGCCGTCGCAACTGCCACCGAAGGCCAGACAGTTGAAATCTGCAAGGCTGGTACCTACACGATGCCGAGCCTGCCCCAGAACATCACCATCAAGGGTGCTGTCAGCGGTGTCGTCTTCAACTGCGAGGGCTCTGGCAACATCGCCGCTGTTCCCAACGGTGCTACGTTCGAGAACGTGACCATGAAGTTCGGCACGAACGACTACCATGGTTTCCAAAATTCGGGAGAAATCACCATGAAGGATTGTACCCTCAACGGCAAGCTGTTCAACTATAATAATATGGTCTTCGACGGCTGTACGTTCAATGCACCAGGCACTGAAGAGTCCGGTTATTCGAACAAAGAATACAGCATGTGGGTTTACTGTGGCAACGTGACCTACACCAACTGTACGTTCAACAGTGCAGGTAAGGTGGTCAACGTCTACAACGACCAGGTTTACACTACCCCGTTCAGTGTGACTGCCACCAACTGCACGTTCAACTCAACCGTTGCCAACAAGGCTGCCTTCAATGTCAAGGCTACCTGTGGCTCAACAGCACTCCTGTATGAGGTTACCGTTGAGGACTGCGAAACTGAAACTCCCGCAAATTGGCCCGCTGCCAGCGAAAGTTCTTCTCTCGTAGTGGTCAACCAATTCGTTCAGGTGGACGACATCAATCCTGTCGTTCCTTCTGTCACCGATATCACTCAGATAACCACTGACCCCCTTACGGGTGAGAAGACCGAGGAAGTGCTCTACACCACCCGCGTTGCTGAATACAATGGCACGCGCTATGACACTTTCCAGGAGGCTATTGACGCAGCTGAGGCCGCTGACGAGGAGAACATCGTCATCAACCTGCTGAACGATGCCACACTCGACATTACGGCATGGGATGGAACAAAAAATCCTCTATCCATCGGCACTGTAAACACACAGACCATCACCATCAACGGTAATAGCCATACACTGAACTTCAATAAGAAGGATAGCGACTGGAACAATGTTGCCACAATGAATGATGCTCAAACAAAGCTCATCCTAAACGACATGACGCTTACCGACAGCGGCTACAACAACGGTCCGTGGAATCGCTACGACATAAACTTCAACTGCAACGTTGAACTGAACAACGTTACTTCGACCAAGGCCCTTGCCTTCAAGAATGACGCTACGCTAAACAATGTTACTGTCGAAGACAATAACGATGTCTATGGCATCTGGATTCAAACCAAAGGACAGAACGTGACGATGAACAACGTTACCGTGAACGTGCCAAACGGTCGTGGTATCGCCATCAAGGATGAGTATGTCGATGCTGCTCCTGCCGAGCCTACTGCATTGGAAGCAAAAGAAGTCACCTTCACTACAGCAAAGAAGGCTGCTATTCTCGTCACCTCTCAGTACGGAGCAGAAATCAAAGCCTCTGACCTCGACATCACTAACGTTGCGGCCGACAGCGAGAACGCTGTCTGGGTGGACGAAGACCGTGCTAACGTCTATGGCGAAGTCACTCTGACTGGCGACGCGACCATGATTCCTGAAGGTGGCGTTGAAGCCTACACCGTGGTTCGCAAGACTGGCGACAAGGTAGAGGGTTACTACACCGACCTGGCCAAGGCCCTCTCTGAGGCTGAGGCCAACCAGACCATCGAACTGAAGGCTGACTTCGAACTGAACACAACTGCCAATAGCGCAGAGACGGCTGTCAGCATCGTAGCCAACAACCATAAGGTGATCCTGGCTGAAGATGTGAGCGTCTACACCAAAGAGAATACCTACAGCAACGTATTCACTACCGCTGACCTTAATGTCAGCAGCATTAAAGTGTCTGAAGAAGAGTCTGAAGAAGACAAGGTCTATGCTTATGAGGCAACTGCCATCTTCTATGCTCAGATAGGCAACAACACCTATCGCTCGCTGCAGGCTGCCCTTGATGATGTAGCCAAGGCCTACGACAGTCCAACCGAAGTAACTGTTCACATCAACCGCGACCTCGTAGAACAGACCGTCACGGTGAAGGAGTACAAGAACTTCAAGGTGACCATCGACGGAGCCAAAGCCGGCGAGTCTGGCTGCTACACCTTTGGCGGACAGATGATTCTTGACGGTATGCGCGTTAGTGGCGGCAGCGTTACGAACGGCGCGTCCATCACGCTGCAGAACATAGCCTTCGTACAAGACGTTGAAAAAGACGCTATCACCAGCCCTTCCAACTCGTACACACACCATGTGACCATCCAGAACTGTACCTACGAAGGAAATGCCGAATGGACGGGTACATGGTTCGTCAACATGCTCGACGTTGCCTACTACTTCAACATCAACAATATCACGGTCAAGAACACCCGACTCCTTTCGGGCAAAGGCTACAACACATATGCGGAAAGTGGCATTGGCCTTATAGCAGACAACGTGACAGCCACTGAAGGCATCAGCGCTGTATTCAATAATGTCAAGACCAACAGTAAAATCATTATCAGCAACAGCACTATCGCTGCAACGAAATATGTGTTGCGCGATGCTCCTGAAGCGTATGACGGTACCATCACTCTTCGCGGCAATGACTTCACCACCACCACGACCGAAAGCGACGAAGGGGTCATCTACACACGCCGCCCGGCCGACACCAAACCCCACATCCTGGTGGAGAGCGGTTCCTACAAAGGAAGGATTGCACAGAAAGACGTCAACCACGTCATCGCTATCTCTGGCGGTCACTTCAACGCCAACCTGACGGATGCTGCATACGCAGACTTCATCGCCGATGAGTATGTAGCTATCAACGACGAAACAGAGAGTGTTCCTTACACCGTGCAGCACGCCATTGCCAAGCGTGTGGTAAGCGAGAAGAACGTCTACTACCTGACCGTTAACGATGCCGTGACGGCTGCCGAGGATGGTGATGTCATCACACTGCTCACATCGGCTGCTGAAGAGGGTACCATCAATGGTGCTGACGTGGCTGTCGCCTCTGGCAAGAACGTGACGCTCGACCTGAACGGCGTGAACTACGCTGCCGATAACATCACTGTAACCGGTGCTGCTACCATCACCAACGGCACTGTGACCGCTGCCATCACCAACAGCGGCGAGCTGACCGTGACTGGTGCTACCAACGTCAACGGTAACATCGCCTCTACAGGCACGACCACATTCGACAGCAACTACACTGGTACGTTCACTGGCGCCATTGCCGCAACCGCTGGCACCGTCAGCATCGCTGCAGGTACGTTCAACATGTCGTTCGACGGCCTGGACGCTGCCTACTACAACATCTCGGGCGGTAAGTTCAGCAGCATCGTTCCCGCTGCCTTCTGTGCTGAGGGTTATGTCTGCGAAACGACTCCAAGTGAAAACCTTTACAATGTTGTTGCAGGTACTAACGTAGCCATGATTAGCACTACAGGCTATCAGACGCTCGACGCAGCATTCAAAGCCGCTCAGGACAATGAGACTGTGACAATGATTTCTGACGTAGCTCTCTCTGAGCCTCTCAACATCGAGGCTTTTGGCAAGAAAATTACTCTTGACCTCAACGAGAAGACACTCAGCGGACGCACCAACCTGAAGGGCGGTGAACTCACCATCCAGAACGGTACTGTGGCTGGCGGCGCAGCCCAGGCTCTCAATGTCTATGGCAGCGACGACGCTACGGCTACGAACTACAGCGTGCTGAACATCGCCGACGATGTGACCGTGACTGCCGATGCTTTCGGCGTGGTGCTCTTCGGCAAGACGGCTGGCGGTAACGGCTACGGTGCTGTCATCAACATTGCCGGCACAGTTAATACCACAGGTACTGGTAGTGAAGGCTCTGTGTTCGTATCGGGCAACCTCGGCAAGAACGTCAGCGGTGACATGAACAACGTCATCAACATCACTGGTTCTGTTTCTTCTCAGACCGATGCTGCTGTTGCCCTCAACGGCAACGCTACGGTGAACATCAGCGAAAATGCAGTAGTGGAGGGAAACACCGCCATCGCCATCAAGCGCGGTACACTTAACGTCACTGGCGGTACCATCACGGCTACTGGTGAAAAGAACTACCCGGGCACAGCTAACTACAATGGTACAGAAATGACCGGTGCAGCCGTGTCGATGAGCAGCACGTACAACCAGTACGGTGCCATGGCCGTGAACATCTCTGGCGGTACCTTTGTCAGCAATAAAGCCGATGCCCTCTACAAGGCTGAAGGCAACTATGCCAACGATGCCACCTTCGCTGTCAGCGGCGGTGAGTTCAGCAGCATCTTACTTGCTGAGTTCTGTGCCGATGGCTACATCTGCGAAACGACAGCAAGTGAAGGACTTTACAAAGTCGTTGAAGGTGCTAACGTTGCCGTGGTTGATGGTATAGGCTACACTACATTTACTGAAGCATTCGGTGCAGTGATGGTGACAGGTTCGACGCTTCAGCTCCTGAAGGACACTGAAATGACTGGCAACGTCAGCGCTACCAAATCGTTCACACTGAACTTCGACAGCAATGAACTGACTCAGGGTGATTATGCAATCACGCTGGCTATTGGTGTAACCGTAACAACCGACGAGCAGATTGAAGACTACGAGAAACTCTTCATTCCTGCTGACAATACCTATATGGTTGTTGAAGATGGCTACTATACTTATTCCCTTGTGACGAAGGAGTCGGAAGGCATCTACGAACTGGCTGACGGCACAGCTTTCCCCTACAACCTGACTTCAGACGTACAGGCTGACAAGGTGACCTATACCCGTTCGTATGACGAAAACCGCGTTGACAAGTATCAGGGTTGGATGCTGCCCTTCGACTATACCATCACAGCCGAAGACCTTGAGAACTTCTCATTCTTCAAGATCAGCATGGTTGCACATTCTAATGTGGCTGGCGAGTCAGCTTCTACAGAGGACATCTGGATCCACGTCAATCCCATGAGTGTTGGAGAAGTGCTCCGTGCCAACAAACCGTATATCTACAAGCCAAAGACTGCTATAGACAACTATGAGTTTATTTCCGAGAATGTCATACTGAAGAAACCGATGGAGACCATGCTCTTACAAACGGCTACCTCCGAGGCAACCTACTCATTCTTTGGAACATACCAGACGACAACCTTGGCGCCTTCAACCGACCATCGTGATTTCTATCTGAGCATCAGCGGCGACTTGAGCTATCCCTCAAGTGGAAACATTGCCGTTGGGGCTTACAGATGGTATCTGCGCATGGAAAGCAAGAATATGGAATATGCCCGTGGCATTGGTTTCGTTATAGAGGATGACAACACCACCACCAATCTACGTAACATCAGTATTACTGAAGATGGCGATATATTCTATACATTAGATGGCGTCAGAGTGGAGAAACCTGTCAAGGGCATCTTCATCAAGAAGTCGGCCGACGGCAAGAGTCAAAAAGTTTCATTCAAATAAAACATTATTGTTAAAAATTAATTATTATTCTAACAAAATGGAAAAGAAAACGTATGTACGTCCAAAAACAGAAATGATTCGCTTGCAATCAAGTTGTCATTTGCTTACCGCATCCCCAATCCCAACTGGGCCGCCAGACCAGCCTGCTGGTTCTCGCGAAGACACTTCCGATTGGGATGACTAAGAGAGATTATCATGTAAAACATTAGGTGTAATAGTCAGGCGCGTCCCGGCATAGTAAGAGCGAAAGCGTACTGTGACCGGGACGTTTTAATAACACATAATAAAATAAACGATATGTCAAGAAATCATCACAGACGTTTTATGGATGCTGCTGAAGAATACAGGTATCAACAGATGAGAAACTTTGAGAGGCGTAAATGGTTTGACAAATGGGGCTTACGCATCGGCATTCTCATTGCACTTCTGATGGCTGGAGCAGTCTGCTACGTCTACCTGACATGAC
Source organism: Prevotella sp. (assembly GCA_017467565.1). Lineage (GTDB taxonomy): Bacteria > Bacteroidota > Bacteroidia > Bacteroidales > Bacteroidaceae > Prevotella. Next base: position 17,038 of record JAFUSV010000134.1, read on the forward strand.
GCAGAGGCCGGAAATGTTAACGTGCAATGGGTTAAGTGTTAAAAGTACGCAAAAAGTTTGGGATGGTTGCTTGTGTTACGTAATTATTTTGTAACTTTGCAGAGATTTTCTGAATACGACCAACCCTTTAAAACAATTTTTGATGCTTAAAACAATGAAGAAAATGGCCCTGATGGCACTTGCCTCGCTTGCAGTGATTCCCGCTGCAGGACAGGATCTGTTGGCTAATCAGGCACCCATCGACCGCAAAATGAAAGCAGTAGACTCCATTCAGCTGCAGAAGCTGTTGGAGGCCGAAGAAGTTGATAATCCCGCTGCCAACCTGTATCAGGATTGGAACAATGTATATGCACACCGTGCTACCGCCCTGCCCGACTCTCTCCGTATCAACCTGCGCGACTTCTGTATGCCTACCGACAGCCGCGTCATCACGTCGAACTTCGGAGCCCGCTGGGGACGTCAGCACAAGGGACTGGACATCAAGGTATATATAGGCGACACCATCCGCGCTGCCTTCAGCGGCAAGATACGTATCGTACGCTATGAGCCCAAGGGATATGGTAATTATGTCGTCATACGCCACCCCAACGGACTGGAGACCATCTATGGCCACATGTCGAAACATCTGGTCAGCGAGAACCAGGAGGTACGCGCCGGCGACCCCATCGGTCTGGGTGGTAACACTGGTCGCAGCACAGGTTCGCACCTGCACTTCGAGACCCGCCTCTGCGGCGTAGCCCTCAACCCCGCCCTGATGTTCGACTTCCGCAACCAGGATGTCGTAGGCGACAGCTACATGTTCCGCAAGAGCACTTACACACAGGAGTCAGCTCAGGCTACCCGCCTGCGTGGTGTTCCCGGTTCCAACCCTGGCACCGACCGTCTGGACATAGCCAGCAACTCGGGCAACGACAAGTCATCTTCTAAGCAGAGCAAGCGTCAGAAGAAGCAGAAGGACAGCCGCTTCCACAAGGTGAGCAAGGGCGAGACCCTCTCTGCCATTGCCCGCAAGCACGGCACTTCGGTCAAGGCCCTGTGCGCCAAGAATGGCATCAAGCAGAACGCAACACTGCGGTTAGGACAGATCATCAAGTACTAAACAAGTAAACAGTAAGAGGTGAGAGGTGAGAAGTTTTATAAGACACTTCTCACCTCTCATATATTATATTCCAACTACACCACTGACTTTGAATGAAATGAAAAAACTTCTCTTCCTCCTTTTCATGGCCGTCATCACGGCAAGCGCCCAACCGCTCTACGTGGGCTCGTACAACATACGCTATCAGAACGACGGCGACGCCAAAGCTGGCAACGGATGGGAGCAGCGGTGCCCCGTCGTCTGTGCCCAGCTGAACTTTGAGCATCCCGACATCTTCGGCACTCAGGAGGTGCTGAAACCACAACTGGATGACATGCAGCGCCTGTTGCCCGACTACCGATACATCGGCGTAGGGCGCGAGGACGGCATTCACGAAGGAGAGCACGAGGCCATCTTCTACGACAAGAACAAGATGAAGCTGATGGAGCATGGCGACTTCTGGCTGTCGGAGACTCCCGAGAAGCCCGGGAAAGGATGGGACGCCGCATGTACCCGCATCTGCACCTGGGGCAAATTCAAGGACAGGGAAACGAAGCTGAAGTTCTATTTCTTCAACCTCCACATGGACCATGTAGGCATCGTGGCACGCCGCGAAGCCGCCAAACTGGTGGTCAAGAAGATTCAGGAGATTGCAGGAAAGGCGCCCGTCGTCCTGACGGGCGACTTCAACGTAGACCAAAACAATGAGATCTACACGACCTTCACCCATTCGGGCATACTGAAAGACAGCTATGTGCACGCCCTCTACCGCTTTGCAGAGAACGGCACATACAACGCCTATGACCCGGAACTGAAGACGGAGAGCCGCATTGACCACATCTTCGTGTCGCCCCGCTTTGACGTGGAGCGCTACGGCATACTGACCAATGGTTACTGGATTCGCTCACATGAATCAAGTGAGAAACTGAAAGGAAAGGATGCGCCACAGGAGATAGACTTCAGCAAATACGAGAAGCGCCTCCCATCAGACCATTACCCCGTGTTTTGCAGATTGAAACTTAAATAATGGAAAAATGATAATTGATAATGGATAATTATCCTTACTCAATTCTCAATTAAAAGTCTCTTTCCCTTGACAACCACACCTTTACGATGTGTCCCGCTGACGCTTCTGCCCAGCAGGTCATAGCACTTTTCGTCCTGGCGGTCGGCAGTCGGCTGGGGAACTATGCCTGTAGCCGTGCCGATGTAAGCGTCAACGCTGCTGACGAAGTTGATGTCGTAGATATCACTCTGCCCGGTCGTCGACGTCAGACCGAAGATGGTCTGACCCATGCAGACATTGGGACGATCGCCCGAGAAGTTCTCATAGATGCCGCTGGTAGCCATGTTCCAGGCGATGACCGTCTGCTGCATGCCGTCCACGGTCACCGTCTTCGTCGTCGAGGGAGCCACCTGCGTACCGTGGTTCATGCCATTGAGCCACCACAGGTACGACATGCCCGTGGTGGTCTTCAGGTTGGTGCCGCGCACCACCATGAACTTCTCATCCTTGTCTATCGTGTAGTCACAGTCCTGATAGCGCAGCATCAGGCACACGTTATTGTTGCCCGATGCTGCGACATGGATGACGTTGCGCTCCGTGTCGTAGGTGATGTTACTGGCCGAGACGCGACCGGCATCACCCGTGGTCCATTCGTTGGCACGAAACTGATAGGCATGATTGTCATAGTCCTTCAGCAGACGCACGTAGTAGATGCCAGGGCAGAGAGTCGACGACGATGCCGTCAGCCGTACCACAAACTGTGTTTTGCCCTTCGCCAGGTCGACAGGTATGGGGTACTCCACGTTGTAGAATCCATTGGCATCGCTGCCCTTGGCTGTCGAGGGGATGGTGATGTCAGCCAGCTGAGTGCCGTCGACGGTGAGCGTCGCCTTGCGGCCTCGGTCGGCCAGGTTGAAGCGGAACATGATGCTCAGACCTTCCTCCACCCCACTATTATTATATAAGGTGTACTGTATGTAGCCGTTGGCACGTGCATCGCGATAGTGCTCGGTGTTGTACTCGCCGGTGCTCGAGTCGCTGCTGTAGTTGTACTCATGGCCTGCCTCGCTCTGCTGCTCGCCGGGAGCCACGAAGTCAAGTGTGCGGGCTGCCAGAGCCTCGTTCACGGCCTCGGTCTGTGCCATCGTGCTGTTGGCATAGTTCTCGGCTGTCTGCTGGTACCAGTAGCACATGTAGCGGGCGTGGTGTATCTGATAGAAGGGTACCAGCGTCAGGTGATCCCACTTATAGGAACTGACACCCTCGCGGCTGGCATCGATACGGAAGCTCAGGTTCTCAGAGCGCAGGCGCTCTATGCGGCCGAGCACATCCTGACGGCTGCCTATGAGCAGCGGTGCCGACGTCAGGTTCTTCGACGTAGCGCGGCTGCCAGGAGCATGGTCCATACGTCCCTCGCCGCCATACTCGTTCTGCAGCTTCTCATAGACCAGTCCTGTAGTCTCGGCTTCTTCGGCTGACGTGGCCGTCGTCTGTGCACCCAGCAGGATGGGACCGTAGCGGAAGGCAATGTAGTCGGTATAGTTGGGGCACTCCACGTAACTGAGCTGCGGGTCGAACGTGATGACTATCTCGTCGCCTGCCTGCCAGTCGCGCGTCTCCTCTATATAGTAGGCCCTACCCTGCTCGGCAGTATTCAGCGTCTTCTCGCCGTTGATGCTCCATGAGAAGTTCTTGCCGGCCCAGGCGGGATGACGGAAGGCTAAGGTGTAGTGACCGGCCTTGCCGATGGTCAGCTTCGTCGTGAAGTCGTCGGGGAACTTAGTCTCCTGGGTGACGACAAAATCGTCACATTCCAGGCGCGAGGGGACAAAGAGGTTGACGTAGAGTTTATCCTGCCCGTCGTGGGTATAGATGAAATGGCCGTACTTAGAGTGGTTCTCCATGCCCGTACCTACGCAGCACCACATGCCCTGGTTCACCTGTGAATAGATGCGGTAGCCCTGCGGACGCAGCGTCGTGAAGTAGACGTAGCCGCCCGTCACGGGATCCTGCGTCGAGAGGATGTGGTTCCACATCGTGTACTCGTAGAAGTCGGCATACTTGGCATCACCCGTGCGGTCGGCCATCATCTCCGACATCTTCAGCATATTGTTCGAGTTGCACGACTCCGGTCCGTCCAGCTGGTCGATGTAGCGGTTGCTGTTGGCCTTCGACAGGAAGTGCTCGTTGACCGAGTTGCCGCCAATGCAGACGGTACGGTTCTGTGCCACGTCCTGCCAGAAGTTCTCCGCTGCCTTGATGTAGGCGGAAGCAAATTGTTCACTATTCACTTTTAACTCTTCACTTCCGATGCGTTCCATACCGATATACTTAGGTACCTGCGTGTTGGCATGCTTGCCGTCAAGGAAAGTGGTATTCAGGCTCTGCATGCCGTTGAGCATCGTCTTGTGGGTGTACTTCTTGGCAGCATCGAGATATTTCTGGTCGCCAAACAGCTGATAGGCATCCAGCATCGACTCGTTCATGCCGCCATGCTCGGTGTCAAGCAGGGTGTTCATATTGCTGTCGCTGACCTTCGCCACGACGTTCACACTCCAGTCGGCCATCTTGCGGAACAGCTCCTTGACCACGTCATTGTTGCCGTAGAGGTAGGCATCGCGCAGACCGGCCAGTATCTTGTGCTGCACGTAGAGGGGCACCCAGCCACCATGACTCTTGTAGGGCTGTATGTTGCCCTGATAGAGGGCCGTCCAGTCGCTGTTGATAGGCTGACCGCCGATGAAGCCGTAGAGGCCCTGCGTATTCTGGTCGTACTTATCCTGACAGTCCTTCAGCACGCTGACCATGTAGTCCATGCGCTCCTTCAGCTGCGCTTTCACGCCGGAATCGTGGCAGGCAGCGTAGGCCAGGGCCAGGGCCGAGAGGTAATGACCGCCCACATGACCGCTCAGATCAAACGACGAGTCGCCCCAGTTCGTGAAGTTAGGATGCTTCGTCAGCCACTGGTAGTAGCGGCTGCCCGTGTCCGTGGTCGATGCCAGACCCGCCTGGCGTACATAAGGCGTCAGCAATCGGTCAACGTCATACTGCAGCAGCACCTCGATATTCTTGTCCATGGCCGTCTTCATAGGGCCGTCAAGCAGTGTCACCTGTTCCAAATCGAAATGTTTGGGATAAAGCTCCGTCTGTGCCGACAACATCACGGCACACGATACGGCAGCTGTCGTAAGCATGAGTCTCAGTTTCATATAGAATTGTTGTTTTAGTTCTTTGAGTGCAAAGATACACATTATTTTTTTATTTAACAACATACAATGTTATTATTCGTATTTTTTTTGTAATTTTGCACCCCGAAATCGACGATATAAACAAAAACAACAAGAAAATGAATCACATATATATTCCCGTCTGGGGATGGATAGTATTCTACATCTTTGTCATCATCATGCTGGTAGCCGACCTGAAGATGTTCGGAAAGAAAGGCCAGCATGAAGTCAACATCAAAGAGGCACTCACCATGACCGCCGTCTGGATAGGCGTGTCCATGGTATTCTGCCTCGGCATCTACCTCTTCTACCCCGTAGAACCACACGAGAAAGCCATGGAGTTCCTGGCGGGCTACCTCATCGAGAAGTCGCTGTCCATGGACAACCTCTTCGTCTTCCTCATGCTCTTCTCCTTCTTCGGCATCGAGCGCAAGTACCAGCACGAGGTCCTCTTCTGGGGCATCTTCGGCGCCCTTGTTCTGCGCAGCATCTTTATCTTCGCCGGTGCAGCCATGGTCGAACGCTTCGAGTGGGTACTCGGACTCTTCGGCATCTTCCTGCTCTATACCGGCAGCAAGATGTTCAGCCACAACGACAACGACCAAATGGCCGACCCGTCGAAAAATATCATCGTACGCTGGTTCAAGAAGCTCTTCCCCGTCACCGACCGCATGCACGAAGACAAGTTCTTCATCAGGGAAGGTGAGGCACTCAAAGCCACACCGCTCTTCGTGGCCCTCATCGTCATCGAGACTACTGACGTTGCCTTCGCCGTCGACTCCATCCCGGCCATCTTCAGCGTCTCGCGCGATCCGTTCATCGTCCTCACCAGCAATATCTTCGCCATTCTCGGCCTGCGCGCCCTCTATTTCGCACTGGCTGCCATCGCCAAGTATTTCTCCTATCTCAAATACGGCCTGGGCATCATCCTCATCTTCGTGGGCATCAAGATGCTGCTTGCCATGAACGAATACATCAACGAACTGGGCCAACTCGTCGGCATCGACATCAACATGCCTCACATCGAAGTGCCAACGCCACTGAGCCTGGCCATCATCTTCGGCATCCTCCTCCTGTCGATAGTGACGTCGATGGTCGTCGCCCGTCGTCGCTAATTATGCATTATGCATTATGAATTATGCATTATGCATTATGAATTATGCATTACATCCTCGCCTTCTCGCCTGTACCTGCACCAGTACCGCGGTATTTGCTTTGAGCTGCGTTGAAGTTGTAGCGCAGTGAGAACCTGATGTTCTGCGTGTCCATCCTGTTGGTCTGCTCAATGGTGTGGTTGCCAAAGTCGGTATTCACATTGTAATGGGCTGTCCCTGTCAGGTCGTTGCCTTCCAGTCGCAGCACGAGGGCACCGTTCTTCAGCAGTTTCTTCTGCACGGCAGCCGTCAGGTTAAAGTAGTTGTTGGTCATGTACATATTCTGCGTATAGCCCTTGCTCATCAGGTTGCAACCCAACTCCAGCTGCCAGTCGTGCTTGAGCGTAAAGGTGTTGTTAAGCTGGGCAAAGAAGATGGGCTTGCCATTGAACTTGGTCTCACGGGTGCCAGAAGGCTCGCGTGGGTCTTTGGTGTTGAGGGTAAGCCACTGAGGCTGCGTCCCCACGGTGTAGTTCATCGACCAGATGCCGATGGTGGGGGTGAAGGTGGCATAGGCGGCCAGCGTACGGTAGGGCGTCTCTATGTTACGCGGCTTCACCAGTACTACGCCCTCATTTCCTATGGGCTCCGACCATACCATGATGGCATCGTTGGTACGGGTGTAGTTGACCATCAGCGTGATGAATTTCCACACGGCCGTCACACTGAAATCGTGCGACAGCTGGGGCTGCAGCTGCGCGTTGCCGCTCTGCCAGATATAACGGCTGTTGTAGCGCACGGCACTCGACAGGTTGGCATAGCTGGGACGGCTCGTCTTGGCACTGTAGTTCACCATCAACTGTACTCGGCCCAACTGATTCGCATACGACAGCGTAGGAAAGAGGTTGCTGTATGAGCGCGACAGGTTGTTATCTGGTGTCAGCTTGTCCTCATAGTTGTAGCGCACATACTCATAGCGCAGGCCGGCATTCATCTGTCCTACCTTGGGCAGATAGCAGCCATAGGTGGCAAAGCCGGCATAGTTGTCTTCCTTCACCTTACCCTCAGACGGTGCTATGGCTATGCCATTGATGCTATAGTTGTCTGTACGACGCGAGAAGGTCTCCTCTGTACCTGCCTGCAGCATGCCCTTCCAGACGGGGTATGACAGCACACCCTTAGCGGCATACATGCGGCCGCTGTTGGTGCTGACGCTATTGATCTCGGCACCATGGGTCATCGTGCTCTGCTCTCTCGACACGGTCTCTGTGCTCATGTCTGTACCATAATAGTCCAGGTTGACGTCGATGCCCAACTTCTCGTTAATCGTACCATTATAATAGAGGTTCGCGCCTATGTTAAAGAAGGGGTCGTCGCCCATGGTGTCGTCAGAGCGTGTCGTGAGCTGGTCTGCCTGACGACCGTTCATGAACACGTTGTCGTGCACCTCGGTATAGTTTTTGTGGCTCAGTTGCTTGCTCCACTCTATCTTACCACCAAGGAAATGGCTGTTGTCCAACTGCCAGTTAGCACCTGCATTGCCGTAGATACTTTGGCCTTTATATTCTGACAGCAGACTGCCTCGGTTCTCCATCAGCCAGTCGGCACCATCGGCAGTCTTGCCGAACGTGGCTTTCACCAGGTCACTCTCCTGACGCGATGTATTTCGGGCATAGTTGATGCCGGCGAAGATGTCGACGCCTCCTGTGCGGTAGTTCACGTTGAAGGCACCTTTGGGGTCGTAGCCCTCGCTCCAGCGCAGCGACTGGGTGTCGGAGGCATAGAGATTGTAACTGAAACCGTCGCCCTGACGACGGATGGTACGGATGCGTACCACGCTGCGGACGGTGGCATCATACTGGGCCCCTGGATTGGTGATGACCTCGATGCTCTGTATCTCGTTACTCTGCAAGCGCTGCAGCTCACTGCTGTCGGTCACCCTGCGGCCATTGATATAGACCAGGGGAGTGCCCTTGCCGATGACTTCCAGGCCGTTCTGACCTGTCATCATGCCCGGGGTCTTCGCCAGCACATCATTAGCCGTACCGGCATTCTCCAGCACCGATCCCTGAATACTGGTCTGTATTCCCTCGCCTGTCAGCTTCACCTTGGGCAGATGGCCTTTCACCACAACCTCACCCAGCAGATTCGTGTCTTCCTTCATCTGAAGGGTCTGTCCGTCTGCGGCCTTTACATATAAGGTCTCGTAACCCACGCTGGTCACTTTCAGCAGACCGTCTTTCAGGCTTGTCACAATCTTGTATTCACCCTGTTCGTTGGTCATGGCGCCCTGAACAAAGACAGAGTCAGGCAGCGACAGCAGGATGACATTCACAAATGCCATCGGCTCTCCTTTCTCGTCAATCACTCGTCCGCCGAAGTCCTGCTTCTTGGCCGACACAGTCACTGTCATCAGCAGTGCAGCCACAAGGGCTGCCAACCTTATAAAACTCTTTTTCATTGTCATATCCTTTTTATTACCTTTTTCTTTTTATCTTTGTCCATTGTGACGTTTTTGTTTTTTTCTTTATCAATTTGACGTTGCAAAGGTAATCATTTTCTCCCTTTTCAGCAAGAAAATGGGATATTCTGCACGTTTTTGTGACGAACGGAGGGGGTAAAACGGAAAATAATCAAAGAAGTGCGCATCCTGGTATCAACCGAATGCGCACTTCTTCATAAGAAACATATTTATTTCTTTATTACCTTTTTAATGGTACCATCACCCATTCGGATGATGTTCACCCCACGCTCAGGTTTCAGGATTCTACGGCCTTTCATATTGTATAAGCGAGCTTCCTTGTCTGCCATCAGGATTTCCTCAATACCAGATGTATATTCACCCAAGATAACAATGTCATGTGCTGGCATGGTTTCTGGCACATTCGTCCATACGAAGGAGTAGCCCTCTCGCTCCGGCACTTCTGGAAGCACTATCTCTGCGCCATACTCCACCATCTCTGTCTTGTATATCTCACCCGCAATCACATAAATTACCTGATAGCTATTGACAGAGAACGAGCCTGAAACAGTAACGTCTTCAGCTGGCATAATCTGCGGTATCCAACTCCAACCACTAAAGGTATAACCTTCCTCCTCTGGTTCAGGCTCTGCAGTGATCGTTGCTCCATACTCCACCTCATACGTCTTATACAACTCGTTGTCGACCATATATGTCAGCTTATAATTATTGATAGCGAATGTACCTGTTACAACCACATCCTCTGCAGGCATCTTAGACGGTATCCATGTCCAGCCTGAGAAAGTATAGCCTTCTTTCACTGGTTCCGCCTCTGGCGTAATGGTTGCGCCATACTCCACATCATACATTTTATATACCTCGCCATCAACTATGTATGTCAGTTTGTATTTGTCTATGATGAACGTTCCAGTTACCACCACATCGTGAGCAGGCATCGTGGCTGGTATCTCGCTCCAACCAGAGAATGTGTAATGTTCCTTTGTTGGATCATCCTCAGGTATCAACTCTGCACCATAAACCACCGTCATAGTCTTGTATACTTCATCATCCACCATGTAGGTCAGGGTATAGGAGTTTATGGAGAACGTTCCAGTCACTATTAAGTCATGTGCAGGCATGGTTTCAGGCATCTCGCTCCAACCTGAGAAAGTATAACCTTCTTTCGTGGGCTCAGCTTCAGGTGTTAGCTCTGTACCATAGGCCACTATCATGGTCTTATACTCTTCATCGTCCACCTTGTAAGTCAACGTGTAGGAGTTAACGGAGAATGTTCCTGTCACTACCACATCGTGAGCAGGCATCGTGGCTGGCATCTCACTCCAACCAGAGAAAGTGTAACCTTCTTTCGTGGGCTCAGCTTCAGGTGTTAGCTCTGTACCATAGGCCACTATCATGGTCTTATACTCTTCATCGTCCACCTTGTAAGTCAACGTGTAGGAGTTAACGGAGAATGTTCCT
>JAFUSV010000135.1 GCA_017467565.1 Prevotella sp.
GGAAAAGATACTGACCCCACCCCTACCCCTCCCCTACATGGGAGGGGAGTGCCTGCGGACAACTCTTTCACTCCCCAGTAAGTCCTGCTTCCCGATACCCGGAAAAGGTTGTCCTAAGTTGTCCCAAGTTGTCTTTCCCCACAAAAAACTTCAAACTTCAAACTTCAAACATCAAAAATGAAAAAGCCATGAAAAATTTTACTTTGAAACGAGTCGTAGAAATCATCATCACCATCCTTACGGCTATCGTCACTACGCTGGGCACGCAGTCGTGCATGGGATGAAAACCCGCCCGTAATTGAAGACAACATCGGACAACATGGGACAACTTTTTTATAAAATCGGTCAACCGACCGATTCCCCCCTCCAAGGAAGTCCCGCCAACACACAAAAAAAGAGTTGTCCCAAGTTGTCCCAAGTTGTCTTTTAAAATACGCTGGGGCTTTTGTATGGAGTCTTAAAAAACAATCAACTGAGCTTCATCACCACGGCACCACGTGACTCCAACGCCACGCGGACGGGCTCTCCCTTGATGAGGACCATGCTCTGCTTGCCGCCGGCAAGCAGTTCGTGTGCCTCGTAGGCACGCTCCTGTATCTCCAGATAGTCGTAGGCATGGTCGGGTATCGAAAGCTGCATGTCCACAGGACAGTCATCGAAATTGACGACGACCAGGAGCAGCTCCTTGCCAGCCTTGCGCAGGAAGGCATACTGGCGGTAGTACTGCTGGTTGACATACATGAGGTCGAAGGTCTGACCGCTGTTGACAGCCTTCTCCGTGCGGGCTATGTTGAGCACACGCTGATAGAGGGCTTTGAGCGCGGCATCACCCTTGGAGGGGCTGAGCGACCAGTAGTCGAAAATGGTGGTACGTCCGTCGTGCCCGCTGAATCCCTCGCTGTCCATGCCGTGCTCGCCCCATTCCTGTCCGAAGTAGAACATGAACGGATTCTGCTGCAGCAGGGCTGCCACTACCAATGCCGGTACGGCCTTGCGCCCAGCGCCCACCACGAAGTCGGAGGCCAGGCGCAGCTCATCGTGATTCTCAAGGAAATAGAGCATGTGCTGGCGTATATCGTCGGTCTGCTGCCAAGCCCAGGTGATAGCATCTGTGTTACGACGGTGGCAGAGGACGTCGCACAGGGCGTCGTACATGCCTACCTTATCGTAGAGGTAGTCGAAACCGCTGGCTATGAACTGACGGTAGAGCCCGGGGTTGTACACCTCGCCGATGAACAGCACGTGTGGATAGTGCTCACGTACCCGGGCCGTAGCCCATGCCCAGAAGGCTGACGGCACCATCTCGGCCATGTCGCAACGGAAGGCGTCGACGCCCTTGGCTGCCCAGTAGAGCAGGATGTCGAGCATCTTGTTCCAGGTAGAGAACGGAGCGTGTGCTGCGCTTGTGTCGCAGCAATTCGCGGCGAGCGTGGAGGGTGTCTGCCCGGCATAGTAGTCTACGCCGTAGTTCAGCTTCACCGTCTCATACCAGTCATTGCGTCCCGGGGCATTGTCGAAGTGATCATTGCCCGTAGCCTTGGCGGGGAACTCCGTGTACGGCTCTGCCTCGCCATGATAGAGGTCAAAATAGGGTGTGAAGGCTTGACCCGGGCAGTAGTAGAAATTATTGTGTATCGGGTCGAAGCCTACCTCGGGATTATCGTCCTCGCCCAGGTCGCGCACGCCGTCGGGCTTGCAGATGCTCTTGTACTGACGGGCCACATGGTTGGGCACAAAGTCAATGACGACCTTCAGTCCTGCCCTGTGGGTACGGGCCACCAGTTTGCCGAACTCCTCCATACGGTGCTCCACGCTGACAGCCAGGTCGGGGTCTACGTCGTAATAGTCGGTGATGGCGTAAGGCGACCCTGCCCTACCCTTCACCACGGCGGGATGCTGGCGTGGGATGCCGTAGCGCGTGTAGTCGGTCATCGTGGCATGACGGATGACACCTGTATACCACACGTGGCTGACCCCCATCTCACGAATCTTCTTCAACCCGGCCGCCGTAAAGTCGTTGAACTTACCCGAGCCGTTTTCCTCTATGCTACCATTGATTTTACGCGTCTGACAGCGGTTGCCGTACAGACGCGTAAAAACTTGGTAGACTATCATTTTATTCGATGCCATGAGCACTGACCTCGCCGTTTATCTTTGATATCATTCCCCGCAATGCCTTGCCAGGACCACACTCGGTGAAATCGTCGGCACCGTCGGCAATCATATTCTGCACGCACTGTGTCCAGCGCACGCTGCTGGTCAGCTGGGCTATCAGGTTAGCCTTGATCTCGGCTGGCTCCGTGTGGGGCTTTCCGTCCACGTTCTGATAGACGGGACACTTGGGGGCCTGGAACTGGGTCTGCTCGATGGCTGCCTGCAGTTCGTCCTTGGCAGGCTGCATCAGGGGGCTGTGGAAGGCACCGCCCACCTTCAGTATCAGTGCACGCTTGGCACCGGCAGCCTTCAGCTGCTCGCAAGCCTCGTTGATGGCCTCTACATTGCCACTGATGACAATCTGGCCGGGGTTGTTGTAGTTGGCACAAACGACGACATGACCTTCGCGGTTGATGGCGGCGCATATCTCCTCGACCTTCTCGTCGGGCAGACCGATGATGGCAGCCATCGTCGAGGGCTGGGCCTCGCAGGCCTTCTGCATGGCCATGGCACGTGCATAGACCAGGCGCAGACCATCTTCGAACGACAGGGCACCGGCAGCAACGAGTGCCGAGAACTCACCCAGCGAGTGACCAGCCGTCATGGCGGGCTGGAATGCATCGCCCAGGCATATAGCCGAGATGACGGAGTGGAGGAAGACGGCAGGCTGAGTGACTTTCGTCTGCTTCAGGTCCTCGTCGGTACCCTCGAACATCATATCCGTGATTCTGTAACCCAGAATCTCGTTAGCCTTTTCAAAAAGTTCTTTTGCTGTTGCGTTGTTGTCGTAGAGGTCCTTACCCATGCCTACGAACTGTGCTCCCTGTCCAGGGAATACGAATGCTTTCATTTCTCTTTTTTCTTAATTGGGTTAAAATCGGGTGCAAAGTTACGAAAAAAAGTGAAGAGTGAAGAGTGAAAAGTGAAAAATTTGCTGTTGTGCCTGAAAAAACTTCAAACTTCAAACTTCTAACTTCAAAAGTTTTTGTATCTTTGCACACGAAATAACATAAGTCAATCATGGACAAACATAATTTCGTAACAATTGCCGACCTCACACGTGAGAAAATTCTCTACATGATTGAGATGGCAGGAGAATTTGAAAAGCACCCCAACCGCGAACTGCTCAAGGGCAAGGTGGTGGCCACGCTTTTCTTTGAACCATCCACACGTACACGACTCTCGTTTGAAACAGCAGCCAACCGTCTGGGTGCCCGGGTCATCGGCTTTGCCGACCCCAAAGTGACCAGCGGCACCAAGGGCGAGACGCTGAAGGACACCATCCTCATGGTGGCCAACTATGCCGACGTCATCGTCATGCGCCACTATATAGAGGGTGCGGCACAGTATGCCTCCGAGATTTCGCCCGTGCCCATCGTCAATGCCGGCGATGGCGCCCACCAGCATCCGTCGCAGTGCATGCTCGACCTCTACTCCATCTACAAGACACAGGGCACGCTCGACAACCTTAATATATATATGGTGGGCGACCTGAAATACGGCCGCACCGTCCACTCGCTGCTCATGGCCATGCGCCACTTCAACCCCACGTTCCACTTCGTGGCACCCAAGGAGCTGGCCATGCCCCGAGAGTACAAGTTATACTGCGAGCAGCACGGCATCAAGTACCAGGAGCACACGGCCTTCAACGAGAAAATCATTGCCGATGCCGACATACTCTACATGACGCGCGTACAGAAGGAGCGCTTCTCGGACCTCATGGAGTACGAACGCGTGAAGAATGTCTACATCCTCAACAACGACATGCTGCGACTGGCCAAGCCCAACATGCGCATACTACACCCGCTGCCACGTGTCAACGAGATAGCGCAGGACGTAGACGACAACCCGCATGCCTACTACATACAGCAGGCCGGCAACGGCCTCTTTGCCCGCGAGGCCATCTTCTGCGATGTGCTGGGCATCACGCTTGACCAAGTCAGAAACGACCAAACCATCATTTCATAAACCATCAGCCCCATTAGACCTATTCGCCCTATGAACAAAACAGAACGTCTCGTAGCCGCCATTGAGCACGGCACCGTCATCGACCATATACCTGCCGACAAGACTTACCAGGTAGCCAGCCTGCTGGGACTCTTCGACCTGAAGACGCCCGTCACCATCGGCATCAACTACCCATCACTGAAAGTGGGCAACAAGGGTATCATCAAAGTCAGTGACAAGTTCTTCACTGACGACGAGATATCGCGACTCTCCGTCGTGGCACCCAACGTCATCCTCAACATCATACGCGACTACGAGGTGGTGGAAAAGAAAACCGTAGAGACACCCAGCGAGATACGCGGCATCGTGAAGTGCAACAACCCCAAGTGCATCACCAACAATGAGCCGATGAAGACCTACTTCCACGTCACCGACGGCATACTGACCTGCCACTACTGCGAGAAGGAACAAGACCTCAGCAAAGTGGAACTTTGCTGAATTGATAATGGATAATTGAAAATTGATAATTGATAATTATGAAAGGTACACCAGTATTGCTGCTGACAGGATACCTGGGCAGCGGCAAGACAACATTGCTGAACAGAATACTGAGTAACAAACGAGGCATCAAGTTTGCCGTCATCGTCAATGACATCGGAGAGGTCAACATCGACGCCGACCTCATACAGCAGGGAGGCGTGGTCAACCAGCAGGACGACTCGCTGGTGGCGCTGCAGAACGGATGTATATGCTGCACGCTGAAGATGGACCTCGTGCAGCAGCTGCAGGACATCATAGGCATGCACCGCTTCGACTACATCGTCATTGAGGCCAGCGGCATCTGCGAGCCCGCACCCATCGCACAGACCATCTGCTCCATACCGCGCATGGCCCCCGAGGTCACCGTCGACGGCTACCCCGTGCTCGACTGCATCGTCACCGTCGTCGACGCCCTGCGCATGAAGGATGAGTTCGAGGGCGGACTGTCGCTCACCAAGAAGGACATCGAGAACCTGGTCATCCAGCAGATAGAGTTCTGCAACATTGTGCTGCTCAACAAGGCCAGCGAGGTGGCTCCCAACGAACTGGGCCGTCTGCGCGAGATAGTGCGCACACTGCAACCCAAGGCCGAGATCATCGACACCAACTATGGTGACGTGGACTTCGACAAGATACTCAACACCCATCTCTTCGACTTCGAGGAGGTGGCTACCAGCGCCGCCTGGATACAAGCCGTAGAGGAGCACGACGATGACGACGATGATGATGATGACGAGCATCATGAGCATGAGCATCATGACCATGACGATAATCATCATGAGCATCACCACCACCATCACCACCACGACGAAGGCGAAGCCGAGGAATACGGCATAGGCACCTATGTCTACTATGCACGCCGCCCCTTCAACCTGGGACTCTTCGATGAGTTCGTGGCCCGCAAGTGGCCCAAGAGCATCATCCGTGCCAAGGGCATCTGCTACTTTGCCGACGAGCGCGACACATGCTACGTGTTCGAACAGGCAGGCAAGCAGGTCAGCATACGCAATGCGGGCCAGTGGTATGCCACCATGCCGAAAGAGGAACTGGAGGCCTTCATGGAGCAGAACCCCGGCGTGCGCCGCGACTGGGACGACGAGTATGGCGACCGCATGCAGAAGCTGGTATTCATAGGTCAGCACCTGGACAAGGAGGCCATCGCCCGCAACCTCGACTTCTGCCTGATGTAAAACACCGCAGGTACACATGTACACAGGTACACAGGTACTTGTGTACCTTTCGCTGTTTCCTTTTGCGTATTTTTGTAACTTTGTGGAAATTTATTCAAATGTCACGCTATTATTTGGCAGTGTGGCATTTATTTCTTATATTTGCAGCAAAATAACTAAAAATCCGGCTTAACTTATGAACAAGACTGTATTTCACTATTCATGGAGTATCTTGGTGGCTTTGTTCCTGTCTGCCATAGGTTCACACGCTGCCATCTTGCCCGCTGAGCAGCAGATACTGCAGAGGGCAGGGCTCAATGTCAGCAACATTCCTGAGTGGCGGTTCGACTTCAACGATGAGGGCCACATCACCGCCGTCCGCCTCGACAACTACCAGCTGACCACACTGCCACTGGCACTCTTGGAACTGCCATACGTAGAACGCATAGACCTGCAGGAAAACCAGATAGCAGGCGACATCGGTGCACTGGTCGACAGCTACAGGCAGACCGCCCCCACCCTGGGGCAGCATGTGCAGACGTTCATTGTACGCAAAAACCTGCTCACAGGCGACATCGGCCCGCTGGTAGCCATGCTGGATGCACTGCCAGAGATACACGAAATCAACGCCAACGAAAACCGCATCAGCCAGATCAGTGTGATGCCTCAGACCGAGGAGTTGCGTGTATGGGTGCAAGAACAGTCGCTGACCGACCTCTCCGTCACCTTCAACCCCGACACGCAGACACCTGCCGAGCTGATGGCTCTGCTGCCGTCCATCACCCTCTACAACCCTTGGGACCGTGTGATGAACGAGTACGAGAGCATACATTGCTATATAGACGATGAACACGAGATGGATATCCACGAAAGCGGCGACGGCTTCAGCGTGTGGACCAGAGAGGGACTGCGCTTCAGCAACGGCCATACATTCAAAGCCCGTTGCGGCAACATCTGCGACTTCAACGTCAGCGTACGTTTCACCGTGGGCGACGTGAACTTCAGCGGAACCATCGACGAGGACGACGTGGATGCCACCTACGACTTCATTGGAGACGGGCTCAGGGCTTGGAGCTACAACTTCACCGCCGGCGACCTGAACGGCGACAACGACGTCAACGTGCTCGACCTCATGAAGCTCTACCACCAGGTGGCTGGCACCACGCCGCAGGCCACATCCGGCGTAGGCACCAACACCCTCAGCACAGGCGACCTGCTGTTCAACTCCGAGGAGAAACTGCTGCCGGTCATGGTCAGCAACGACAACACCATCACGGCCCTGCAGTTCGACATCGTCGTACCCGTGGGCATGTGGATCAACTGCTACGACTCTGACATCAACGAAGAGCGCGTCTGCGACAATTTCCGCCTCGCCTTCCACTCCATCAGCGATGAGAATGGCCTGCGCACATACCGCCTGCTGCTGTGGTCACAGTCGGGCGAACCCCTGCTACGAGGAAAGACAGGCCAGCTGCTGCAACTGCGGCTACAACGCGACATAGACATCGCACTTGCCAACTACAAGATGAGGGTGGAACAGGCATGCTTCGCCACCTCCGACAGCCGCAACGTCTTCACCTCGGCAACGACAGGCACGCTCAACTTCAACATGGATGCCGACGACGAGGAATACAACATTCTGCTGCAAACTGACATCAGGCGTGCCGACGGCACTGCCCTGTGGGACCTCTCCGGCGGGCCATCGGCAGTGAAAAACCTGAGGGGCATCACGATGGAGGACGGACATGTCGCCATCATCAACCTCAACCATCAGAACCTGACAGGCCACTTCCCCTTTATCCTGACCACCCTGCCCTACCTCCGCGAACTGAGGGTTAGCGCCAATCAACTGAGCGGCGACATCGGCACACAGGCCGAAGCCTTCCGTCAGACCAACCCCACGGTATCGTCACGTCTGGAAAAGATAGATATAGACGAAAATGAGTTCTCCGGCAACATAGGGCCGATGCTCAGCCTCTACCCCACACTGACGCATTTCTGGGCTGGCAATAACCATCTGACGGATATATCGCCGCTGCCCGACCGCTCATTCAGCAACATCAGCCTGAATGACCAACGTCTGGACGATGTGCTCGTAGAGGTGAACACTGAACAGATGTCCACCCGCGACGTTATCAGCCAGCTGCCCCCCATCGTGCTTTTCAACAGCAGCAACAACACATTGGACACCGACATCCACTTCTATTGCACCAAAGAGGGTGAGAACGTGCTCGACATACGCACCAATGGCGACCAATGGCAGTTCTGGACCGACGGGTCGTTCCTTGCTAACGACGATACCTACGACACCCGTGGCGGCAACGGCCAGTTCCGTCTGCGCTACCACTTCCGCGAGGGTGATGCTGACGGCAACGGACAGGTGAATGCCGATGACGTCAAGCGACTGGCCGACTGCCTCGGCCAGAATGACTTCAACGGATGGGACAAGTGTAACGTGGCAGCCTGCGACCTGAACCACGACTCACAGGCAGACGCTCTCGACCTGGTGCGCCTCATCAGCATGGTGACACCCGGTACGACGACACCACCCGTGGCTCAGCCCGCCAATGTCATCACCATGCCCGACCAGCGTTTCCACCAGCGTGAGATTATCGTACCCATACTGCTGAATAATACCGACGGCATCACAGCCATGCAGTTCGACCTGCGCGTACCTTATTATATAAATGTCTATGGGCAGGAACTCAGTGCCGACCGCAAGGCCGACCATCAGCTGTCAGTCAGATACCTGCGACAGGAGAAGCAGGAATACATCTACCGTATCCTCGTCTATTCGCCTACCAACACGCCGCTGAGAGGCACGGCGGGTACGGTTGCTACCCTCCGAATGGTTCGCAACGACCAGGTAGATGCCATTTATGCACAGGCCGCCATCGAGCATGCCGTGCTGAGCACCAACGGAGGTGTCAACGTGCTGACAGCCACATCACCGGCAACCTTCGACTTCACGTCGCTGCCTAAGCTGACGGTGACGGCATCGAAGACGACAGTCATCGAGGGCGAGACTCTTCAGCTGACCGTCAGCACCGACCATGCCAACGCCCAGGCGCTGCCCGTCACTATTCAGAGTGAGGACAACCACCGCTTCGACGTGTCCATGCAGGCGCTGATTCCTGCCGGACAGACCTCGGTCACCATCGAGGTGAAGACGCTCGAGGACGACATCCCGCAGCTGGATCAGCCCAACCTCTTCACCGTCTCGGCTCCTGAGCACGACAACGGCGAGGTGCTCGTCCTGCTGAAAGACAACGACGTGCCTGAACTGTCGCTGACCTTCGATGTCACGGAGGTCAACGAGCTCGACGGCGACGGTGCCGTGACGGCAACGCTGAAGCGTACCAAGAAGACCAACAACAAGATTACCGTGCTCATCAGCGACGATGCCAACGGTCGTCTGACCTACGCCCAGAATACCATTGAGATGGCGAAGAATGTCGATGAGGTGACCTTCCACCTGGGACCCGTGGACAACGATGCCGAGGATGGCGACCAGACCTACCACATCACAGCAGCCATCTACGTGGCCTCCTGTGACTGTGCCGTAGGCGGTGAGTCGGCAGGCAGCGTACAGGCCACGCTGCGTGTACTCGACGACGACGGCTCCGGCGGTCACCAGCCTTCGCGCAAGCTGGCCGATGCTGTGGTCAGCAGCGTGACCACCGACGTTAGTGAGGTGGAGGTTGGCAGCGCCGTCATCTTCTCCATAACCGTCAAGAATCAGGGCACCGATGTGCTGCCTGCCACGAATGTCAACCTCTACAACGCCACCACTGGCGAGAACGAGGCTATCCTCCGCACAAAGGGGGCCATGGCCGTGGGAGCCTCTGAGACACTCACCCGCAAGGTCTTTTTCACCCGTGTGGGCCAGCAGCAGTTCTATGCCGTGGTCAACGAGACCGAGGAGGTCAGCGAGCTGCGCTATGCCAACAACGAGTCACAGAAGACTGCCGTGAAGGTGCTGTCGCCATGGACGGCCACCATCACCACCGACAAGAAGGTGTACATGCAGAAGGATACCGTCCGCATCAGCGGTCAGCTGTCGGGGCGTGACATAGCCCGTGCCTCTGTCGATATCTACATGCTTAACGAGGGCTGTCGCGAGGTGACTACCGTCGTCACCGACGACCAGGGCGCCTTCTTCTTCAACTGGGCTCCCTACGAATACCAGTCGGGCCACGTCGTCATCGGCGCCTGCTATCCCGGCGAGGACTGCAACGAGGCGATGGCCGCCGTCGATATCTATGGCCTGCGACGTGCCGACCGCAGTCAGATCAGTAACATGGTAACTGTAGGCGAGGCATGCCGTGGCAACATCATGCTGCAGAACCCGGGCGTGCTGGCGCTTTCGGGCATCAAGGCTCAGGTCATGGACGCACCCGACAACTGTAAGGCCGAGCTCACCGTCCCTGCCACGATAGCTGCCGACGGCGAGGTGCCCCTGCAGTTCTCACTTCTGGCCAGCGCGCCTTCGCCTGAGAAGAAATGGCAGCAGGTGAAGGTGCTCATCACCTCGAAGGAGGGTGCCAGCCTCCCGCTGACGCTCTACTACTACGCCCAGTATGCCCAGGCTCAGCTGGTGGCTGTCGATGGCGACATCCATACCACGATGACCAAGGGACAGCCGCGCGAGTATCCCTTCGTCATCACCAACAACGGCAAGGGCTCTACAGGCAAGATGACACTCTCGCTGCCGTCGTGCATCAGGAGTGCAACGGGCAACACGCTCTCTGCCCTGGCTCCCGGCGACACGACTACCGTCATGCTCCAGTTCGTACCTGTCGATGCCATGCAGCTCAACGTGCCCTACAAAGGCATGCTGGCCGTCACGCCCGAACAGGGCAACGGCCTGTCGGTGAACTTCAGCGTCACACCTGTGTCCAATGAGAAGGGGACGCTCGTCGTCGATGTCACCGACGAACTGACCTACTATACCGACGAGGCTCCCCATGTGGCGGGCGCCGAGGTGGTGCTGCGCAATCCTGTCACCGAGGCACTGGTGGCACAGGGCACTACCGATGCTGACGGACGACTGTCCTTCACGCTGCCCGAAGGCTACTACCAACTGAACGTCACCGCCGACAAGCACAACTCCTACCAGAACAATATCCTCGTTGACCCGGGCGTGACCACCGAACAGGAGGTCTGCCTCACCTATCAGGCCGTCACCGTCACTTGGACGGTCGTCGAGACGGAGGTCGAGGACGAGTACCAGGTGGTCTCCACACTCGACTTCGAGGCCCGCGTGCCGGTGCCTGTGGTGCAGCTGAACACGGTGCCCGAGCGCATCGGCATCGACCATCTCGCACAGGGCGAGTCGCTCATCTACCACAGCGTGCTCACCAACAAGGGACTCATCACCGCTCAGGATGTGTGTCTCTACCTGCCTGACGACGATGTCTATTTCAAGTGGGAGCCGCTGGCCGAATACGAGCATTTCGACCTCCCGGCCCAGCAGACCTATATCATTCCCGTGCGTGTCACCCGTGTGGGTGGACCTACTGCTGGCGATGCCGCCAGCCGTTCACGTCGTGCCGAAGGCATGTCGATGCCTTGCAGTATCAACGAGCGCGTGAAACTGGAGTGGCCCTGCGGTGACGACATGCATGCTGCCAGCGTCTCCGTCTGTCTCTATTACAAGGGCGAATGTGGCGGTGAGGGCACCGGCGGATTGACTCCTTGGGGTGATCCCACTGGTGGCGGCTTTGGCAGCGCCGGCACTGAAGGTGAGGAGGGCGGAGGCATCTCCCTGGGCGGTTCCTGCAACCTCTGCCTGTTGAAGATGCTGGGTGTCTTCGGCGACTGCTTCATGGGTGTCTTCGGCAAGGCTCTCCCGGGCTTAGGCTGTCTGCTCAGTATGGTCAACTGCGGTTCGGAACTGGCTGACGGTAAGATTACTGCCGACGATATTGCCGACTGCGGACTCGGTGCTGCCGGCTGTATTGTCGAAGCCTTCTGCATGGAATGTAAGCTGGCCAACGGCCTCCTGTCGCTGGTACAGTGTATCAAGAGTGCCAAGGATCTCAAAGAATGTATGAGTGGCAGCAATGGCAGTAACGGCGGCAGTGCACCTGATCCCAATGGCAGTGGCTCCGACGGCGATTCCGGCGACAATGGCAAGCCCGTCGTGGTGACTGCCCGTCGTGCCAGCGTGATGCCCAGCTTCCAGGAGGACTACATGCAGGTGATGGACATGCTGCTCCAGGTCACTGAGGCCAGCATGAACCAGTGGCACGAGTACTTCGGCGACAGCATCTGGTTCAACAATATCACTCAGGAGCAGTTCCGACAGACGCTCGACATCATCTTGCGCCAGCCCAGCGGTTCAGCGTTCACCGCCGATCAGTTCCTGGAGTGCAAGCCCGACGAGGTGTCAGCCACCCAGCTGGCCCGCTTCGTGGAACGTCTGAACAACACCCGCCGCTTCGAACAGACGGCCGAGCGGTCTGAGAACATGATGGATATGGACAACATCCAGCGCATACGTAACACGATCAACGATGTGGAGTTTTTTGCCATCGCACGTGGCTACGAGTCGGCGACTGAGATGTTCCAGCGCGAGACCGACCTCTTCATTCAGCGCGCATCCGAGGAGGAACCGGGCGTCTGCGCCACCATCAAACTGCAGATCACTCAGCGGATGACGCTCACCCGTCAGGCCTTCCGTGGCACGCTGACCATCCAGAACGGCAGTGAGAACACCGACATGGAGGACATCAAACTGCGCCTGAAGGTCGCAAGCAGCTACGGTGAGATGGCGACGGCGAAGGAGTTCGAGATTCACGTTGAGTCGCTCGACGGCTTTGAGGGCACTGCCGACTTCGACAGCGGATGGTCGCTGCAGAAGGGAGCTACAGGCACGGCCACCATCGTCTTCATTCCTTCCAAATATGCTGCGCCGCTCAAGCCTGTCGACTACTCCTTCGGCGGCACACTCAGCTATACCGACCCTGTCAGCGGCACGCGCATCACACGCGAGCTCTTCCCTGTCACGCTGACCGTGAAGCCCTCGCCCGAGCTCGACCTCACCTACTTCATGCAGCGCGACATTCTGGGCGACGATGCCCTCACTGAGGATGTCGTGGAGCCCATGATTCCTGCCGAGTTCACCGTGGTCATCAACAACAAGGGCTACGGCGATGCCGCCAACGTGCGCATGGTCACCGAACAGCCTAAGATCATCGAGAACGACAAGGGACTGTACATCGACTTCGAGATTCTGTCATCGCAGCTCAACGGCGAGGACAAGGTCATGGCCATGGGACAGAACGTAGCCACTGAGTTCGGCACCATACCTGCCCACTCGCAGAGCTACGCCACCTGGGAGTTGCAGAGCACCCTGCTGGGCCACTTCGTCACCTACAACATCGAGGCGACCCACGTCACCAGCTACGGCAACCCCGACCTCTCACTCCTCGACCAGGTCACCATCCACGAGCTCATCCACGGCTTCACCCCCACTGCTGGTAGCGTGTCCAGCGGTTTTGTCGCTGGAAGAGCCTTCCTCGTCAACGACGAACTGGATGCCGACGACACCCCCGATGCCGTCTACTTCAGCAATGCAGCCCAGCCACAACCGGTGGTGGTAGCTGCCAGTGCTGCGGCCACTGCCACCGAACGGCCCTACGAATACCTGCTGCATGTGACACCAGCCCGCGAGGGATGGACCTACGGCTCGGTGGAAGACCCCACCGACGGGCGCGCCAAACTGATAAGTATAGTCCGCCAAAGCGACAGACAGCAACTGCCCGTCGACAACTTCTGGCAGACCGACCGCACGCTGCGCGATGCCAAGGCACCGCTATACGAGAAGCGACTGCACTTCGTGGGCGAGATGAGTGCCGGCGGCGAGGACTACCTGTTGACGTTCGAGCCTCTGCCTGACGTACAACTGGCAGTGGAGCTATATCCTGACTTGCCCGCTGAGGAGAGCGTCATCACCGAACCGCTCCGTCAACTCACCGTACGTTTCAACAAGCCTATCCTGGCGGAGACCTTCACCGCCCAGGACATCAAACTGTGTCGTCAGGGCGTGCCAATCGACATCTCTAACCTCACCATTACCAAGATCAGCGACACTGACTACCGCTTCAACCTGCAACCCTACACCCTGCAATCGGGCTACTACGTGCTGACGGTACAGACAGCGGACATCACCGACCACGAGGGATTCCTCGGTTACCTGGGCAAACAAGCCACATGGATACAGCTCCTTGGCGACATCGAAGCCATAGAACCGCCCAAGCCTATCGACGAGGAGACTGTGCGTCAGGGCTACCCCGCCACACACTATGACATAGGCGGCCGACCGGTAGACAGCAGAGCCAAGGGCATGCACATTACCAGGGGCAAGAAGCATGTGGTCAAATGACCCGACCTACACTCCCCCCTGTCATTAGCAAACCCCGAGACAGCCGTAAGGTATCTCGGGGTTTGCCGTAAGGAAACTCAGGGTTTGCCGTAAGGAAACTCAGGGTTTGCCGTAAGGAAACTCAGGGTTGCTCGTAGACGGTCGTATCGTCAATGCCGGCCTCAGCCAGGGCCTCGCGACGTTCTATGCAGGTGCCGCAACGGCCGCAGTGCACGTCGCCACCCTTGTAGCACGACCACGTCTCGCTATAGTCAATCCCCAGCCGTCGGCCTCGCAGGGCTATCTCTGCTTTGGTCAGATGGGTATAGGGCGTCAGCAGCTCGATGCCAGGGAAGGTGCCCGTCTGGGCAGCACGGCTGAAAGCCTCGACGAACTCAGGGCGACAGTCGGGGTAGATGGTATGGTCGCCGGCATGATTGGCCATCATCACGTACTTCATGTCGCGACTCTCAGCCAGTCCTACGGCCACACTCAGCATGATGCCATTGCGGAAGGGCACCACCGTCGACTTCATGTTGTCGTCGGCATAGTGACCCTCGGGTATGGCATCGGCACCCTCCAGCAGCGAGCTCTTGAAATACTGCCCCATGAACTGCAGGGGAATGACCAGATGCTCGATGCCCAGCCGCTGGCAGTGCAGCCGTGCAAAGGGTATCTCCTTCGCATTATGGTTCGACCCGTAGTCGAACGTCACTGCCAGTCCTATCCTGTCCTGACAGTCATATAGCAGGGTCACGCTGTCCATGCCCCCGCTCAATATCAATACTGTATCTTTCACAACAGCGGTAGCAAATTCTTCACTCTTCACTTTTCACTTTTCACAAGAAGCGCGGTAGCAAATTTTTCACTTTTCACTTTTCACTCTTCACTTTTCACTAGAAGCGCGGTAGCAAATTTTTCACTCTTCACTCTTCACTTTTCACTTTACAGCCACGCACTCTATCTCCACCAGTGCCCCCTTGGGCAGGTCGCGCACGGCAAAGGCCGAACGGGCAGGGAACGGAGCGCCGAACATCTCGGCATACACCTCGTTCATGGGGCCGAAGTTGGCTATATCGCTCAGCAGCACGGTGGTCTTCACCACATGGCTGAGACTGAGTCCTGCCTCCTTCAGTATGGCCTGGGCATTGAGCAGCGACTGGCGCGTCTGCTCCTTGATGCCGCCCTCTGGAAATTGTCCCGTAGCAGGATCTATGGGCAGTTGACCACTCAGATACACAAATCCGTTAGCTTCGATGGCCTGGCTATACGGACCTATAGCTGCAGGCGCCTGCTTTGTTGCAATTACTTTCATCGTTTTCTCGTTTTAATGATTTCGGCCACAAAGGTACGAATAATTTTTCACTTTTCCCTTTTCTGCGGTAGCAAATTTTTCACTTTTCACTTTTCACTTTTCCCTTTTCCCTTTCCCCTTTTTATTGCGGCAGCAAATTTTTCACTTTTCACTTTTCACTTTTCCCTTTTTTATTGCGGCAGCAAATTTTTCACTTTTCACTTTTCCCTTTTCCTTTTTTTTTGTACCTTTGCACCGTTTTTCTAAAACACACCATTATTTATCTTTTATGTACAAACCAATTTTCAACAAGCGCGAGGTTATCGTCTTCCGCCAGTTTAAGCGGAAGGGATACGCACTCTTTGCCTGCCTGGGCCGCGAGGTCGTCATCTCCGTGCTGAGCGTAGCCACCCTTTCGTCTGCAAAGGCGGCTTCCATCAGCGACGAGACATGGCGTGCCGACACCACGCAGACAGTACGAGAGGTATGGCTCGGCGACGTAGGCGTCACCGGCTCGCGTGCCCCCCTGACCATGAGTCAGGCTGCGAGAATGGTAACTGTACTGAGCCGCGAGGAGATAGCGCAGGCGCCAGTACAAAGTGTCAATGATCTTCTGAAGTACGCCGTGGGCGTGGATGTCAGGCAGAGGGGAGCCCTCGGCTCTCAGACCGACATATCCATACGTGGCGGCACCCAGGAGCAAATCACCATCCTGCTCAACGGCATCAACATCTGTGACCCACAGACGGGGCACAACGTGCTCGACCTGCCCGTACAGCTGAGCGAGATAGTGCGCATCGAGGTGCTCGAAGGGCCTGCAGGCCGCACCTACGGCACATCGTCGCTCGTGGGAGCCATCAACATCGTCACCCGACCGGGACGTACCACGGGAGCCGACGTCACGCTCGAAGCCGGGTCCTTCGGCTATGCCAAGGGTGCCTTGTCTGCCACGCTGGCACCACGCTCATCACGTTTCGCTCACCGTCTCTCGGGCAGCTATCAGCGCAGCGACGGCTTCTCACGTTGCAAGGCAGGCACGCTCAACACCGACTATTCGGGCTCCAAGGCGTTCTATCAGGGCGAGTACGACGATGACCAGGTGCGACTCTCCTGGCATGCAGGGCTGGCCGACAAGGGCTGGGGCTCGTCTACGTTCTATGCCTCACCACGCTGGCAGGCCGACGACCAGTACGAGCACACCACCAAGATCATGGCCGCCATACAGGGCGAGACGAAGCAGGGCCCCCTCCACTTCCGTCCCTCCGTCTACTGGAATCAGCATCGCGACCGCTACGAGGGCTACCGCGGACAGCCCGACCTGATGAAGTATAATTATAATAGGTGTGACGTCTATGGCGTCAACATCAACAGCTACTTCGACTGGGTGGCCGGACGCACAGCCTTCGGTGCCGAGCTGCGCCACGAAGACCTGGTGAGCGGCAACCTCGGCGAGCCGCTATTCCGCACACAGCACATTCACGGCACCGACCGCGACTACACCTTGGGGCTGCGGCGCACCAATACCTCGGCCCACCTGGAGCACAACGTGCTCTTACACCGGCTGACGCTCTCGGCTGGCTTCGTAGCCATGAAGAGCAGTCAGAGCTCCATGAACTGGCAGCTGTACCCCGGCATCGACGTCAGCTACCTGCTCTACCAGTCACCTGCCACTGCCCGCGAGCCTCTGTCCGTCAAGCTCTTTGCAGGCTACAACTCGTCGCTGCGACTGCCGTCGTTCACCGAGATGTACTACAAGCTGCAGGGCTACGCGGCCGACCCGCACCTGCGACCCGAGGAGATGCAGGCCGTCGAGGTAGGCATGCAGGCCCAGAGTCCCATCGTCAACGGCAAGCTGACCCTATGGCACCATCACGGCACGAACATGATTGACTGGATTATGGACACCAGCCTGGGCGACCAGGCCGTCTGGCAGAGCGTCAACCACACGAAGATCAACTCCGTAGGAGCCGAAGCCAGCGTCGACGTCAGCCTCTCATCTCTCGTCGCCACACTCACTTCACACTCCACCCTCCACACTTCACCCTCCACCCTCCACACTTCACCCTCCACCCTCCACACTCCACGAACCACCCTCCACCTCTCCTACTCCTACATCTCGCAGGACAAGGACCTGGAGCCAGGCATCGTGTCGCAGTATGCGCTGGAGTACCTGAGGCACAAGTTCGTAGCCCGACTGACGACCAACATCTGGCGACAGCTCGACCTCACCGTAGGTCTGCGCTGGCAGGATCGTGTAGGCCAGTACACCACGTTCAGTGGCGAGGTGTGCGACTACCGTCCCTTCGCCTTGATGGATGCCCGTCTGTCGTGGACCAAGCCCCGCTATGCTCTTTATGCCGAGGTCAGCAACCTGCTCAACAACCGCAGCTACGTCGACTACGGCAACGTGCCCCAGCCCGGCACCTGGTTCACTGTCGGAGCAACATTCAAGGGAAAGTGAAAAGTGAAAAGTGAAAGGTGAAAAATTTGCTACCGCGCTCCAAACAACCCTGGATACTGCAGCGGCAGCAAATTTTTCACTTTTCATTTTTCCTTTTTACCTAAGAAAAAAGGAAGCATTTCTGCTTCCTTTTTTCTTAAGCCTCTGCAGGCGTCTCCTCGGCCGGAGCCTCAGTCTCAGGTGCTGCAACGGCAGCAGCCTTCTTCTCAGCCACATTCTTGGCGATGGCCTCGTTGACCTTCTTCTCTGCCTCCAGAGCCTGTTTCTCGGCGTCCTTCTTAGCCTTAGCCACGTCAGCGGCTATCTTTTCCAGACCCTTCTGCTTGTCAGCCTTCCATGCATCAAACTTCTTCTGAGCCGTAGCCTCGTCGAAGGCACCCTTCTTGACGCCACCCTTCAGGTGCTTCATCAGGTACACGCCCTCGCGGCTGAGGATGTTACGAACGGTGTCCGTAGGCTGAGCGCCCACCTCTACCCAGTACAATGCACGGTCGAAATTCAAGTCTACCGTGGCAGGATTGGTGTTAGGATTGTAAGTACCAATCTTCTCAGTGAAACGACCATCACGTGGTGCACGAGCGTCGGCGATAACGATGCGATAGAAAGCATAGCTCTTACGGCCAGCACGCTGCAATCTGATTTTTGTTGCCATGATTTTTTAATCCTTTAATTTTTTAATCCTTTAATTTTTTAATCCTTATTCTTCCATCTCGTGAAAGCGGGTGCAAAGGTACTACTTTTTAAGTGAAAAGTGAAAAGTGAAGAGTGAATAATTTGCTACCGCCAACCCATTTTAACGTTTTTTACGGATTTCTCCCCAAAAAACCTCAAACTTCAAACTTCAAACTTCAAAACTTTTTTGTACTTTTGTGCCCGTATGAAGCATCAGCTATCCATCCTACTACCCGTCTACAATGTCGACTGCCGACAGCTTGTCGCCGAGCTTAGCCGTCAGGCGCAGGCCCTAAGCGACGTCCTCAGCTACGAGATCATCGTGGCTGACGACGGCTCCACCGACCGCTCGCTGGCAGAGCTGTGCCGGGAGGTCAGCCAGCATCCCTGCTGCCGTTATGTAGAGAGGAACGAGAATGTTGGTCGTGCCGCCATCCGTAACTTCCTGGCCCGGCAGGCCCGCTACGACTGGCTGCTGTTCCTCGACTCCGATGTCACCGTTGCCTCCCCCCACTTCATCAGCACCTACCTCGATGCTCAGCACCACGCCACCACTGCCATCGTCGACGGCGGCATAGCCATCGCGCCCAGTGACACCCTGGAGCGCTGCAACCTGCGCTACCGCTACGAGGTGCACGAGCAGCCCCGTCACACCGCTGCCCAACGCTCTCAGCATCCCTACCGTGCCTTCCGCACCACCAATTTCATGGTGCGCCGTGATGCGATGCTCCAGATACCTTTCGACGAACGCATCCGCACCTACGGTTTCGAGGACGTCCTCTTTGGCAAGCAGATGCACCAGCACGGCCAGCAGATACATCATATAGACAATCCCGTGATGCTCACCGACATAGAGCCCAACGACATCTTTCTCCGCAAGACCGAGCAGAGCCTCCTCACCCTCCATCAGTTCCGTGCCGATCTGCGGGGCTATTCCCGTCTGCTCACCTTTGCCGACGGTCTCCACAGCCCCCTGCTGCGTTCCGCCTTCCTCGTCTGGCATCGCCTCTTCCGCGGTCTTGAGCGTCGCAACCTCCAGGGCACCCGCCCCTCACTACGACTCTTCAAACTCTATAAAATCGGATACTTCCTGTCGCTGAAGTAATGACAGCACGCGTCATTATCTGATTAGTTTTTGCTTTTTTCCTTACCAATAATTTGCAGGAATAGTAAAAACTTTATACCTTTGCACCCACTTTTTAATAACCAACAATAAAATGATACAGATATTTAAGACAAAACAACTGTTCTTGCTATCAGCTTTTCTGATGGCAACCGCTACACCCACATGGGCAGACGATGATGAGAACTATTCGTTCGTGGAGACATTCAACAATGCAGAACAAGGATCAATAACTACTCTTAAATGCAGTACTGGAATATGGAAAAAGAGTGGTTCTATAAGTATTAGTAACTCATACTTAGATATAGCTACAAAAAAAGATCCAGGCAGCATCACAACACCAGTTCTTTCTAAAATGCCTAAGTATGCAATACTCAACTTTAGGGCATTAGGATATAATGGTGGTGAAAACATATCCATCACAGGTAATGATTGTATCATTTCTCCAAATACAATCACCGACATGCCAGAATTCAAATGGAATACTTATACCGCCTATATTGTTTTAACAGGAACTTCCCCAACCATTACATTTTCATGCAAGGCCAATAATACCATCAGACTAACTGATATTAATATCGTATATGGTGCCACCAAAGTAAACATTTCCAGCGTTAAGTACGCAACTTACTGTTATGACAAAGCCCTCGACTTCAGCAACACCTCCATATCCGCTTATACCGCTAAGGCAGAATCCAATAAGGTGGTATTAACAGAAATTGAGGACGGCATCGTTCCTGCTAACACTGGTGTAATTCTTTATGGAGATCCTGTCGAAAACGAACAAATACCTTTTACCACTACCGACAAGCAAGATATCGGTACAAACGAAATGATTGGCATTAATTCAGATGCAATGATTTATCTGACCGACGGCACATACACCAACTACATTCTTTCCAACGGAACTGAAGGCATAGGCTTCTACCAGGCTACTGAAGAAGGAGCTATGCTGCAAGCCAACCGCGCCTATTTACATACACCGAAGACTGTGAACGCCAGGGCACTGACCTTCGAGTTCGACGATACGACGACGGGAATTAGCACTACGCTAAATAACGAAGAAGAAACGACAGACAATCATGAGCTTTACAACCTCAACGGTATGCGCGTCGCCCACCCTACTAAGGGTTTATACATAGTGCGCTCGGTCCAAGGACGCTTACAAGGCAAGAACGTTAAAAAAGTAATCATCAAATAAAAACACAGTCATGAAAACTACATACATCACACCAGACACAGAAGAGATAGAAATCATCAT
Source organism: Prevotella sp. (assembly GCA_017467565.1). Taxonomy (GTDB): domain Bacteria; phylum Bacteroidota; class Bacteroidia; order Bacteroidales; family Bacteroidaceae; genus Prevotella. The sequence continues at coordinate 20,990 of JAFUSV010000135.1, forward strand.
GGAGAGCCACCTCAACGAGACCTCTCCAAATTCACTGAACATGAACAGCGAGAAAGCCTCTGTCAACTCCAACGGCTACTACGACTCACTCTCACGAGAGAGCGACTGGGACGAGTAACCGCTCCGCTAAGGATAATATTGAGTTATTCGATGATGACTGGCTGATAGGTCTGCGGGACGTAGGTGGACTTGATGCGCCACTCCTTGGGATAGAGGTTGTTGGCACGCGAACCGAGGTTCTTGACGGTGCCGAGGCGATGACCATGGAAGGTGACTTCCACCAGACCACGAGGGGCATCGGGAGGAAGGGTGAGTGACTCACGACGGAGGTAGGCGACGGCCTGCTGATAGGTGAGCTCCACGCAAGGGCCATCGACATGGAGGGCTGGTGGTTCGAGCAACGAGAGTCCCAGCTTGGCGACAGCTGACGGGACAGGACCCGACAGGAGGCTGTGGGTGTGCTTGCGGGACGACGGCGAAGGGGTGCCCCCCTTACGGAGGACGCAGACGAAGAGGCCCTCGCTGCGGGTGATGCCGGGGATGAAGCGATAGACGGGTGCGTGGAAGTCGGGGAGCAGCGAGCCCTGGATGTTCCACTCGGGACGGACGCTGACGGGTAGTATCTCGGCATCGAAGGTCTGCTGCATCCAGCGGACATTCTCCTCATTTTCCTTGGTGTTGAAGGTGCAGGTGCTATAGATGAGCAGGCCGCCGTCATTGAGGCAGGCCCAAGCATCGCTGACGATGTCGCGCTGCAGCTGCCAGCACTTCTCTACATTCTGCGGACTCCACTCGCTGACGGTCTGCGGGTCCTTGCGGAACATGCCTTCGCCCGAACAGGGTACGTCGCAGAGGATGAGGTCGAACTTGAGCTTAGACCGACGGTAGTCGCGCGGATAGTTGTTGGTGACGTAATGGCGTGGATAGCCCCATTTGGTGACATTCTCCAGCAACACTTGGGCGCGGTTGCGCACAGGCTCGTTGGAAAAGAGGATGCAGTCATCGGGCAAGAGTGAGCGCAGCAGCGTGGACTTACCGCCAGGGGCGGCACAGAGGTCAAGAGAAAGCCCACCCCCATCCCCTCCCCAAGGGAGGGGTAGCCTACCCCCAGCCCCTCCCCAAGGGAGGGGTGTTTCTGTGAGGATGTGATGGAGGAACATGGAGGCGGCTTCCTGCACGTAGTAGCAGCCAGCATGAAGAAGGGGGTCGAAGGTGAAGTTGGGACGCTCCGGCAGGTAATAGCCCAATGGACACCAGGGCACGACCTCCCCTCCCTTGGGGAGGGGTCGGGGGTGGGCCAATCTGATGCTGACGGGTGTCTCCTCGTCGAAGGCAGCAAGGTAGCGGGCAAAGCGGTCCTCGCCCATCACCTCCCTCGTATATCGCACAAATGCCTCAGGCAACTCCATAAGTACTAATTATTTTTCTTGTTTTCCGCATCGAACATGCCGTAGGTGGTACGCAGGACGGTAAACTCAGTACGGCGGTTGAGCTGGTGGCACGCCTCCTTCTTCTCCTCGTCATCCAGCGCCTCGATAAAGGCTTCGGTGAGGATGTCGCCCTCCTTCAACCACGGGTAGGTCTCGGTCAACTTACGCTTGACGACCTTCGGTTTGCTCTCGCCATAGCCACGGGGTGACAGACGGTCCTCGGCGATGCCATGCTCTATGAGATAGTTGACCACCGACTCGGCACGCTTCTGCGACAGCCGCTCGTTGTAGGCATCCGAACCGCGGAAGTCGGTGTGCGAACTGAGCTCGATGGTGACGTTGGGATTCTCGTTGAGCAGGTCTATCAGGCTGTCGAGTGCCTGGGTAGACTCGGGGCGCAGCGTGGCCTTGTCGAAGTCGTAGAAGATGTTGCGGATGAGTACGGGGGCGGTGATGGAAGGCAGGGCAAACTGGAGGACATACTCCTGGGACTCAAGGACAGGCTCCACGCGCAGGGCCTCCTTGTGGTTGAGGTAGCCCTTGCAGGTGCCCAGGAAGACATAGTCGACGCCGGGCTTGATCTCCTCGACGAACGAGCCGTCGCCACGCACACTGATCTTCTTGTTGGTACCGTCGTTGCCCACCATGTAGACAAGTGCGGCAGGCAGCTCGTAGCCGTCTTTCTCATAGACCCATCCCTTGACGGTCTGTATGATCTCTGCCTTCTCGAAAGAGAAGATATGGTCCCAGCCACGGGCATCGCCACGATTGGAGGCGAAGTAGCCGCGATTGTGCAGTCCCTCGAACGTCATGCCAAAATCATCGCCGGCAGAGTTGAGGGGGAAGCCGGGGTGCTCTAAAAGGTAATAGGTATGAGTGAAAAGTGAAGAATTTGCTTCCGCCGTGGTATCTGTTGCATTAGTGAAAAGTGAAGAATTTGCTTCCGCCGTGGTATCTGTTGCGGCAGCAATTTTTTCATTGTTCACTATTCCCTCTTCACTTTGTGGCTTTGCAATAAAAATGTCGAGTCCGCCCATGCCGGGATGGCCGTCGCTGGAGAAATAGAGGTCGCCATTGGGACGGAACGTAGGGAACAGCTCGTTGCCGGGGGTGTTGATGGGTGCACCGACATTCTCTACAGGACCGACGCCACGCGTGGTCAGTTCGGCACGCCAGATGTCGTAGCCCCCCAGACCGCCGGGCATGTCGCTGACAAAGTAGAGCCACATGCCGTCGGGCGACACCGTGGGATGGGCAAAGGTGGAGAGCGTGTCCTTCGACACTTCGAGGACGGTGGCCTTGCCCCACGAGGCATCGCTGCGCTGCGAGGTGGCTATCTGGGCATAGCGCGGATAGGTGGGGTCGGTCTTGCATACCGTCAGGTACATGGTCCTGAAGTCGGGCGAGAAGGTACAGGCCCCCTCGTCCTCCTCGGTGTTGAGTTCGCTGTCTATAGGCTCGGGCTTGGACCATTTGCCCTTGTCGTCTTTCTGCGAGAAGAAGATGTCGGCATTCTTGGTGCCGGTGATGCCGCTGACCTCGTCGCCCTTGGCCTGATTGCGGGTGCTGGAGAAGAAGAGCTGGTCGCTGTCGTCGCCAGCCAACATGGGCGAATACTCGGCACGACGCGAGTTGAACAGTTCCTGCTTCTTCACGGTGTAGCCCGAATACTGGGCTTCCTCCTTCCACTTAGGAGCCATACGGGCCGACTGCAGTCCCACCAAGAGCTGGGATTCGAGTGCCGAGCGCTGTGAGGGGTTCTTCCTGAGTGCCGACTCGGTGGTGCCAAGGCTGTCGAGCAGCTGCACAAAGGTCTTCTCGGCTTCCTTGTAGCTGCCGTTCTTCAGCTGCAACTGAGCCAGATGGAGCAGCACGACGGTGTCTACCTGATGATAGCGCACGGCATTGTTGTAGGCAGCTATGGCACGTTGCGTCTGGTTGATGCGGCGGTAGCACTCGGCCATGCGCAGAGCTCGCTGTCCACGGAGAAAGCGCTCCTTGGATGCCGTCTGTGCATAAGCCTTCTTGTACTGGTTGGCAGCGTCATAGTATTCGCCCAGGGCAAAGTATTTATCACCCTTCTTCATCGCTGTGTCGGCTCCACACGAGACAAGCATCCACCCAGCGACTATAATATATAATAAGGTATATACGTGACGCATACTAATATATAACGCAAGGGCCATGAAAATATTGCACTGGCAATGGTAAAGGTAACAGTGAAAAGTGAAAAATCCTTGATTCCCAGACGCCTTAGAATAAAAAAACAACCCGCTATTCCTTAGAGAACGGCTGCCGCCACGTGCACCCCTCGCGCCAACGTGAACAGCCATAGGCCGTCTTGCCCTTGATGATGGTGCCTTGGCCGCAAAGTGGGCAGGGCTGACCGACGAGGGACGGCCCACCACCCAACGGCCCACCCCCTACCCCTCCCGAAGGGAACTGCCTACCCCCAACCCCTCCCGAAGGGAGGGGAGATTGTTTGGAGTTTTTCTTTGAAGAAGACGCATCACCCTTAGTCTTGGAGCCCTTACCCTTTTTAGTCTCCCCTCCCTTGGGGAGGGGTTGGGGGTAGGCTATTCTTCTATTACTCTGGTCGGCAATGACCTGACGTACTATCTCAGTGACCTGCTGTTTCAGTTCGTCGATGAACTGCTGAGGGTCATATTTCTTAGCCTCGATGTCGCGCAGTTTCTTCTCCCAGATGCCCGTCAGTTCAGCACTCTTGAGCAGTTCCTCGCGGATCAGGTCTATCAGTTCGATGCCTGTCGGTGTGGCTACGAGGCGCTTGCGCTCCTTGCGGATATAGTGGCGCTTGAACAGCGTCTCGATGATGGCGGCACGCGTTGACGGACGGCCGATGCCGTTCTCCTTGAGGGCGGCACGCAGCGTCTCGTCCTCCACGAACTTGCCTGCCGTCTCCATGGCCCGCAGCAGCGAGGCTTCATTATAATAAGGTGGCGGCGTGGTCCACTTCTCGGTCAGCGTGGGCTTGTGCTCACCGCTCTCGCCCTTGACAAAGGCAGGAAGGGTGCGCTCCTCCTCGTCGTCCTTCTTCTTCTCGTCCTCATCGTCGGTCGCAGTGTCCTTGGCATAGATGGCACGCCATCCCTGGTCGAGGATGGTACGGCCGGTGGCCTTGAAGTCTAGTGAAGAGTGAAGAGTGAAGAGTGAAGAATTTGCTACCGCACTCCCGTCGGCGGAGGGTACGTCGGCGGCTACGGAGCCGAGGACGGTGGTCTGGGCGTACTTGCAGTCGGGATAGAAGGCGGCGATGAAGCGACGGGCCACGAGGTCGTAGACATGACGCTGCAGGTCGGTGAGCGAGCCTGGCACCTGACCGGTGGGAATGATGGCGTGGTGGTCGGTGACCTTCGACGAGTCGAACACACGCTTGGACTTAGGCAGCGCCTTGCCCCCAAGGGGGCGCACCAGCTCAGCGTATGGAGCCACACCCGCGAACTTAGCCTGGAAGAGGCCGTTCATGATTTGCGGACACTTGGCATAGACATCGTCGCTGAGGAAGGTGGTATCAACACGCGGATAGGTGGTCAGTTTCATCTCGTAGAGCTGCTGGATGAGGTTGAGCGTCATCTCGGCCGAAAAGCCGAACTTACGGTTGCAGTCCACCTGGAGCGAGGTGAGGTCGTAGAGCGACGGCGGCTGCTCCTTGCCGTTCTTCTTCTGTACGTCGGTGATGGTGAAGGGACGGCCCTCGATGGTGGCAAAGGCCTGCTCGCCCTCCTCCTTGCTGGTGAACTTGCCCTTGGTAGCGGTGAAGGTGGTGTCGCGATAGACGGTGGCCAGCACCCAGTAGGGCTCGGGCTTGAAGTTGTCTATCTCCTTCTGGCGGTTGACGATGAGGGCGAGTGTGGGTGTCTGCACACGACCGATGCTGAGCACCTGCCGGTTCTGTCCGTATTTGATGGTATAGAGGCGCGTGGCATTGATGCCGAGCAGCCAGTCGCCGATGGCACGCGAGAGTCCGGCGAGGTAGAGCGACTGATATTCCGACTGGTCCTTCAGCTGGGCAAAGCCCTCACGGATGGCCTCGTCGGTCATCGACGATATCCACAGTCGGCGCACGGGGCACTTGGCCTGTGCCTTCTGCATCACCCACCGCTGTATGAGCTCTCCCTCCTGGCCGGCGTCACCGCAGTTGATGATGCCGTCGGCAGCCTGCATCAGCCGCTCGATGACGGCAAACTGCTTCTTCACGCCTTCGTCTTCCTTCAGGCGGATGCCGAACTTAGGGGGAATCATGGGCAGCGACGACAGGTTCCACGAACGCCACATGGGGGTATAGTCCTCGGGCATCTTCAGCTCACAAAGATGGCCGAAGGTCCATGTCACCTGATAGCCGTTGCCTTCATAGAAGCCGTCACGGCGGGCCGTCGCTCCTATGATGCGGGCTATGTCAGCGGCAACACTGGGTTTCTCTGCTATACAAACAAGCATACAATTAATTATACGGATTCATGGGCGTGCCGGGCGAACAGAAGTCGATGAGCGTCAGGTCGAAGGTGAGGACGCTGTAGCCGGGAATGCCCGTGGTGCCGTAGGCTCCGTAGGCCAGTTCGCTGGGCACGTAGACGCGCCAGTAGTCGCCACGGTGCATGTGCTGCACGGCCGTGGCAAAGCCGTCGGTGAGTGCCGACAGCACAAACTTGGTCGTAGAGTTGGTCTGCGACGAATACTTGCCATAGACGGTGCCGTCGAACTCGTAGCCCTCGGCATAGCTGGCCGACGGCAGCAGACGACCCAGGTAGCTGACGCGGACGGAGTCGGTGTACATAGGACTCTCTGTGCCCTCGCCACGCTCTATGACCTTGGCATAGATATAGTCGGCAGGCTTGCCGGCGGTCGTGGCATCGAGCGAGTAGTTCTTGATCTTCAGCCAGTTGGCAGCATCGCGGCTCAGTGAATCTTCGAGCGATGCAAAGAACGCCTCGTTGCGCTCACGCCAGTTGACATACTCCTCTACCTCATCAGATTCCTCTGAACAGGAAGTAAAAAGGCCGCACAGACAACAGAGACAACCCCACAAGAAGGTTGTCTTTGCTGTCCATGCCGTCATCAATACTGATTTCATCATGGTGGTATGACTAAATTAGAGTTTCTTCAGCAGCGAGGTGATGCTCACCTTGTCCTCGATAATCTTGACCAGGTCGCTGATGTTCACACGCTCCTGCTCCATCGTGTCGCGGAAACGCAGCGTCACCTTGCCGTCGTTGAGTGTGTCGTGGTCTACGGTGACGCAGTACGGCGTACCGATGGCGTCCTGACGGCGATAGCGCTTGCCGATAGAGTCCTTCTCGTCGTACTGGGTGTTGAAATGGAAGCGCAGGTCGTTGACTATCTCGCGGGCCTTCTCGGGCAGACCGTCTTTCTTCACCAGAGGCAGCACGGCCAGCTTCACGGGAGCCAGAGCTGCGGGCAACTTCAGCACGACGCGGGTCTCGCCGTTCTCCAGCTTCTCTTCCTCGTACGAATGGCACATCACCGAGAGGAACATACGGTCGACGCCGATAGACGTCTCGATGACATACTGCGTGTAGCTCTCGTTGGTCTGCGGGTCGAAGTACTTGATAGACTTGCCCGAGAACTTCTCGTGCTGCGACAGGTCGAAGTTGGTACGCGAGTGGATGCCCTCCACCTCCTTGAAGCCGAACGGCATCTTGAACTCGATGTCGGTAGCGGCATTGGCATAGTGGGCCAGCTTGTCGTGGTCGTGGAAACGGTAGTTCTCAGCACCGAAGCCCAGGGCCTGATGCCACTTCATGCGGGTCTCCTTCCAGCGGGGGAACCACTCCAGCTCAGTGCCGGGCTGCACGAAGA
>JAFUSV010000136.1 GCA_017467565.1 Prevotella sp.
ACCCCACCCCTGCCCCTCCCCTACAAGGGAGGGGAGCTGCTGCCGCATAAAAAAAGTCCCCTACAAGGGAGGGGAGCTGCTGCCGCATAAAAAAGCCCCTCCCTTGGGGAGGGGTTGGGGGTGGGCTTTTGGGGGTGGGCCCTTTACGGGTTCTCAATCGTCGTGTTGTCACCCTCCTGGCTGCCGCCCTGACCGTCGGTGTCGTCCTTGCCGTCGCGCACCAGTACGACTTTCTCCTTGAGCTTGCGCGAGGTGAGCTCCTCGTCCTTGGTGCCCTCGGGCAGGAAGCGCAGGTGTATGCCCTTCAGCTGCTTCAGGATGTCGAACTTCTCCTTCGACTCGGCTCCGTCGCACTCGAAGGTGGGGTAGAAGGTGCCCAGCCCGTCGAGCTTGACGCCCACGCCCTGCGAGACCATCTCGACGAGGCACTCCACCATCTCCTCGATGACGCCCTTGATGGTGCTGGTGCGGTAGGTGCCGTTGTGGTCGTGCAGGTGCTTGGCGAAGCCCTTGAGCGACAGTGTTGTCTTCACTACGGGCTGTGCGTACCATTTGCCGTATCCGCCCGACTTCTTGTTCTCGTTCTGGTACAGTTCGTACCTCATGGGGATTTTGTTTGTTGCCATGATGTTGTGTTTTTTGTGGTATTAGACTCAAGTTTCCAAAGGCAGCTCTCATGCGGCTCTTCTTCCACTTATCACAGGCTTTTCCTATGACGATACAAAGGTACAAAAAATATCTGAGACTGCCAAATATTTTCGCAGTTATTTTTGTCGTGGATGCTGTTTTTCCTACTTTTCCTCATAATTTATTTGGAGTATAAGAAAATAATTCGTATCTTTGCAGTCGGATATTAAAACGAGAGATATGACACGACAGGACATCGCACGATTGGTAGCCGACTATTTCAAGACGCAACCCGTCCTGAAGGCATGGCTGTTTGGCTCGTATGCCAGGGGTGAGGAGCACGAAGGTTCCGATGTAGACATCCTCGTTGTCCTCGACCACTCGCAGCCTGTCGGCCTGAAGTTCTTCGGCATGTATGAAGACCTGAAGGAACTGCTTGGTCGCAATGTAGACTTGGTAGTAGACCGAACGCTGGCATCCTTTGCCCGTGAGAGTGTTGACCATGACAAAATCCTGATTTATGAGAGAGCCGCTTAAGGACTGTCTCGAACACATGCTTCTGTATCAAACGAGCTGTCGCCCCTTCGTGACCAGATTAGCAGTTATCTGATAGGAACCGACTGGAAGCAGTGGGAGAAATAAACGCCTTGGGCACTTTGGACGGCGCAAACCTGAGGTTTGGACGGCGCAAACCTGGGGTTTGGACGGAGGAAAGTGGCAGTTTAGACGGCGTAAACCATAGGTTTGCTGTAAGGAAAGTGGGGGAGAACTTATGTCTCCCCCAGGATGATGTCGGCTAAGTCGGTGTTGGGAGGATAGTGCTCCATGCCTGTGTAGACGATGTAGTCGGTGTGACCTGAGATTTTCATTCTGTCGCTCCACTTCTGCAGACAGCCGCTGTCGGGAAATATGATGAGGCGGCGACCCATGAGCGGTAGCAGCTTCTCGGTGCTCAGTCCGCCACTGCCGCTGGTGGCCATCCATAGCATGTCGGGATAGCGGGCGGCCATGATGAGAGCCGTCTTCTCGCTCTCAACGATGGCCACGGGGACGTCGGGACGGGCAGGGAGCAGGTGGAGGCCGTAGAGGCACTGCTGCATGTCGTAGTCAGTCGGCAGCACCTTCTGCTGGGCCAGCAGCCAGTGCACCCAGCACTGGTAGCCCTGGCGGTGGCCGTTGCTGAGGTAGCGCATGACGTGGCCTGCATGTACGCGCTGCTGCTGGTCAGTCTGCCAGAAGATGACGTTGCCGTCGCGCGTGGCTCCCGGCATGTAGTCGCGGTAGACGCGGTCGAGGTCTTGGCGGGTGAGCTGCAGCTGACGGGCGCAGTCGGTGGCGAACCACTGCCAGAAGACGCTGGCCGTCGAGTGGCTGCGCTTGACGTAGGTGGGGTCGAGAGGCGTGAACGGCCGCTTGGCGGGGCTGATGTGCAGCGTCTTAGCCGTCGTTGGCAGCTGGTAGCTGCGGTCGCTCATGGTGAGGGTAGGGTGGTCGTGGAAGTATTGCGCGGGCTTATAGTGGTAGCCGCACGACTGCTCGTGATCGCAGCGTCCTACGTCGTCGGCCAGGTACTGGCAGTCGTGCTCAGTATCTACATAGCGCACGAAGCAGTGGCGTCGGCCGCACTCAGGGCAGGTGGTCTTCTGCTGTCGGCGTCCCGTCAGTCGGGGAGACTCCAGTTGGTAGCGATGATCAGTATTGTTCATTGTCGTTGTCGTTTTTTGGGTGTCATTCTTAAGTTCTTTCTCAGCATTCTTTTTCTTTCTTCTGACCCCCCTATATATAAGGGGGAATCAGAAAAAAGAATAAGAAAAGGTAGCTCACGGGGCTTTCTCAAGACATTTCTGAAGTGGGGTTGAGAAACAGCAGACCGTTCTTCTCGCGAAGCATGTGGTCTTTGACCAGACGGCCTACAATCGGGTAGATAGTCTTCTCGGCCTTGTCTAAGTCCTGAGCCATCATCTTGACCAGTTCGTTGCGGCTGATGCCGTCGGGGTTCTGGCGTACAATCTGGAAGGCCAGTTCGTCGCGCTCCTTGCGCACTGCCTCCCACTTGTCGGCCTGTGTCTGCTGGTCCTTGGCCTGACGCTCGGCTTCGGCCTGCTGGCGTAGCATGTCGGCGTCGACGATGTGTCCGTCGCTGTCGTAGCGTATGCTCCATTCGGGCATGGTGCCGTGGCGCGGGTCGGTACACTTGACGGTGATGACCTCCTGCCTCGACTTCTGACACGAGAGCACTGAGCCGGCAGCCTGCGAGAGGAAGGTGCCCAGGTGGCCGCGCATGTTCTGGTCGTCGATGGCCTTGTTCTCGTGGAGCACGCAGATGATGGCACACTGGTAGTCCTCGCTCATCACCTTGAGCTGGTTGACCGTCTGGTGAGACAGTTCCTCGTTGTTGAACGAAGAGACGAACTCCACCACGCCGTCGATGACGACAGCCTGGGGACGATGCGCCTTCACCAGTACCTGCAGGTCGCCCATCAGCGTCTCGTAGGTGCGCTTGCGCAGGCGGTAGAGCATCAGGTGGCTGTCGATGTAGTCGGCCGGCAGCCCCGTCATCTGGACGATGTCGTTGATGATGAGCTTCACGTCGGCAGGCTGCTGCTCGGTGTCGAGCCACATCACGCTCGGCTCTTCCTGCTCGCTCTTGACGCGGAACAGCTGTCCTGAGAGCATGGCTCCCACGCAGACCTTCAGAGCCGTCGTCTTGCCTTGCTTCTGCTTGGCCTTCAAGGCGTGCACGTCGTTCAGCGCAAAGAATCCCACGCCGTCCACCGACAGCGTGTAGCTGATAGGTGGCACCTCTGTATACGTACACATGCGCATGGACTCCAGTTCCTCCAGCTGCTTCTGTTCCAGCACCTCCACGTCGGTAGGCATCTGCAGCGCCTCGTTGACCATGTTGTCTACAACGTTTAAAGGGTTAGTCACTTGCCCAGTGGTCGGCTGACCCTGCTGAGCGTTTACACTCTCGAGTTCATTCCTTGTTTCCATTGTCTTAATGGTGGTTAAAGGGTGAACATCCTTGCACTCCGGTATGTGACGGATGTATACACTACCGGCGGGAACCGTGCATGGGTTTACTCCCGTTTTCGTAGAGAGTGCAGCGTCACGAAGACAGTGCACCCGCAGTTTGATCAGGACTGCGGGTACAAAGGTAATAAATAAAGAAAGGAAAGTCAAGGGAAAGGCGCTTGTCGCGCGTGTACCCTCTGCGTGTACCGTGGTTTGGCTTCTGCGTGTACCCTCGGTCAAGGCCGACGTGTACCTACGAGTTCTCCCGACGTGTACCTACTTGTTGGAGATGCTAGCTCGCTTGGTCCAGTAATTGCGGGCAGCGTCGCGCAGTTCGTCGAAGGTCTTGAGCGGGTAGTCGCGCGACCATGCCTTCTGCAACATGCTCTTCCATACCGTGCCGACGCCCATGAGCGGCAGCAGCATTTCGCCTACCTCGGTGGCAGAAGCCTCGCTGCCGTCGGCGTGGCAGAAATAACCGGCTGAATACATCGCCTGCACGATGCGGGTGAAGTCGCTGTTGTGGTTTTCCGACAGGACGATGCGCTTGCTGTCGGGGGCCTGCTTCAGCTTTTCTACCAATTCCCGCTGCGGCATGTCCGGCAGCTCGTTTCGCTTGTCCGCGACGGCATCCTTGAAGACCTTGAAGTAGGGCAGCGCCTGCTTGTCATTGCTGAACAGCTTCTCTATCTTGTCCAGATGCTTCTGCGGGATGCTCTCGTCGAACGACAGTACGTAGTAGACGCACCCGAAGATGACGGCCACCTCGTAGCTCTTGCTGACGTGGAAGTTGATGAACGCCATGTTGTTCACATGGCCCTGGTCCCACACGTATTCATGGCATTGCAGCAGTGAGGCGGGGAAGGTGACACGCTCCTTCTTCAGTTGGGTGACGATGGTACAGACGGCACTCATGACGATGATGTCATGGAAAGCTTTCCTGTCCAGTACGGGACAACCCACAGCAGGTGCTTCGAAGTACATGTCTTCGATGATGTAGAGTGCGCTCTTGTAGGGTTCCTCAATGTCGTTCAAGGCCTTTCGGGTCTGGTAGTAAGAATCAATATTCATTCGTATTTTCCTCTTTTTTCCCGCAAAGTTACGTCTTTTCCCCGACACTGCCAAACATTCGGCAGCTATTCTTTGCTCCCCCGTGTGATTTTTCCCCTGTTTCCCTTGCGATATTCAAAAAAACTTCGTAACTTTATAATACTGACCCCACCCCTGCCCCTCCCCTACAAGGGAGGGGAGTGCCTCCCCAACCCCTCCGAAGGAGGGGCTTGCCGAATGGAGAAAACGAGGATAGGCAGGCGGTAGCAGCTCCCCTCCCTTGTAGGGGAGGGGCAGGGGTGGGGTCACTAACTGATATAGAAGTCGCAGATCATTCAATGTATAGACATGACACAGATAGTAGTAAACGTATCAAAACGCCAGAAGTTCTTGGACAACTTCCGTCATGCCGTGAAGCAGGCCAAGGATTTCAAAGAAGGAAATGTGGATTTTGCTACTTGGGAAGACTTGATGGATGAACTGTAATCCCACCCTCACTCACTCCCTCCGGCGTGCCTGGAGAGCGTCGCGGGTGGCGGCCTCGCCGATGTCTATCATGCGGCGCATGCTCTTGTTGCCGAAGCTGGAGGCTTCGTAGTCGGGCAGGGGAGGGTTGACGTAGATGTCGGCACTGTCGCGGTTGGCATTGTGCTTGTTGATGTCAGGACGGTTGACTGCCCAGTCGACCACCTCGCCCAGACCTATCAGGTCGCCTATGCCGCTGATGATGCCGGCATCGACGGGCTCGCGGCTCTCGTGCTGGTTCTGCTGCAGGTCGATGGCTATGACGTAGTCGGCACCCATCGCCCTGACCACGTCGACGGGCAGGTTGTTCATCATGCCGCCGTCAATGAGCTTGCGGCCGTCGATGGTGACGGGCTTGAAGAGTCCGGGTATGGCCATCGAGGCACGTACGGCCTGTGGCACGGTGCCCTCGCTGAGCACCACCTCGCTGGCCGTCAGCATCTCGGCAGCCACGCAGCGGAAGGGTATCTTCAGCCGCTCGAACTCCACGGCCCCCTTGAGTGCCAGCATCGAGTCGAGCACCTGCTCCACGCGGTTGCCTCCCAGCACACCGAAGGCTTTGTTGTTGAGGTCGATGACGGGAAATCCCAGGATGTAGGTGACGCCGTCGACGGTCTTCAGCGGTTCGGAGCTGAGGTCCTCGCGGCGGTCGGTCAGGAGTGACAGCCACTCCTGTTCTGTAAATAATTGTTCGAGTTCAGCGGCCGTATATCCTGCGGCATAGAGACAGCCTACGATGGCGCCGATGCTGGTGCCGGCGATGTAGTCCACCTGGATGCCTGCAGCCTCGATGGCCTTGAGTGCGCCTACCTCAGCTGCACCCTTGGCACCCCCACCGCCCAGCACCAGTCCGATGCGTGGGCGTTGGGCCTGCATGGTGAGCATGCAGGTGAGTGTCAGTAAGATGGTTGTCAGTATTTTTCGCATACGTCGCTATATGGGGTAGTTCTCGGCAAATATCGCCATGCGCTCCTCCAGCTGGTCGTACTGGTGGTCCTTGATGAACGAGGTGCAGACGCGCAGTCCCTCCTGGTGCGAGCCGGTGGTGACCAGGCAGATGGCCGACACACCGTAGTACATCAGGTTGCGTGCCAGCTGGCCGCTGGTCATGCCCGGGTAGCCGATGGTGAAGTAGAAGCCGTCGGCGATGGGCTGGTCGAGGTCGCGGTCGTAGACCACGTAGAAGTTGTGGCGCAGGAATATCTCCTTCAGCCGGTGTGCACGCTCACCGTAGACCTTGATGTCGTCGCGGAAGTTGTACTCACCGTCGCAGGCGGCGCGGAACATCTCGCACAGCGCGTACTGTGCCGAGTGGCTGGTGCCGCTGGAGAGGGCGTAGAGCATGCGGGTAGAGAAGACGAGGCCGAAGGGCAGTCCCTCGTAGCGTGCTGCCAGGTCGGGGTAGTGGCGGTGGAACAGCTTGTCGCTGATGCACACCACGCCGATGCGCTCGCCGGCATAGGAGAAGGCCTTGGAACCCGAGATGAGCAGCATGTAGTTGTCGGTATAGTGGGCCACGGAGGGCTGGTAGGGCGGCTGGAAGGGTCGCGACAGGTCCTGGCGGAAGTCCATGGCGAAGTAGGCCAGGTCCTCCATGATGATGGTGTCGTACTTCGTGGCCAGCTCGCCGATGATGCGCAGCTCCTGGTCGGTGAAGCATATCCACGACGGGTTGTTGGGGTTGGAGTAGATGATGGCGCAGATGTTGCCCTGGGCGAGGTACGACTCCAGCTTCTGACGCAGTTTGTCGCCGCGGTAGTCGTAGACGTCGAAGGTGAGGTACTTCACGCCCTGCACCTGCAGCTGCATCTTCTGCACGGGGAATCCCGGGTCGATGAACAGCACGGTGTCCTTCTTCTTGTCGGCCTGCGAGCAGGTGAGGAACGAGGCGAAGGCGCCCTGCATGGAGCCGCATACGGGCACGCAGCCCTCGGGACGTATGTCCACGTCGATGAAGGCCTTGACGAAGCGCGAGGCCTGTCGCTTCAGCTCGGGATAGCCCTGTATGTCGGGGTACTGCGAGGCGATGCCCTGCTGCAGTGCCCTGACCTGAGCCTCCACGCCCACACGGGCGGCAGGCAGTCCGGGTATGCCCATTTCCATTTTGATATACTCTACGCCGCTGGCCTCTTCGGCCTTGGCTGCCACCTGCTTCACTTCGCGGATGGTGGCCTTGGCAAAGTCCTGGATGCCCAGCTCACTGACGAGCCGGTCTACGATTTCTTGTTTGATAGGAGTTGGTTTCATAGCTATTAATAAGTTTACGGGGGCAAAGTTACGAAATAATTCCGAATCGCGTCGCCTTTTTTACATATTTTTTTGATTATAGCCTCCCGAGGCTGCCTATTTGCCCGCGAATAGGCCGTCTTTTCGTTTAAGTAAGTGAAAAGCGATTAAAGAAATGTTATAACTCTTGCACAGGTCGCAAAAACTTTGTAACTTTGCGGACAAAATAAATAAAGGATATGGGATTATTTGGTTTTTTTAGTAAAAAGAAGCAACAAGAGACGTTCGACAAGGGTCTGGAGAAGACCAAGACCTCGGTGTTCGACAAACTGGCACGTGCCGTGGCTGGCAAGTCGAAGGTAGACGACGATGTGCTCGACGACCTGGAGGAGGTGCTCATCACCAGCGACGTAGGCGTTGACACGACGCTGAAGATCATACGCCGCATCGAGGAGCGCGTGGCACGCGACAAGTACGTGTCGACCAGCGAGCTCAACGGCATCCTGCGCGAGGAGATAACCGCCCTGCTGGCTGAGAACGAGCACCCCGAGGACGAGCTGGACGATACGCCCAAGGACCACCCCTACGTCATCCTCGTGGTGGGTGTCAACGGTGTGGGCAAGACGACCACCATCGGCAAGCTGGCCTGGATGTTCAAGCAGGCCGGCAAGTAGGTGTACCTGGGTGCTGCCGACACCTTCCGTGCCGCTGCCGTAGAGCAGATATGCATCTGGGGCGAGCGCGTCGGCGTGCCCGTCATCAAGCAGCAGATGGGCTCTGACCCTGCCTCCGTGGCCTTCGACACGCTCTCCAGCGCCAAGGCCAACGGTGCCGATGTGGTACTCATCGACACGGCCGGCCGACTGCACAACAAGGTGGGCCTGATGAACGAGCTGAAGAAAATCAAGGACGTGATGAAGAAGGTAGTGCCCACGGCTCCCGACGAGGTGCTGCTGGTGCTCGACGGCTCTACTGGACAGAATGCCTTCGAGCAGGCTAAGCAGTTCTCGGCCGTCACACAGATCACCAGCCTGGCCATCACCAAGCTCGACGGCACGGCCAAGGGTGGCGTCGTCATCGGCATCAGCGACCAGTTGCAGGTACCCGTGAAGTACATAGGACTGGGCGAGGGTATGGAAGACCTGCAGCCCTTCGACCGCAAACAGTTCGTAGACTCTCTGTTCAAGCATGAAGCATAATACCGTAGACTTTATCTCACTGGGCTGCTCCAAGAACCTGGTGGACAGCGAGATGCTCATGGGACTCTTTGAGGCCCACGGCTACCACGTCACCCACGATAGCGACAACCCGCAGGGCGATTATGTCGTCATCAACACCTGTGGCTTTATAGCCGACGCCAAGGAGGAGAGCATCAACACCATCCTGGAGTTCGTGGAGGCCAAGGCGCAGGGACGCGTGAAGCGTGTCTACGTGATGGGCTGTCTGTCAGAGCGTTATCTGGCCGACCTGGAGAGCGAGATACCCGAGGTGGACGGTTGGTACGGCAAGTTCAACTACAAGGAACTGCTCTCTCAGATAGAGGCAGAGGACGGTGTGCCCTCGGTCGTCAACAATAGTCCCTGTCAGCCTCGCAAACTCACCACACCCTCACACTACGCCTACATCAAGATCAGCGAGGGCTGCGACCGCCATTGTGCCTACTGCGCCATACCCTACATCACGGGGCACCATCAGAGCCGTCCCATGGAGGAGATACTCGACGAGGTGCGTCAGCTGGTGGCACGTGGTGTGAAGGAGTTCCAGGTGATAGCTCAGGAGCTGACCTACTACGGGCTCGACCTCTACGGCGAGCAGCGCATAGCCCAGCTCATAGAGCAGATGGCCGACATAGAGGGCGTGCGCTGGATCAGGCTCCACTATGCCTATCCTGCCAATTTCCCCATGGACCTGCTGCGCGTGATGCGTGAGAAGAAGAATGTATGCAAATACCTCGACATAGCCCTGCAGCACATCAGCAGCAACATGCTGGAGCGCATGCACCGGCACATCACCCCTTATGAGACCGTCGACCTGATACGCCGCATCCGCGAGGCCGTGCCAGGCATTTACCTGCGTACGACCCTGATGGTGGGCTTCCCCGGCGAGACTGATGAAGACTTCATCCAACTGCTCAACTTCGTCGGAGCAAACACCTTTGAGCGCATGGGGGCCTTTGCCTATTCTCATGAAGACGGCACCTATGCCGGCATCTATTATGAAGACGACGTGCCAGAGGAAGTGAAGCAGAAACGACTCAGCCAGCTGATGCGCAAACAGCAACGCATAGCCTCGGAGCTGGCCAGCAGAGAGGCCGGACAGACCATGACCGTCGTCATCGACAGGCTGGAAGGCGAATACTACGTGGGACGCACGGAGTACAGCTCGCCCGAGGTAGACCCCGAGGTGCTGATACCTGCCGAAGAAGGTGAGCTGGAGATAGGCGAGTTTTACGACGTAGACACCTACGACTACGACACCTTCGACCTCTACGGTCATGCCGTGGCACGTCATGAGTGGTGAGTCAACTATAGTAACGACGCAAATACAGAATGATATACAGATGAATAATAAGGAATTTATAGCAGAACTGGCCCAGCGCACAGGACAGAAGAGCGACGCCACGCAGAAGATGGTCAACACGCTGCTCGATGCCATGTGCGAGAGCTTCATGGCCGACAATGCCGTGCAGCTGCCCAACTTCGGCATGTTCGAAGTGAAGAAGAAGCTGGAGCGCATCATGGTCAACCCCTCGTCGGGACAGCGCATGCTCGTACCCCCCAAGTTGGTGCTGGGATTCAAGCCCAACCCGTCGTGGAAGGATAAGATAAAGAATGGAGGTGCCGAATGACAGGAAAGATATACGTCAGCGAGTTGGCCTCCATACTCGTAGAGAAATACGGCATAGACAAGCGTGGTGCCCAGGGTTTCATTGCGGCGATGGTCGACGTGATACGTGACGGCGTTGCCCGCGACAAGCTGGTCAAGGTGAAAGGTCTCGGCACGTTCAAGGTAGTCGAGGTTGAGGCCCGTGAGAGTGTGAACGTCAATACCGGTGAGCGTGTCGTCATAGACAGTCACTCGAAGTTGACCTTCACCCCCGATGCCGCCATGAAGGACCTGGTCAACAAGCCCTTCTCCCAGTTTGAGACCGTCGTCCTCAACGATGGCGTCACCTTCGACGACATGGGTCAGAAGGAGGTCGAGGAGCCCCCCGTCGAAGAGGAAGCCCCGGTCGAAGAAAAGGCCCCAGAGCCCCAAGAACCTATAGCCCCTATAGAAACTATAGCAACTATAGACGCTATAGAAACGATAGAAACAACCACCCCCGAGGCT
>JAFUSV010000137.1 GCA_017467565.1 Prevotella sp.
AGTTCTCTAAGATAGTCTTCTTCGAAGGTGACAATCATACACAGATTCTGATTTTGGGGCAAAGTTACAAAAGTTTTCTGATATTCACAAATTTGAGAATACTTTTTTTAGTAATCACCGGGGACAGGAGCTACTGATCACGTCGTTTGTAAACATTCCGGGTGCACAAATTTCCGGTTCTGTGCAATAAGGAATTTTTAACGAAAAATAAGTGGACTGGCATGATGGCCGGTCCACTTATTTTGTACCTCTGCACAGTCATCATTAAGTGTTAAACTTTCTGAAAAATCGGGGATTTTAACACAACTTTTTCGGAAAGTGAACTTTTTGTGCACACTAAAAGCGTAATTTTGCAGCCGCAAACGTAAAAAAAATAATAGTTGCAAGATTATGAACGAAAAAGAATTAAGAGAACTGTTCTGCGACATGCAGATGAAAGGGCTGTCGCCCCTGATTTGCGATACTAAAGTACCGCTGTACAAAACCGTGGTTCCCTGTGGCATTCCCACTGCGTGCTATGACGACTGCGTGGACAGCGTGCATTCAAATATTTTCAAGCGATATTTTCGGCGAGATTCGTACTTGCCAAGTCAATAACCAAATCATGTTCGTGGGCAGGGACGTGGCACAGGCGCTGGGGTACAGCAATACCCGTGATGCGCTGAATAAGCACGTCGACCGCGAAGACAAGGGCACCGTCGCGTTTCGCGACGCCATCGGTCGAGAACAGAAATCTGTGGTCATCAACGAGTCGGGCCTCTACGCCCTGATACACTCCTCGAAGCTGCCGCAGGCGAAGGCCTTCAAGCGATGGGAAGGATTTTTTGTCTATTAACGCCTCTCACAAGGTATGCCATTTACTGACAGCAAGCAGCAATAAAATCCTTAAATCCTAAGATCCTTAGAATCTTTTGAGTGAAAATAGAGGGGACATATTTGCTCAGTTCGGAAGAAATGAGTAACTTTGCACCCACAATTGTTATACCCAAAACTGTATATGGCTGAAACTAAGAATGTGACGTTCCAGAGCATCATGCAAGACCTGCAGCAAGGAAAATATGCACCGGTCTACTACCTCATGGGCGACGAACCGTACTACATCGACAAGATAAGCGACTACATAGCCGACAACGCCCTGCAGCCCGAAGAGAAGGACTTCAACCTGACCATCCTCTTCGGCAGCGACGCCAATGCATCGCAGGTGGCCGACACTGCCCGCAGGTACCCCATGATGGCCGAACGACAGGTGGTCATCGTGAAGGAAGCCCAGAACATCAAGAACACGGAAGCACTGGAGAAGTACATGAAGCAGCCGCTGAAGAGTACCATACTGGTGCTCTGCCACAAAAACGGCAAGATAGACGGTCGCAAACGTGAATATGTGAAGGCCATACAGCAGGCCGGCATCATCTTTGAAAGCCAAAAACTGAAGGACAGAGACCTGCCGGCATTCATAGAAAGCTACCTGAAGCAGAAGCAGACGGCCATAGACCCTAAGTCTACACAGCTCATCGCCGACGCCATAGGAGCCGATCTGAGCCGACTGACCAGCGAACTGGACAAGGTGATGCTGTCACTACCTGACGACAACCGAAGGATAACACCCCAGGTGGTGGAGGATCAGATAGGGGTAAGCAAGGACTTCAACGGATTTGAACTACGTGACGCCATCGTAAATCGCAACGTTTTCAAAGCTAATCAAATCATCAATTATTTTGACAAAAATCCGAAGGCCGGCAGCATCTACTCATTTCTCCCGTTGCTCTTCAATTACTTCCAGAACTTGATGCTGGCACATTATTGCCCACAAAAGAGCAGCCAGGAGGCAGTAGCCGGATGGTTGGAACTGAGGTCTCCGTGGGCTGCCAAGGAGTACATGACAGGTATGAGAAACTACAGTGCCATGAAAGTGATGCAGATAATTGGCAAGATACGCGAAATAGATGCCAAAAGTAAGGGTCTGGACAACCCAAATACCCCTCCAGGTGAGCTGATGAAGGAACTGATTTTTTACATTTTGCACTAAAAAACCACTTTTCCAGACTTAGAACAGGCACTCGCAAGAGTGCCTTTTTTTTGCCCTAAAGTCCCATAAAATCAAGGGATTCAGCTAAAATAACTACCCTCATAATTAAAAAAAATCGAAGCGCGAAACCTGGCGCTCAGAATTTTTCAAGGATTTAAAAATTGGGCGTTTTTCGCCCTCTCTGATTTAACGTTAACGTTCTTTTGCGTTTAATATGCTGAAATTCGGATTTTCAAACGAGCATCGAAAATGTGAATTTGTAACACAGATATAAATATTTAAAGTCGTAAAGGTCGGTATTTAAGTTTGAAAAGTTTAAGTTTTAAAATCTAAAACACATCCTATAAATTTGTATATTCATAATTATACAACCCACGTTTTAAGGTTATAAATCGCTGAAAGTCAGTAAATTTAAGCATTTAAAGAAAACTGAGATACATTTGTAAATCGGATATATCCCTAAGACCAGCCCCATGATAAAGTGCTGAAAAATAGGGTAAATAAATGAAGATAAAAGGTTGTAAATACTGAATATAAAACAAAAATTCAAGGGTTTTTCATCGCATAATATACTAAAAGCCAGTATTTTGACTCCATTTGCCGCAGTAATACAAATATTTAAATCTGGCGAAAAATATGAATTTACAAAGATAAACAGCACAAAATTAAATTTTCATGTTTAGATTTACAAATACAAAATTATAAATTCAAACTTTGCAAACACAAATTTCTCTTTAAATTCTTGCAGGAGTCAAAAAAATGTTTTACCTTTGTAAACTGAAACGAAAACCGCCCTTTTGGGGCCCATTTTAGTGCATCAAGGAAATGAAAGACAGAATCAGGCAGATTATGGAGTCGAAGCACATGACCCAACAGGTGTTCGCTGACTTCATCGGAACAACGCCCGCTACACTCAGCGGCATCTTCAACGACCGTACCCGACCGACGATCAACATCGTTGAAAGCATCAAAAAGAAAATTCCTGACATCAACACCGACTGGCTGATGTTCGGCACCGGCGACATGTATCTACAGAAAAGCAACGAGGCGAGCAGCCAGCCAACCGATGCTCCAGACATGTTCCAAGGGGAAGATCCGAGTCTCAGTTTTTCGTTCGCTCCCTCTCCCACTCCTAAAACTGTCGGTCAGCCAGGCCTGCAACCCAATAGTGTAAGAAGTACACATCAGGAAAGCAACCGCGAGGTTTTGAAATATATTGACAAACCAACACGCCATGTCACAGAGATAAGAGTTTACTATGACGACCAGACTTGGGAGAGTTTTGTGCCGGCCAAGAAGTGACAGACGGTACACCTTATTATATATATAGTCGGGGGTACGGGGGTGCGGAGGTACGACGGTACGAGTGTGCGAGTGTGCGAGGTTGCGGAAGTGCGAGGGGTATATAATTATGCTGATTATATACCTTTCAGCCCAAAATGGGTTACTAAGGTTTAAATTCTGCTCAATTATGAAAAGAAAGTAAGCTAAAATTTTGTGTGATTCTTTTTTTTTATTACCTTTGCACTCAAATTGCGATATATCGATAAAAATAATAACTTCTTAACAAAAGAAATGAAACAAGCATATTTTAAGTTGCTCGTGGCCTTTATTGGGGTATTTTGCGGTGCAAAGGCTTTCGCCTATGACTGCGAAGTAGACGGCATTTACTATTATCGTATTTCAGCCACCGAACTGGAGGTTGCCAACAAGGTGTTCTCCGACCAGAACCGTTCGGCCTACACGGGGGCAGTGACGATACCCTCGACAGTGACATATATGGGCAAGACCTTCAATGTCGTGTCTATAGGGGAATATGCCTTCCGCGACTGTGTGGGTCTGACGTCGGTGAGCATCCCCAGCAGTATCAAGAGTATCAAGAGCTTTGCATTCTATAACTGCTCACAGGTAGCCAACCTCACGATTCCCGCCAGTGTGTCGAGCATCGGCATGGGAGCCTTTGAAGGCTGTTCTACCCTGGCATCGATGGTGATACCCAACGGCATAGCCACTATCGGTGACGAGACATTCTATGGATGCACCTCACTGAAGTCAGTGGTCATACCCACACGGTGACCGCCATCGGTGCCAGTGCCTTCTCCCGCTGCACGTCGCTGATTTCCATCTATTGTCTGGCACCTACGGCTCCTACATGCGAGGACAATGCCTTTGACAAGGTAGACCGCACGTGGTGTACGCTCTATGTTGCCAAGGATGCCAAGTCCTATCAGGATCACGACGTATGGGGCGACTTCTTCACTGAGGAGTTCAACGGACGCGTCGAGGACATCCCTACACAAGTAGCCAAGCCCTAAGGGAAAAAAATATAAGAAGAGGCCTGCACACGCTGTGGATGCAGGCCTTTTTTGTGTCTATTTCTCAATGAAAGTCACGGCCGAGGCACTGGCATCGGTCTCGGCGATGAGCCGGTCCGAATTGATGCCGTAGCGACTGATAAGCGCGTTGCGCACAGCATCGGTACGCGCGGCCTTTCCCTTGATGACGATCTTGGCACGCGGATGATTGCGCAGATAGCTGGCCAGCTCGGCCATCTTCTCCATCTGGTTGTGCCCCACCACGCTGGAACCGGCAGCAAAGGCAATGGTAGGCAGTCCCTTGGAAGACTTCTCCTTTGCGGAAGGTTCTTCCATCGGTTTACGGCTGACCACGGGTGATGTCTTCACCGTCTGTGTGCTCTGACGTGAAGCCAGCTCCCGCTTACGCTCGATAGGCGACTTTTTATGTGTCTCGGGCACGGCAGGTTCCTCTACGACCACCTCGGGTACGGCAGGTTTCTCTACGACCACCTCTGCCACGACAGGTTTCTCCATATCTACTTTGCCGGGAGATGTTGCATCTATGACCTCAGGTGTGGCGGTTTTCACAGTCCTTGAAGGCATTACCCTCCGCCTGCTTCTTCTCTTTTTCTTTCTCGTCCTTCTTGTTTTCTTCTTGGCGGGTGCAGCAGCCTTCTGTCCCTCTGTCACCACAGAATCCTGGGGCTGCTGACTGACAGGCGAAGCAAGGGTCATACCAAAGGAATCCTGAACAGAAGCATCCAGGAGAAATGTCAAAGCCAAAAGTATATATAATAGTCTTTTCATCTTTTTTTTTCTTATATGCGTGCAAAGTTAATAAAAAAGATTGAAAGAGGTGTAATTTTCCGCCGATAATTCTTCTTTTTTGCCGAAAAATCGTATCTTTGCACCTATTATGAAGCATTAAGAAAGACATGAGACGCATCATTTTAATCACAGGAGGGCAACGGTCGGGCAAAAGTCAGCATGCCGAGCAGCTGGCTCTCAGCCTCAGCGCCACCCCCGTCTACATGGCTACGGCGCACATCTGGGACGATGAGTTCAGGCACCGCGTGGAGCTGCATCAAGAGCGGCGCGGGCCCCAGTGGACCAACATTGAGGAAGAGCGTTGGCTGAGCCGTCATGACGTGACGGGACGCGTGGTACTCATAGACTGCATCACCCTCTGGCTCACCAACTTCTTCTTCGACAGCCAGGATGCAGAGCAGACGCTCGATGCCGTCAAGGCAGAGTTCGACCGTTTCACCGCACAGGATGCCACCTTCATCTTCGTCACTAACGAGATAGGCAGCGGGGGCATCAGCGACAACGCCGTGCAGCGCCACTTCACCGACCTGGAGGGATGGATGAACCAGTACGTAGCCCAGCGTGCCGACGAAGTGATACTGATGGTCAGCGGTATTCCTGTCAAAATCAAAGGATAGACTATGAAGACATTCCACATAGAGGCACCCAACCGTGCCATTCAGTCAGCGATACAAGCCAAGATAGACAACCTGAACAAGCCGAAAGGCTCACTGGGACGACTGGAAGAGCTCGCCCTGCAGATAGCGCTGGTACAGCAGACGCTGTCACCCGAGCTGCGCCACCCCTGCCATCTGCTGCTGGGCGGCGACCACGGCATAGAGCGCGAGGGCGTCAGCGTGAGTCCCCGCGAGGTGACTTGGCAACAGATGCAGAACTTCACCCGTGGCGGTGGCGGCGTCAACATGTTCTGCCGCCAGCACCACTTTGACCTACGCATCGTCGACACAGGCGTAGACTACGACCTGAGCGACTATCCCACCATCATCAACAAGAAGATAGCCCGAGGCACCAAGGACTTCCTCTACGAACCGGCCATGAGCGAGGACGAGTTCAACCAGGCCATTCAGACGGGCTGCGACCTTGTAGACGACTGTCGGCAGGCAGGCAGCAACATCGTCTGCATCGGCGAGATGGGTATCGGCAACACGTCGCCGTCGAGCATCTGGCTCAGTCTGTTTTGCGATATTCCCCTCGACGAGTGCATCGGAGCCGGTTCGGGGCTCAACAACGCCGGTATCGAGCACAAGAGGCGCGTGCTCGGCGAGGCGGTGAAGCGGTACCGCGAGTGGGAGGAGCATCAGGGGAAACCTGATGCCACAGTGGGGGCGCTGCGCTATTTCGGCGGGTTCGAGATGATCACCGCCATAGGAGCCATGCTGCGCGCCGCGGAGCAGAAGATGCTGGTGCTGGTCGACGGATTCATCATGACAGCCTGCGCCTTAGGAGCCTGCCTGCTCTATCCTGATGCCCAGTCGTACATGATATTCGGACACTGCGGCGACGAGAGTGCCCACCGACAGATGCTCGACGTACTCGGAGCCCGTCCGCTGCTGAACCTCGGTCTTCGTCTGGGCGAAGGCACAGGCGCCCTCTGCGCCTACCCCATCATCGAGTCGGCCGTCCGTATGATAAACGAAATGAACAACTTTGACAATGCCAATATTACGAAATACTTTTGACCGCATCTGGGCGGCCTACATCTTCTTTACACGTCTACCCTTCTGGCGCATCCATCAGCCGCCACGCGAGTGCTACCAGTCCGTCGTGGAGTGGTGGCCCCTGACAGGCTGGCTGACGGCCAGCGTCATGGCGGCAGTCTTCTACTTCGGCAGCTACGTGCTCCCCTATCCTGTAGCCGTCATGCTGGCCATCGCCTCGCGTATGATGCTCACCGGTGCCCTCCATGAAGACGGGCTGGCCGACTTCTTCGACGGCTTCGGCGGAGGCGGCAGCGACCGTGAGCGCATCCTGCGTATCATGAAGGACTCGCACATAGGCACCTATGGCGTGCTGAGTCTGATTGTCTACGTGGGCATCCTCTTCTTCACGCTCTACAGCATGGGGCCCCTCTACGGCGCACTCACCATCCTGGCCGTAGACCCCTACGCCAAGATGCTGTCGGGACAGATCATCATGATGATGCCCTATGCCAGGACCGAAGACACGTCGAAGGCCCACAACGTCTATCGCCGCATGTCGACACGAGCCGGCATCCTGCTGGGCATCCAGGGTCTGCTGCCCATAGGCCTCTACTGCTACTACATGCGCGCCGTCGTCGACTGGCAGCTGCTGATATTCATTCCCTGCCTGACCATGTATTTCCTCTACCGCCTCATCTGGAGCCGGCTGCGAGGCTATACGGGCGACTGCTGCGGGGCGCTGTTCCTGCTGGTCGAGCTGAGCGCCTATCTGGCCGTAACCTTCAGTCTGCATGCTTCCATAGAATAGCCCATGAAAATCGTACTCATCCGCCATACCCGTGTGGACGTAGCCCCCGGCACCTGCTACGGATGGACTGACGTGCCCGTAGCCAAGACCTTCGAGGCCGAAGCTGCCGTCACCAAAGCACGGCTGCAGCTCTGCGGACCATTCGATGCCGTCTACACGTCGCCCCTGACACGAGCCCGCCTGTTGGCAGCCTATTGCGGCTATCCCGACGCTACGCCCGACGACCGTCTGAAAGAGATGAACATGGGGCGCTGGGAGATGGAGCGCTACGATGACATCGACGACCCCTACCTGCAACAGTGGTACGATGACTATCTGCACCTGCCGACCCACGACGGCGAGAGTTTCACAGATCAGTTGGCCCGTGTGTCAGCCTTTCTCGACGACGTGCGTCAGCAGCCCTACCGCCAGGTGGCTGTCTTTGCACATGCCGGCGTGCTGGTGGCCGCCACCATCTATGCTGGCATCTACACGCTGGAAGAGGCCTGGCAGCATGTGCCGGAATACGGGAGCCTTCAACTAATTGAGAATGGATAATTGATAATGGATAATTAAAGATGAACAACGAAAAGAACAACTGGGCAGAGGATATTGATGGAGCCATCACCGTCTGCGACACCGAGGGTACAGTCCTCTACATGAACAAACGTTCGCGCGAAACCTTCTGCAAGGACGGCAACTCGTCAATGGTGGGACAGAGCATGATGCCCTGTCACAACGAGCGCTCGCAAGCCATCATACGGCACATGCTGGAGTCGGGCGAGAGCCATTGCTACACCATCAGCAAACAGGGCAAGAAGAAACTGATATTCCAGACGCCCTGGAAAGAAGACGGAGAGGTCAAAGGACTTGTTGAATTCTCCTTTGTCCTCCCCGACGAGATGCCTCACTACGAAAGGAAGTGAACGTTTGAAGTTTGAGATTCAAAATCCAAAAATCTCTTTGAGCTTAGCTCCCAGTGCCGGCCCACGCAGGTCGCGGGCAACGATGATACCCTCGGGATTGATGAGCAGGCTGGCAGGGATGGAGCGTATGCCATAGACCTCAGAGGCCTTCGTCTGCCATCCCTTCAGGTCCGACAGGTGCGTCCACGGCATCTGCAAGTCGCTGATGGCCTTCACCCAAGCCTCTTTCTTATTGTCGAACGACAGGCCCACGATGTCGAATCCCTTGTCGTGGTATTTCTTGTAGTTCTCCACCACGTTGGGCATCTCGGCGCGGCAGGGGCCACACCACGAAGCCCAGAAGTCCACCAGCACCCAGCGGCCCTTGCCCACGTATTCGCTCAGCTTGTGCATCTTGCCGTCCACGTCGGCCTCCTCCAGGTCAGTGAAGGGCTTGCCCAGAATCTCGTTCTTCATAGCCTCCTCGCGTGTCTCCCTGTCGAGCATCTGCTTGATTTTCTGCCCGAAGGGATGCTTGGCGGCAGGCACGTCCTGAGCGAGCAGCTTGACGGTCTGCTCAGTCATCAGCGTGGCCATATACCCCAGGAAGGGCACTACAGCCAGCGACGTGCCGTCCTCGCGTATGATGGTCTCCAGCGTCTTCCCCAGTTTCTCATAGGCCTTCTCAAACTCAGCCTGCAGCGCGTTTTTCTCTGCCTCCGTGACGGTAGGTCTGCGCAGCTTGCCAGCCACATCGTTCAGCGTGGCTACGGTTTCAGACACCTCGGCATCATAGCCGTTCATCTTCTCGTTCAGTGGCGATCCCCACACCTTCCGGGTATTCATGTCCATCTTCACCTCCTGCCCGTCGTTGAAGAACAAGCCGAGCCACTCCGTCTTGTCACCCCTGACGACCATCAGCGCGTTCTTATCAGCCGAAACAGCTATGTGGAACTCGTTTTTCACTACCGCGGCACTGTCCAGTGGAGTCTGAGGATTCGTATAGTCCATCAGGTAGACCTTCGTATCGGTGGTCTTTCCAAAGACGTCACACTTCGTCTGTTGCGCCATCAGCGGCATTGCAGCCATCATCAGGGCTGCCAGCGTTGTCATCTTTTTCATATTCTCTCTTGTTTACGTTAGTTTCATGTGAAATAACTGCGCAAAGGTAACATTTTTCTTCGACATTCATGCTAAAAAGCCATGAAAAGTGATGGTCATGTCAAAATTAATGTGTAATTTTGCAGTATGAAAACATTTGCACCCTTTGCATCGCCGCTCTACGTGATGACGAAACCTGTGGGCAGCCTCTGCAACCTGCAGTGCAGCTACTGCTACTACTTGGAGAAGAGCAAGCTGTATGCCGACACGTCAGCCGTGGGCCGCTTCACGATGAGCGACCAGACGCTGGAGAACTTCATCAGGCAGTACATCGAGGCCCAGACGCAGCCCCAGGTGCTCTTCACCTGGCATGGCGGCGAACCGCTGATGCGCCCCCTCAGTTTCTACAAACGGGTGCTGGCCCTGCAGCGTCAGTATGCCCGCGGACGCATCATAGACAACTGCCTGCAGACCAACGGCACGCTGCTCACCGACGAGTGGTGCGAGTTTTTCCGTGAGAACAACTGGCTCATCGGCATCTCCATAGACGGCCCGCAGGAGTTTCACGACGAGTACCGCCGTTCGCGCGGCAACCAGCCTTCGTTCTACAAGGTGATGCGAGGCATACGGCTGTTGCAGAAACACGGGGTGGAGTGGAACGTCATGGGGGTAGTCAACGACTACAATGCCGACTATCCGCTCGACGTCTACCATTTCTATAAGGACATAGGCTGCCGCTACATCCAGTTTGCCCCTATCATAGAGAGGGAGGGTGCCCAGCTCAAGCCGTTCTCCGTCTCGCCCGAGCAGTATGCACACTTCTGCTGTACCATCTTCGACGAATGGGTGCGCCACGATGTGGGCCAGGTGTTCGTACAGCTGTTTGACGCCACCCTGGCCTGCTGGGCCGGCGAACAGCCAGGCGTCTGTACGATGGGCGAGACCTGCGGACATGCAGCAGTCATCGAGCACAACGGCGACGTCTATAGCTGCGACCATTTCGTCTACCCGGAGTTTCTGCTGGGCAACATCAACAGCGAGACCATCACGGGCATGATGTACAGCGAGCGTCAGCGGCAGTTCGGCCTGTCCAAGCGCTCTGCCCTGCCCCGCCAGTGCCAGCAGTGCCCATGGCTCTTCGCCTGCAACGGAGGCTGCCCCAAGGACCGCTTCTGCACGACTGCCGACGGCGAGCCGGGGCTCCACTATCTGTGTACTGCCTTTCAGCAGTTCTTCGCCCACGTAGCCCCCTACATGGACTTCATGAAGAACGAGCTGCTGCACCAGCGACCACCGGCAAACGTGATGAAGGGGATGTTTAATTAAGAATTAAGAATTAAGAGTTAAGAAGTAAGTTATGAACTATAGAATACTATTTCTGGGACTGATGATAACGCTTGCCGGCTGCCAGTCAAACCGCATGACGGAACAGCAACGTTTCGAGAGCAGCGTCGTGAAAGAGTTACCGTTCTCCGTCGATTCCATCAGTTGGCTTACCGCCGGCGGCTTTCCTACATTCAAGTTTGCCAACGCTGAATACACCGACATCAGCCCTGATGCCGAGATACGTCCCGACGGCGATTACTGGGTGCATAACACGTTTGATGCAGAGCCACTACAGCATCAGACCGAAGAGAACGTCTGGCGCAATGTCATAGTCTCGCGCAAGAACCAGCGCGTCGTGTGCATCGATCGCTATCTGCGAGGGGGACGGACGCTGGGTTACTGCTACGTGTTACAGAGCGAGCGGAAAGAATATCCGACCTACGGCACATTGCACTGGGACGTGAGCGACTCTCGTAACATCGAGATGGTGGGTGTGATGCTCGACGACCTGAAGGCATTAGCCGTGAAACGTCACCCCCAGAATAGCGCAGAGTTGTCATCACCTGCCTCGCAGGACGATTACTGGAGCCTGATTTTCCATGCTGACTCGCTTTTTGATGCACACCTCTACGACGAGGCACGACAGGCGTACGACCTTGCATTCTCTGATGACCGCTACATACTCCCCAGCCAACTTTCATGGGCGGCAAACAAGATGACCACCATTGGCGACAACCAAGCAGCACTGGCATACCTGCGCCACCGCATCGCTTTGGAAAAGGACTTCTACGAAGCCCCGGCTACCACCTCACACATTGAACTGAAAGACACCTTTGAGGCAAGGAGCCACCGGTGGAATTATGACATAGCGCTAAAAGAGACACTGGAAAACATCTTTGAACGCGACCAGTACGACCGATTGCTATGGTCGCAAGCCGTCAAGAACCATCCTGGCGACACCGAGCGAAACGAACGGTTAGCCCGTAGGGCACTGATGACCGACAGCCTGAATCTCGCTCTTGTTGACGAGATACTGTCACAGTATGGTTTCCCACGGAAAGAGCAGGTAGGCGACTTTGGCAATCAGGCAGCTTGGCTTGTGTTCCAACATGCAGACCTGGAGCACCAGAAGAGGTTTCTGCCGCAGATGGAGGCAGCTGTGTCACATGGCGACATAGCCCCATTATACCTTGCATTGCTGCGCGACCGCATTGACGTGCGTGAGGGCAGACCTCAGCGCTATGGCACTCAGACTGACAACAAGGGCCATCTGGCCCCGCTGTTGGATGCCTCACGCGTGAACCAATGGCGCCAAGAAGTCGGCTTGCCCCTTCTCGAACAGTATTAAGACCATCTCCTGCTAACGGGCGAAAAATTGCGCCCGTTGACTGCATGCGTTACAGCGTTACAGCCTCGGCGGAGTGATCAGCCCATTCGCCGCCAGCGAATACGCCATTCACTCTCAGCGTTTTACGTATTGAGTCGTCAGTGCCATCAGTGCAACTAAAAGAATTGATTTCGTTTCTGCTTAGTTAGTGACCCCACCCCTGCTTAGTTAGTGACCCCACCCCTGCCCCTCCCCTACCAGGGAGGGGAGCTTCTACGCCATGCTATCCGCCGGTACTCCAATTCCCGACACGGGAGGGGAGCTGCTACGCCATGCTATCCGCCGGTACGCCATATCCCCAAAAGGGAGCG
>JAFUSV010000138.1 GCA_017467565.1 Prevotella sp.
TAAAATCATAACAGCACTATCGTTTTCATTTTGAAGCATGTATGGACCTGCCAACAACTTCATATCACTCAGAGCATATAGCGTATCACCAGATACAAGGGCATAGTGACAAGCTTTTTTTCGGGCATAAATCTCATTTGTTAGCAGTAACTGTTTATGAAAGCAATCCGCCATCTGTGAATAGGTAGCCCCCATTGTCCTGTAGTCGCATCCAACTACCGTGGTATCCGCCTTTTCCACTGCATCGAGGAAGCACTCAATAGCACGGGGAGCATCGCCCAGGTCGCGGTAGACGCAACCGAGGAGGTAGTGGGCCTGCAGCTGCTGGTTGGCAGTGCCGTGATGGTCGTAGTAGTCGGCCACCTGCTTCATCACCGAGTCGGTGGTGAAGTCTACGTAGGCCTTGTTCTGCGCCGTGGCCCGCAGCAGCTCGTAGCGCATGCGCTGACTACGGGAGCCCTCGCCCTTCAGCCGGGCGTGGGCCTCAAGATAGTGTAACGCTGAGTCAGCACTGACAGTGACAAGGCTGTCGGCCGTGGCGAGTACGTTGTCGAGCTGGCGGTCGTCGCAGCCTGCCGTCAGCAGCAGCAATAGGAGAAGTATGGTCTTCGCGTATCTCATTCCGGCTAAAAACTACACTTTTCAATACTCGAACGAGGAGCCGCCGAGGAACTCGCGCAGCAACGACGTGGGCGGTATCTGGTCGGCAGGTATGGGACGGATGTAGCTGAGGAACTTGCGCAGACGGTAGGCCTCGGCATACTCCACGCAGTTCTCGGGCACCTGCTCCAGCAGCGGCTCGGCCTGACTCTTGATGACGGCCAGCTCGAAGAGCATGGCTGTATTGAACATGACGTCGGCATTCTCCTGGAAGGGGAATATCCAGCGGTCTTCACCCTTGCGCACCGACGGCCAGCGACGTATGGTCTCGCGGGCCGACACGCCGCGGTACTTATGGTCGCGGATGATGCGGCGCAGGAGGCGGTTGTCGGTGGTGGGCACGTAGTTGTGGGAGTCGAGGATGATGGTGGTGAGCGCCGAGGCATAGACACGGAACAACTGGTGCTGGGGCACCTGGGCCGTCAGTTCGGGGTTGAGGGCATGGATGCCTTCTACCACGAGCACGTCGCCCTCAACGAGCTGCAGGCGGCGACCGCTCATCTCGCTCATGCCCTTCTGGAAGTTATAGCGCGGCAGCTCTACCTCGTCGCCCTGCAAGAGGGCGTTCATCTGCTGGTTGAGCAGGGGGAGGTTGAGGGCATGGAGATGTTCGAAGTCGTAGTCGCCCGAAGCATCGCGCGGTGTCTTGTCGCGATCGAGGAAATAGTCGTCGAGGGATATCTCTACAGGGCGGATGCCGTTGACGGCCAGCTGCACGCTGAGTCGCTTGCAGGTAGTGGTCTTGCCGCTGGACGAGGGTCCGGCTATGAGCACCATCTTGATGTCGGGGTTGGCCTTGATGGCATCGGCGATGGAGGCTATCTTCTTCTCCTGCAGGGCCTCGGACACCTGTATGAGGCGGTTGCTGCGCCCCTGCAGGATGGCTTCGTTGAGGTCGCCCACGGTGTTGAGTCCCAGGATGCGCTGCCACTGGTGGTGCTCCTTGAAGATGTCGAACATCTTGTCCTGGCGCACCAGGGGGCACAGCTCCATGGGGTTCTGGAACGAGGGCAGGCGCAGCAATACGCCGCCGAAGTAAGGCACCAGGTCGAAGAGGTAGAGCTTGCTGGTATTGGTGAGCATGGCACCGTAGTAATAGTCCACGTAGCCATCTATCTCGTAGTAGGTGCTGTAGAGCGAACTGACGCTCTCCAGGAGCTTGGCCTTGGTGGAGGCTCCGCTGCGGCGGAACATGGCGATGGCATCCTCGGTGGCTATCTCGTGGCGGCGTATGGGCCGGGCAGCATCGATGATGTCCTGCATCTTGGCCTTGATGCGGTCTACGTCGGCCTGGGTCACCTCGTGGCCTATCATCATGTTGCAGTGGTAGCCCTTGGACACGGGTATGTCGATGATGACGTGGCCGTGGCTGTAGAGCTGGCGCACGGCCTTGCAAAGCACGAAGAAGAGCGTGCGGGTATAGCAACGCATGCCCGAGGGCGAGGTGATGTCGAGGAACTCGATGTCCTTGGGCTTATAGACGCGGTAGTGCAGTCCCTCCACCTTGTTGTTGACGTGAGCGATGACGGGCTCGTACTTCATCTTGAGGTCCAGCATCTCGTAGATCTGGTCCAGCTTGCTACCCATGGGCACCTCGATGGCTGCCCCATTGTTCTTACAGCGTATTCTGACGGTCTTCTCCATTGTCTTAGGATTTTATGATCATATTTCGACTGCAAATATAAGCATAAATCCTTCAACCGCCAAATCTTTGAACAATTATTCTCTAGAAATTTCCGGTATTTTGAGACCACTGAGCGAGAACCCTTCACCGTCGTCGACGATGTCATAGGTGCCGCTGCTGTGGCAGCGGATGACATAGGTATTGCCTGGCTTTAGGACGTCGCCATTCTTATTATGGGTATTGGAAATGAAAGTCAACTTAGTGGCATAATCATCCAAATTTGCGTATATCGTGACATCCCAACGATAGATATAGGTTCCATCACGCTGTTTTTCGGCAGAGTGGCGGTTGGAACGGTATAAGGTGTTGGAACGATCTTCCATTACGGACCAGAACGCCATATTCTCGAGACCGTACACAGATATACGTGTCTCAATATGGTAGGTGTACTTATGTCTGTAGCTCTGGCCTTTATCATTGAAGATATTGCCTTCTTCGCTGAATTCGTCCTTCATATACACGACACTGACGTCATCGATGTGTACGCTGGGCGAGGTAGCATTGAAGTTGAGTCCCTTGTCGAGTGCCTCGGGGTCATTTTCTTTGACAGGATACAGGAAGTAGCAGGGCGTGGCCGTATAGGTCTTGTTGTCCTCAGTTGCAGGAATTTTGAAGTGGTAGGTCTTGCCGCTCTCCACCCTGGCTTCCATGCCTCCCTCCTCGGGGAAGATGACACCTTGGTAGTTCTTGCCTCTGGTGATGCGCAGGGCTGGCACATAGTGTCTGCCCATCAACGATGAGAGTAGTCCCTCTTTGTTTATCTTGAATTCACCTTTGAAGGTAGACGTTTCGGTGAGGTAACTGAAGATGTTTTCTATCTTGAACGAATTATCGTCGATGACGGGATACCAAGGCCAGTGGCGGATCCACAGGTCCCACGAGCCGAGCGGGAACTCGGGTCCTAACTTATTGTCATCGTCGGTGGAGGCATTTTGCTGGGCTTCGTCGAGCTTTTTGTATATCTCATTGTCGGTCTTGGCTATGCGCTCCACTTCGCTTAGGGCCTTCTTCGTATTGCGCAGGTCGATGCCGAAAATATCATTGAGCGAGAGATTGAGGATGACGCTGATCTTCAGTTCGAGCGTGAGCTTGAGGTCAGCCCCGCTCTGCTTCACCAGCTCGTAGGCTTCCTGCACCGCATTGGTAAGAGGTGGCAGCGTGGCTTCAATGCCAAAGAAGATGGAGGGTATGAGATTGACAGTGAGCACCCTGCCATAGATGCCCATGCCAAAGGTGATGTCAACCTGAGGACCCACCTTGCCCTTGAACATACCCTTGACTGTCCAGGGGTCATTCTTGACGTCTTCCGTAGGCCGCGCCTTGCAGGTCAGATTTTTCAGGTCGATATCTATCACTTTCTTTTTGTGCTTCCATACGCTCTGGCTGACGGAAGCTGTCGCACTGGCCGACAGCACAACGTCGATATCAACAAAGAATACGAGCAGCACAGGGCCGATAGTCACGACATGCCCCTTGAGCGGATGGAATTTGGCGATGGACTGACTGAAGTCGGCCTCGCCCTCGAGGGTAATGTCGGTGCGGAACTCCACTTCCTGCGTGAACGAGAACTTCATGTTGCTGAGCGAGAAATTGGTAAAATCGAGTCCAAAACCTATGCGAACGTAGTTCTTATCTTTATCCATCGTAAGGGTGGGAGCCACCTTGGCACCGGTAAACTTGAATCCGGCCGGAGGCGCCAAGGGGAAGGTCAGACTGACACCTTTATCATTGATGGACACCTTGACACCATCGACGTCGAAATCTGCACGGGTATCTGACGGCGCTTCATCACCCTGCGGCGCTTCGGGATTCTCGGCTTCCACAAAATAATCTTCATGTCCCATGTTGAGATGACCGTCAATCTCAAGCTGCTTGAAGGTCTCCTCAAGTTTGGAGAAACCGCACAGGCACTTGATGACACCGTCATCTTCATAGCGGCTCTCTACTCGGTGGTTGATGCCCATGGGGAAGGTCCCCACTTCGGTGCTCACCAGTATCTCGCCCGGCACAGGCAGCAGGCGCTCGGGGGTATTGGCATCGAAATGTACTTCGCAGAGCACGGTGGTATGGTCGTACTCCACATGGCGTATGTATTGCAGCACCTCGCCAGTGAGCACCCGCACGTTGTCGTTGTACTGGTAGGTGACGGTGGCATCGCCCTGCTCCACGGTGACAGGCGCATCGTAGCCCTCACCGGTATGCTGGGGCACACTCTTGAACCCCTGCTGATCTTCCTCGTCCTCGATGAAGAGGTTGCAGCTAGAAAAGAAAATTAAAAGGGCCCACCCCCAAACCCCTCCCGAAAGGAGGGGAGCGAGTATAGTTTTGAGTGACCGGAACATTGCTCCTGTAATTGTCCTAAACATTTCTGCTATCATATCCTCGTTTCCATATATATTATTTCATTATCTATCTAATTCTCCCCTCCCTTCGGGAGGGGTTGGGGGTAGGCTCTTTCTCCCCTCCCTTGGGGAGGGGTTGGGGGTGGGCTCACTCTTCCTCTATCACCACCTTGATGGTGTCGGGGTTCTCGATATAGAACTCGTAGTCGAACTCAGGTACGTACTCTCGGGCCTTCTCGTCGAGGCGCAGGGGATAGAGGTCGGACAAGGTGCCGTGCATTTCTCCGTCGAAGGTGATGGTGTCGGGGAAGAGCTCCATGCGCCCCGTACCGCGGTAGTAGCAACGGAAAGTGACCTTGTCGCCATAGGAGAAGGGACTCCACACGCGCAACTCGAGATAGGATATCTTATTCTTTGCGGCAGTGAACTCGCGGACGACGCCCAGGCCACGCATCTCGTCGCCCACATAGGCGACTATCTGGTGGCGGCGGCTGTTCTGGGACGTGAGTTTCTCGCCGTGGATGTCCACGTCGGCATAGACCATCATGTCGTAGGGATAGTCAGCAGTAACATCTTCGAAGGCGGGTATGACGTTGACATAACAGGTGTCGCGCAGACGGTCGATGCTGGTGAAGGCGATGGCACGTGTCTGTCCCTCGGCGACAGCAACGAGGGTGTCGCCCTTGAAGCGGCATATCTCCTCGTCGTCAGTGAGCCAGAACACGGTGTAGCTGGATTGTGACTCGGGCACGAAATTCACGGGCACCACGCAACTGTCACCCACCATCAGGTTGATGACCTTTCTGCCCAGCGTCATCGCGTCGGCCGTCTCCACCTGCTGACTCTCAAACTCCCAGAACTCGCCGCAGGAAGAGAGGAATAGCCCACCCCCTACCCCTCCCAAAAGGAGGGGAGCAAGTAGAGTCTTGAGTGATCGGATCGTTGCTCCTATAATTATTCTAAACCTTTTTGCTATCATATCCTCGTTTCCGTATATGTTATTTCAATATTTCACCTTTACCACATTGCTCTCCCTGCTCTCCCTGCCGTCGGTAAAGCGGATAGAGACGTAGTACTCGGCTTCCTCGCCCTTGCGGAGCGTGGGGTCGGTGTACTCCAGCGTGTCAGAGCTGACGTTGTACATGTACTTGAACTTTGTGTCGCCAGGACCCTTGCGGAAGACGCAGTAGTAGTACTCGCCACCCATGCTGGAAAGGGTCAGTGCATCGACCTCCCACACCACGCGCACCGTCTTCTCGCTCTCTACATAGCCACCAGTGAGGCGTATGGGGATGTCGAGGAACTTAGGTCCCTGGTGCAGCCAGCTGACAGCCAGACTCTGCGAGGTGTAGGGCGAGGCATTGTGGCTCTCTACCATATAGTAGTAGCGCTCACGACGGTCGTAGGACGGGTTGTCGTCTACCTGCACGGCCCATGTCTTGGCCTGTGCCAGCGAGTCGGCATCCCAGCGTGCCATCACCTGCCACTCGCCCTCGGCACCCAGTCGGCGCAGCAGGAGGTGGTAGTCCATGTCGGCATCCTTGCCTACTACCCATCGCATGTGCATGCCCCGATCGTCGTGCGACGATCGGTCGAGATGGGGGACGGTGGGCGGTGTGACATGGGGTCGCAACACGCGGAGCACGTCGCTCCATTCTCCCACATTGCCCGAATAGTCTATCGCGCGCACCTTATAGTAAATATATTTCTGGTTGACATCCATAGCCAGGGTGTCAACGAACATCGGCTCCTTAATACCACCCTCGTTGCGCAGCAGATAGTCGTGCGAGGGGTCGTTGGCAAAGGCCACGTCCCAGTACATAATGTCATCGTCCTCAGGGGCGATGTCCCACGACAGCAGCATGTAGCCCTGAGGCAGCACGGTGTGGTAGACAGTGTCAGGTGGCGTCGGTGCCTTCATGTCGGTGATGCGGATGAACTGTGCCAGCGACTGCCCCTCGTTGCCCGAGTCGTCATAGGCCATGATGCAGATCATGCCTGAACGGAGGCTGGTGACATCGACAGTCGTCATCGTGTCGCGGGGAGCGGCCATCTGACTGCTCAGCGGCATCCAGTGGTTGCCGGTGATGTTGTCGTTATAGTAGTGTACCAGATAGCCCTGCAAGTCTTTCTCCAGCGGTTCGACGATATGCCAGAAGACGTGAGCCAGTATCTTGTCGGTCTGACGGTCAATGACGATGCGGGTAATCTCAGGGGCCTTGGGGGCTTCGATGTCGCGTACATAGGCAGTATGGGTGACAGCCGGCGTCAGTTCACCAAAGGCATCGTGAGCCATGATGCGGTATTCCCATGTGCCCTCGTGAGTGACGGAGTCGCTGTAGACGCACAGGCCTTTGAAGTCAGCATCGCTGACCATCGAGACGTAGGGCTTGTCGTTCAGGCGGATCCACTCGCTGGCGCGAGGGGAAACCTCACGGCGCTCTATTTCGTAGCTCGAGTGCTCGCTGTCAATCCAGCTGAGAGCCACGCGACGAGGACTGGTCAGCGTGTCCTGCACAAGCGGTTCATAGGCTTCGGGCTTGTAGCTGGTCACCTCAACACCCTCGTTGACGCCTGGCTCAAAGATGATTTTCCCGTCCAGCTCCCACTGGGTTATCTGCACGTAGTAGTCGTAGACCTCACCTCGCTTAGCCGTACGGTCGGTCAGTCCTACTGCCATAGCCTCAGCCAGGTCGGGACGCCACTCGGCTACGAGCATGGCATAGCCGAAGGAGATGTCCTGCTCGTTGTTGTACTCCACGTTGGCACCCATCGTGCCCGGCGCGTCCTGTGTCTGGTTGGGTCCTAAACGTCCGCCGCCATACATGACACCCATGGCAGCCATCGCCTGTTCGTCGGTAGCAGCGTACTTGGCTTCCATCTGCTCGCGCGTCATCGGCTTCAGGGCATAGGCCAGGGTGTCGATGTCCATGGTGCCGGGCTTTACACGCAGCACGTTGACGCCATAGTAGCGCAGGAACTTCCACGACACATAGTCCTCGGGCATCCAGCGCAGCACCACGCGGTCGCCATAGCTGCGGGTGAGCAGTCGTATCTTCGACGTGAATATAGGTTCCGGGGGCAGCACATACGAAGTGTCTGCCACAGCTACTGTGTCCTGTATCTGAGCTTTGACGCTGCCAGCAGCCAGAAGGAGCAGGGCAGCCATGAGTCCACGTTTGATATATCTTGTCATGATCATTCTGTTTTCATCTTTGTTGAGTTCACCGTCACCGATGGTTGTCCTATCAGTTGTATCCACTCGTAGAGGGTCTTCTTATAGAGGCCGCTGGCACGATCCTCGAAGGGATTGAACTCGCGCGTACCACTTAATTTACCGATATTACTGCTGGAGGCCGGTGCTCCAGTCTCCTGCCAGGCGGCAAAGAGTCCCTTGCGCAGGTCGAACGACTGCGTACGATAGAGCTTGGCACGGAAGGCAGTCACCTGCTTCAGGGCCTCGTCGGCCTTGAAGTTATCCCACTGCACATACTTGTCCTTGCCATACGTTGTGTACACGTTGGCCGCATTGGTAGCAAAAGGATAGCCACCCTTCAGACGGAAGAAGAAGAGGTTGGACGTGAAGGAGTGCCAGCGGGACGACATCTTCTTGCGGCTCTGGTCGGTCACGGAATAGTAGAACGACGTCGAGAGGTCGGCCACATAAGCATTGTTAGATACCGGATCCATAGGCGATGACTCGTTGTTGGGCCCGCGGCCGAAGCAGTCGCCGAAGATGAGCGGGAACTGATAGTAGGGCACTCGCACCTCGAAGCCCCGGCTGCTCACCGTCAGGTACTGTCCGCGGTGCAGCTGGTTCCACGCCTTGATGGCGGTGGTATAGGTCGCCCGGTTGTTCTTATAATAGTTGTACAGCTCCTGTGCGATTTCCTGCATCTTCTTACTCAATGACTGTGCCACATAGTAGGGAGCCGCAAAGTCTTTGATGAAGTCGCCCACGCCCAGATGGTAGGGATAACTGGCGTTAGACTTCTTGTAGTAGCTCACGTATGCACCAGCCTTGCCGTCCTGGTTGGCCCGCGTCACCTCGTAGAGGTCACCGCTACCTGTCGGCAGCGGATACTCCGGTTCTTGTACGCCATTGGTGTAGTACCATGTGTTCCAAACGCCGAACATGCGGTCGCGCAGCGACTTCAGATAGTCTGTCTGTGCTATACCTATGCCCTGTACGCTCTCACCGTTGTAGGTCACGGTGAGCGTCTCGCTGGCATGCGGCACGGCGACAGCATCGAAGCCGTAGGACCTGAGCGATGCACCGCCTAAGAACACCATCTGCGACAGGTAGGCAAAGTACATGAACGGGTCTTTCAGACGGTAGTTCTGGGCACCCTCCAACTGGTACCAGCCCTCTGCGATGTCAAAGTTTTTATTCGCCTGGTACTTGCCATTATAGGTGAACACTGGTTCGTTCTGCGGACGCACACCCACGAAGGGCTTGGTGTAGGGCAGCAGCGACACAGCTATCTGGTCGGTAAAGCGCAGCTTGCCGCCATAGTGGGCGTTGGCATAGAGCGATGTGGCCCTGTGCCATGTCTCCAGTTCGGGCTGACGGAACCACAGGTCGGCCAGCACGATGGTCGTATCCTTGGTGCACGCGGCATTCTGTTGCTTGTAGGCTGTGAAGTACTTGTTCCATGCATTCTTGCGCTCTGCGCCGTAATAGTTGAGCCACATGTCGCCATAGCCCACGGCCAGCGCTAGCTGCTGACCGGTTGACACGTCGGTGGGATCGAATCCGAAGGTTTCCATCTCCTCCTTGAATGCCGACCAGTCGTCTTCGTTCTTGATGTAGCTCTCCATGACCTCCCACTTGTCGGCATTGGTGCCACGATAGCAGGGAGCCGGCACCTTATAGGTATAGGTCAGCTGCAGGTTCTCACGGTCGGCAGCGGCAGGGATGGTGAAGTCTTTCTCTGGCTGCATGTTGACATAGGTGCTGCCATCGACCTTGTACTGGTTGGATATGGTCTGCGTGCGGAAAGCAGTGGTCTCACCTTCCTTCAAGCTGTTGAGCACCCAGTTCAGCTTGCCAGAATTGAACGTCGTACTGCGGATGTCCTGGTTGAGGGCAATGGTGGGTCGCATCAGGTCGCACTCATAGACCTCCTCCTGGTCGGCCTCGGTATTGAACAGCTTACCGTCGGCAGAGGCCGGGAAGGCTGCTGCCACGTATGGCTGCAGGTCGTAGACGACGGCAGGCACCGGTTCGCTCTTCGCCGTAGAGAAGAAGAAGAATTTGGTCTGTTGCCACTTGATGCGCACGGTTTGCAGCTTGCCGTTCCGTTGTTTCTTGACATAGGTGCACCACACTTTCTGTCCGTTCTCAACCTCATAGGCCGTACCCGTCATCATCAATATATAGTAGCGATTGGGATTCAACGTCGCATTCAGATGATATTTGCGTCCCTTCGTCTCACGCACACTGATGGTCTTTTCCTCCATCTTACGCTTAGACCCGTTGCCATAACCCAGATTGACGTACTTCTTCATGTTGGAAATAAAATTCATCATATCGAGACGTTCGCGGTCCATGGGATCAGTATAGTCGAAACTTGCCTGTTCACTGGAGAGTGAGGCTCCTTTCATCTCCAAACTGGTTTCGAAAGAAGAGCCATGGGTATTAAACCATTGCGATATTTCATCTAATGCATTGCGCCCGAAGGTTGTTGAGGCATCTATCTCAAACAGGCGCGCACCATTCACACCATAGTACACACCATTAATATAATTCGCGGTGCGGTCCAAGTCGAAGATGTAGCTGCGCGAGCTCTGCAAGTCGAGCAGTTCCTCATCGATACCCGTGCGGTTAGCCTGGTCTGCCTGTGTCGTGGGGTCTACGAGACGGTACTGAGTGCCCAACGATGCGTTGGTAGTTACCATTGCCTTTCCTATATCGTTGGTCTTCACCTCACAGGCGGGACCCCATCCGTAGGCCGTGGAGTCACTACCCAGTGAGAAGTCGGAGAAGAGGTTGAAGCCGTCGAGGGCGTTACCCTTGAAGGGCACACACCTGTCGCCACAGGCGAACTCGAACTTCTTATCGATATCGATGAGTCCGCCGAGGAGCGACAGTTTTACACGAGCCTGACCATTGATCCACGTAGGATTGGGCAAACCTGCCTCGAAGACACCGCCGATGCCGGCGTTGATGAGGTTGACATCACCCGAATAGAGCTTACCCAGCTCGATGTGCAGGTCGAAGCGGGCGGCCAGGTAAGCATAGAACTGACCTGTGGCATACCATCCGTT
This sequence comes from Prevotella sp., assembly GCA_017467565.1. GTDB lineage: Bacteria > Bacteroidota > Bacteroidia > Bacteroidales > Bacteroidaceae > Prevotella. The sequence continues at coordinate 10,957 of JAFUSV010000138.1, forward strand.
GTGACCCATCTCGCGGTTCAGGTTGGTACAATAGGCGAGGTCGCCATAGTTGATGACGGCCATGTCGAAACCGGCGATGGTCTTCAGGCTGGCCTTGAAGAGTCCGAGGTTCACGTCGATGAAGCCCCACGCAGAGGCACCCACCATGACGCCACCCTTCACGTTGTCGCCCGTGGGCAGCAAGGCCTTGACGGCCTGGTTGCGCGAGCGCTGGGCTTTCTGTGTGTCGGCACCTGTGTCTACGCCACCCTTTTTGCCGCCATTGAGGAACGAGGTTATCAGCGGGTCTATAGGTGGCAGCTGTCCGTTGTTGGGCAGCTCGTTACCAATGCACAGGTAGGCGTTGGCACCGATATTGACATTGACGATGCCCGACTTCGACTTATAGTCGATGAGCACTATCTGCACACGCTCCTTCGGGTCGGGCTGGCCTAAGTAGAGATGCCAGCGGACAGGCGTCTGCTCTATGCTCTTCTCGCGCCACGTCACCTTCAGGTTGAAGGGGATGGTGAAGCTCATGGCCTTCATCTCTTTCTCCTTGGTATCTACCTTGCTGGCAGCACTCTGATCGAGTTCCTTGGATGTGTCGCGGTCGGTAGACTTATTGTCATAGTTGCTGTTCAGAGCATCCAGACCACCCTCGGCATCGGGCATGAAGTCCTTCACCTCCGCAGCGAGGTCGCCCTTGAAGGTCTGCAGTGTCTCCTCCAGCTTGGTCATGGCCTTCTTTATCTTGTCACCATTCATTCCGCCCTCCACGTTGAGGTCGAGCGCCAGATAGCGGTCGGTGGGGGTGTTCTCGTAGGTCAGGCACATCTTGGCATCAATAATGCCGCCCACGGCCTTTACCTTACCCTGGAACTGGATGGTGGAGAAGCCGCCCTTACCCCTGTTGACACTCTTATCGTAGACCACGTTCAGGTCCATATCGCCCTGCAGCGTCTTCTCGCCAGCCGTTGTGGTGATGCCCACGCCGAGGGAGATACCGATGACACCCTTGGCAACGACGGCGTCGCCATATTTGCGTTCGGCGGCAGGCGTGCCAGGCGGAGAGGAGCACGTAGGACGGCAGTTGAAGAAGAAGCCGCCCGCTATGCGGTTGATGACGATGGGGTCTATGCGAATGCCCGCCTTACCGCTGATGTCGACGGTGAAGAAGCCCCATGAGAAGCGGTCTTCTTTCTTGTCCTTCACTTCCTTATGGTCGAAGTAACCGCCTGAGCAGTTGACGGCGAACAGCTCCTTGATATCAAATTTTATGGCGCCCTTGAATCCACGGTCAACGGCATCGGGGTCGGTGATGTCGAGGCGGCCGTTCATGTGGAGGATAGAGAAGTCGAGGTCGAGCTCCAGCGAACGGAAGCTGATGTCGCCGTCGCTCAGTGAGTAGCCGCTGAGATTGGTGACGTCCTTAGGTATGGTCAGGTTCGACGAGATGTCGATGCCTGCCCCCACGCTGACCTTGTCGTCGCAGAGTCCCACCATGCCCTCGATGCCGAGGGTGAGTTTCTTGTTGGAATAATTGAAGTTGAACTTCTTCAGGTTGAACGAGAAGGGACCGAGCTTCTTGGCAGCCGATGCCAGCGACCACTCGCCCATGTCGAGGAAGCACTTCTCCGTGAGTTTCATCTCCTTGTTCTCGAAGAGCACCATCCGCTTGGCATGATCTTTCTCCCATTTCGCCTCTGCATCCTGCCTGTCGGCAGTCAACTTATTAGCATAGCGGTAGATCATGTTATCCTTGTCATTCTGCTTGTCACGACTAAAGTTGGACAATCGCATCTTCGCAAAGTGGATGTCCGGCAGGTCGACGTCAAGGTTGATCTTCTTGCCCAGCTCCTCCAGTTTGTTGACACCGGCGATGGTGATGTCGCCAGCCATGCAGAGTTCCACATGGGTGATGGTCTTGCCGTCGGGCTGGTCCTCTGCCGCCAGCACGAAGTAGGTCTGGTCGTGGTCGAGCTCTACATCGGCGATGAAGCAGTCCATGTTGAGCGAATCTATCTGCTGCACACGCAGGATATAGGCCAGGCGCGTCTTGTCGCCGTAGGTGGCCTTGGTATGCTTCTCGCGCTCACCGTCTTTATTATAGGTATAATAGGTGGTGGTACCATCAGTCAGATGGCGTATGTCACACTCGAACTTCACCTTCTGCTTCTCTTCCTTGCCTTTCTTTGTCGTGGTCTTGCCAAACAGCGGGATGGCGAAGCGGCCCTCGATATGGCAGGAGTCGAAATTGTTCTGCGTGATCATCACCTTGGCCTGGTCGAGGTCGAACTCCCATCCGCCTGCATTGCCGGTCTTGGCTTCCAGCAGGTTGTAGGTGGCGATGTCGAGGGTAGCGCCCGAGGGGTCGAAGATCATGTTCTCGGCTGCCACCTCGAAGCCCTGCTCGCCACTGCCGAAGACGGCCCACTTGGGGAACTGGACGCCAATCTTACTGATGTAGACGCCCTGCCATGCTTTCCAGTCGTTCTTGACGAAGGTGCCGCACTTGGAGGGATCGAAGGTCTTAGGCAGTTTCGAGATGTCGGGCATCTCGACATGGTTCGCCTCATAGTGGTGGTCGAAAATCATGGTGCCGCCAGGGGTGAAGATCCATCCTGGCAGGTCCTCGGCCTCAAAGGCGTCCATCTTGATGGAGCCTATCCAGTCTTCCCAACCTTTGTCGATGACGGCAGAGAGGTCCACCACGGGCGACTCGTCCTGAGCCTTGCCGTTTATGACGCGCTTCAGCCCCGGTATGGTCATGGCTATCTCCAGTCCGAGCGCACCGAACTTATCGTCTTCCCACTGCAGGAAACAGCCATTATTGGGTTGCATGGGGTCGGAGGGTGCCTTGAAGGCCATGGTGAAGTCGGAGTTGGGATCCTGGATGGTGAAATTGCTGAGCAGGCAGAGCGTGCCGTCCTCTGGCAGGAAACGCTCGGGCGAGATGCAGAGGCGCGGAGCACCGAAGATGAGCACCTCGTTCTTGATGACGTCGCTCTTGGGCAGCACAAACTCGCCGATGACGTTCATCACCGCAGCCTTGGGCGTGAACATCATGCTGGCTATCTGGAGCGAGAAGTCCTCGGGCAGCTTGTCGGCTATCTCCTTGGGCATCTCCGTGGGGAAATAGAGGTCAAGAACGTTGCCTTCCTGCCACTTGTCCCATTGCTTCTCGGCATTCTTGAAATAGGTATAGTACTTGCCCAGCTCGTACTGTTCACAGACATTGCCCACCTTGTTGTTGACCTTTTCGGCAACATCCTTGGGCAGTCCCAGGTCACCATAGATATTGTCGAGGCCCCACGACGAGAAGAGCTCGTCGACAGCCTCTGAGGCAGAGTATTCCTTGCCCTTGGCTTTCTCGTAGGTGTTGCAGACGCCGTCGAAGACCACGTTGTCAGTATTGACCATGAGATTCTCGAACTTCACGGCCACACGGACTGACATCTTGCCCGGGCCCCAGTGTATGAAGCCTGTACCTGAGAGTCCCTTGGTCTCCTTGTCCTGCTTCAGGTCGCCGTTGACCTCAAGCACCCACGAACCGATATAAAGCCTGGTGCCAGCCTTGGGAATCTCCTCGACAGGCACCTTGTTCTCGATGTTCTCCGTGCTGCGTCCGCAGGCATAGTACTCGTCGAAGTGCTCTGCCATGGCGAAGTCGACATAGTTGAGGGAGTCGGGCAACATACGTAGCGACTCCGTGTTGGGCGACTTGGCGATGACGCGCAGCACGAGATAGTCGCCAGTGAAGACCTTATCCTTGATCTTGTCCCACTTGATGGTGTCCTTCAGTTCCTCCACCGTGTTCTCGTAGACAGGTTTCGTCTTGAAGATGGTAGCAGGCTCGTCGACAGAGTTACCGCGGAAGAGCTGCACGGTGTACTTGAACTTCACCGTGTCCTGCTTCATGCCGCGCCCGCTGTTGTACCAGGCCTTGCGCCATGCTACAGGTATGCTGTCGCCTACGAAGACCTTGCGCGAGTGCTTCTGCTTGAACTCGGGGGTGGTCAGCGTGGGCTGCTCGAAGACGTAGAGCGAGTCGCCGTCCAGGGCTTCGTTGCCTGTGACCGACGCGCTCACATCGCCATCGTCGCCGTCATCGGCTGCCTTAGGCTTGGCATTGGGGTCGTAGAAGCGGAACAGGAGCACCTGGCTCTTGCCCTCGTTTTCTATCAGTGTGTAGTTGAGCGGATTCTGGTTGTTAAGTCCGGCGGTAGCCTTCACCTGCATGGCAAAGACGGCCCCCGAGTCCTGCTTCATCTGGTTGAGGTAGGCATCGGGAATGGTGAGCGTGGTGGTGGACAGCTTCTGCCGCTGATAGACCACTGGATTGCGCTCGATGGCCTCGTCGGGTGTCAGTTGGTCGAGCTTCACTACTTTCACGTCGTAGCTGAAATTGGCCAGTGAGGGGTTGCAGTTGAGTGTCGGTGCCGTCCATGTGAACGTGTGTATGCCGTCGTATGCGAGCTTGGCCACAGAGAGCATGCTCAGCGGGTCGTTGGGGTCCACGTTGGCCTGTGGTGTCAGGAACTGTGGTGCCTGTGCCGTGTAGCATATCTTAAACTGGCACATACCGTCGTCGGGCAGGTTCACTTGTTGGGGCGACATCAGGTCGGGGTCCCAGCGGTAGGCCTGCATGAAGAGCCGGTAGGTGCCCTCAGGGAGCAGTCCGAAGATGCCCTTCTCGGCATCCATGAAGAGTCCCGGGCGTATGTATACCTCATTGAATCGGAAGTGTACGAAGAGCTGCTTCATCTCGACAGGGTTCAGCAGCTTGCTCTGACGCGGGTTCAGCACGATGGGTTGACGGGGGATGGTCGTAGTGGGTGTGATGAGCATGACCTGCTCGTCGGGATAGAGCATGTCGAGGTGCATGCCGAGGTGCAGTAGCTGCTGCTCGTCGGTATTGTTGGTCAGTCGGATGCTGAAGAACTTACCGGGGTTGTCCAGATACTGTCCGGCCTGCGGGGGCAACACCTGCTGTACAGGCGTCACAGAGAGAGAGACCTCCTGCGCCACTACTGACGTAAAAGTAAAAAGGTAAAAAAGTAAAAAACTAAAAAGTTTTACTTCTGCCTTTATCTTTCCAACATTTATCTTGCTCATAGCCATAGTCCGTATCTATATTTTTTTACTTTTTTACCTTTTTACTCTTTTACCTTTCTTTTGATTTCCAGCAGCGAGAAGGTGTAGGTGTAACCCATCGAGATGTTGACCTCGGTAGAACCCATGCTGGCACGGTCGTCCGAGATGTTGGTGTCGGCATACTTGTTGAAGCCGCCGCCGAGGGTGAACACGTGTACCTTGTTCAGGGTATAGCCGGCCGAGAGGTCGAGTCCCGTGGAGAGCATGCGCTGCTGGTTCTGCACATCGTTGTAGCAGAGGGAGAAGGTGGCGTTGACATTGAGATTCTTCTCCTTGAGGAACGAGCGTCCCGTCGATACCGAGAGCACGTCGCTGGTGTAGCGCGTCTGGTAGCCCTTGCTCTGCTGGTGGCTGAACGAGGTGGTGAAGGTCATCTCCCAGGGTTTCACTTCGAGTGCATGCGAGAGTCCTGCCGCCCAGGTGGTGACGTCGCTGACGCCCGTGGCAAAGGGGTTGAGGTCTTTGTTCTGCGTGAAGTTGGCCGTGACGGAGTACACCTGTGCTATCTTATCGCCGTCGATGGTGTAGGAAGGCGTGAAGAAGACGGAGTGCATGATGCGGTTCACGCGGGTAGTATCGTTGACATGCGCCTTTCCGTCGCTCTGCAACTGGCGGTAGCCGTTGTAACCGGCGGAGAGGGTCAGGTTTTGTCCGATGTTGGTGGAGGCATTGGCCGAATAGACGAAGCCTCGGGTGGTGTATAGTTGGTTGCGGGTGATGTTGTCCTCTTGTCCTGAGAAGGAGGCTGAGAGCGACACACGCCGGAAGAGCGAGGTGGACAGGTTGATGCCCAGCGACTGATAGTTGTTAGACGTGTAGTAGAGTCCCAGCGTGGTGTAGTCGGGCTGCACCATGCGGTAGAACAGCGATGTGCTGAAGTTCGGGAGGTTGACGTTGGCCGAGACGTCGGTGGCGATACGCATGAGCGAGGTGTAGCGTGCAGAGAACACCTTGTCCCAGCGGTCGAGATTGTCGGTATGCACACGCTCGGCACGTGTGTCGGTAGAGAAGGCCGAGAAGGCCAGGTTGCCCCTGAGCGACAACCAGCGGGTGACGCCCAGTCCGCCGCGCAGGGCGATAGCGATATTGTCCTGCGGACTGATGCGCTGCTGCCAGCGCTCGTCGATGGTGTTCTGGCGGTCGTAGGCACGCAGCAGGTAGAGGTCGATGAAGTCGCGGCTGGAGCCGTAGCCCACCTTGAATCCCCACCCCATGCGGCGGTATTGCGGAGCGCGTGCCGACGGGTCTGTGGGGTCGTCGTTGACAGCGTTGCGCAGCTCACCGTAGAAGGCGCCGAAGCGCAGCTTGTCGCCGTTGTACTCCAGTCCCACACCGTTGAACGACATGTTCATGATGTAGCTCGACATGGCCATGGTGCTGCGTCCGAAGTGCCCTCGCCAGTTCTTGTAGGTGGGGTCGATATGGAATGAGAGATGTGGGAAATTGAACGACGAGTTATTGTTGGAATAATAGAAGGAGAAGGGCATCGACACGCCGTAGAGCGAGATGTTGAGGTTGGCAAAGACCGAGTTGGCCCAGGGTGAACGGTATCCGCTGCCCAGTGAGGAGTGGTAGAACGTGTTCTGTGTACCCACGGCACCGGTGATGATGAGTGGGTCGCTCTTAGCGATATTCGCTATAGTGTGCTGTGACAGGGATTGGGCCCACCCCAACCCCTCCCCAAGGGAGGGGCTTAAGAGAAGGGCGAGAAAAAGAAAGAAGACTCTCCCCCGGCCCCTCCCTGTCAGGGAGGGGTGTATATAGTTCTGTATGTGTCTATTATTGCCCTTCGTCATATTCCTTGTCTTATTTATAACATAGTTCTTAGTCTATATACTCCCCTCCCTCACAGGGAGGGGCTGGGGGGGTGGGTCTTTTCCTCCCTCGCAGGGAGGGCTGGGGGAAGAGTCTTTATTTCACGACCTTCTTTCCGTTTACGATATAGATGCCCTTGGCATTGGCATTGACGCGACGGCCGCTGAGGTCGTAGCTGTTCATTGTACCCTGCTCACCGGTCATGGACTTGATGCCAGTGGTGGTACCGCCGTCGGTGGTCATCTGGAAGGGTGCACGCAGGCTGCCTACCTTCATGGTCATACGCAGCTGCTCGTTGAGGTCGGTCTCCTCACCGGTCATGCTGTCGTGCAGACGGAAGTGGACAAGCTCGCCCTGGTCGGCGTGGACGGTGATGAAGAATTTGCCGTCTACGAGACGACCTTCACCGCGACATTCGTCACCGACGAAGGCACCAATGGACCATTGTTCATTGTTCATTCCATCAATCTGTGCCACGATGCTCATGTTGTCGCTGAAGCGGCGGGCATCATACTGCCAGACGCTCTCCTGAGTCTTGCGTGGAGCCAGCTGACGGCTGGGAGACGACTGCTGGGAGTTGAAGAGTGTGGGCTCGTCACTCCACTTGAAGCTCGATACTGCACCACTATTATTATAATAGAGGTATGCCTGGCGGGGCCGCAACTCGGTTAGCGTACCTGTCCAGTTGGTACCGTCGTACTCAGCGAATCCGTCCGTGAGGGACACAATGCGGTCGCCAGCCACTCCGACGATGTCGAGGGCGCTGATAGGATAGACGTGGAAGTAGGGATAAGGTATCCATGTCCAGCTCTTCTTCAGCTGCTGCTGCATGGAGCGTGACAGGTAGCCGATGTTCTCCATGACGTAGGCCTCGTTGAAGGGTACGCCAGCTTTCATCTTGACCTTATAGGCATGGGTGGCCATCAGTCCGTTGTCAGCAAGTGTGCCGTAGTAGCCGTAGGTGGCGTCGTTGGACATCACAGCCTCCTGCGAACGTATCTCGATGAGGTTGGCGCCAAAGGCCTTGGTCATGTTGGATGCCTCGATATCCTTCCAGAAGGTCATCCACTGCCAACCCTTCTCCATCGTGACGGCAATGCCGACGTTGACGGCCTGCGGGTCGCTGTTGATCTGTGTCACACCGTCATTGTACTTCACGCGGAAGTTGGCCGTACCGGGATTCTTCACATCGATATTGTAGACGACGTTGCCGTTGTTGTCCTTAAAGGTGTTGGTCACCTCGATGAGCTTCCAGTTGTCAGGCAGGCTGCAGTCTGAGATTTCCCATGTCAGACTGTTCATGTCGAAGTCGGCACCATCGGGCTGAGGTGCAACGGTAATCTGGTTATTGACATCGACGAGCAGGGGACTGGGGATGGTGACGAGGAACGAGGTCAGCGACTCGACGACCCTGACGGTCAACGAGGTTGTCAGCTGAGGATTACCAATGACGGTGGCTGTCATCGTGACCGTACCCTTGGCTACCGGGTTCCACTCGGCGTTGGTCATGTTCTCCACGACGACAGACTCGTCGGACGAGGTCCACATGATACGGTCGGTGGCGTCGGCAGGAGTCAGTTGGATAGCTTCGCTGAGTTTCTGTGTCAGCGTTGTGGCATCGCCCACATTGACGATAATGGTCTCGTAGCCGCTCTTCACTGCGATAGCGGTAGCAGGGTTCTTCACGGTGACCGTGGCGCTACCCATGTTACCCTGACCGTAGGAGAAGTTCACCATGAGGTTCTCACCTACAGCGTTGGCCGTCAGCTTACCGTCGGCAGTGATGCTGAGGTAGTTCTCAAAGCCAGTGACGCTCCACGTGATGCCATTGGGCATGGTGGCGTTGGCGGGATCCTTGACGAGCATGGTCATCAGGTCGACGGTCTCACCCACATTCATCTCGAAGTCGGCGAGTGACAGTGTCTGCACCTCGACCACTGAGAAAGTGAGGGGCATGCTGGATATACCATGCCAATTACCATCGAATGTGACGGTAGAAGAAACGGTCAGGTCATACTCCAAACCCGTCATCACGTTGAAGAGCTTGAAGGTGATAGCCTTACCATTGTCAGCCTCAGCTGCCTGGTCATAGTTACCCTTGACGATGAGCTCAAACAGATTCAACGGATTTCCAGTTCCGTTTTCTCGCTTACATGTGACGACGGCACGCACCTCTTCGCCAATGAAGGCAGCAATCTCATAGTTCTCGGGTAATACAGTCGCTCCGCCTAAGTCCAGCTTGCCGTAGACCGGTGTTTCCGTCGAGTGACCCTCACTGTCATCATGCGTCAGCGTCCAGTGGGTCTGGGCCTTTGCTCCCACTGCTGCCATCAGCAGCATGAGGAGCATCATAGTAGTTTTCTTTTTCATCATGTTCTTCAGTTTGTTTATCAGTGAATATTTCGGTTTTACGGTTTCCCTGCCTGCAACATCGGTCTCGGCCGCCCGTTGGTTATCCGCCTGGATGTCAGCCAACTGTCGGTCAATGGTCTGCTGTACTTCTGAGTATGAGTTTGATTTAGCGCGCATAGATAAAAAATATTTTGCTGCAAAGATAGAAAAAAACGCGTATGCGGGCTTGCAAATAATTAACATTGTTTTGCGTTTTTCTCATATTTTTGCCTCCGACATTTGTCAAAAACTGACAAAAGCTATCAGCTATACACCTCAATATCAGACATATAGCACTTACAAATCAACAGAAGTTAAAATATATACTTATGATTGTAGCATAGCCATAGAGCCAGTGGCAACTATGCCACTTAGGCAGCGTAAGTATGCCACTTAGGCAGCGTAAGTATGGCACTTAGGGGTGCTAAGTATGGCACTTACACCGCCTAAACCACAGGTTTATAATATGGAAACTATAGGTTTTACTTACTTCGCACGCCGGCTCCACTGTGAGGGACTCATGCCGAAGGCCTTCTGGAAGGCATGCGAGAAGTGGGCCTGATCGGAGAAGCCGCAACGATAGGCCACGTCGCCCATGGTCAGCTCGGGACTCTTGTCCAGCAGCCGCTGGGCATTGGACAGGCGTATCTGCAGGATATAGGCGGCGGGCGTCTTGCCGGTGATGGCCTGCACCTTACGGCGCAACTGCGAAGGACTCATGCAGAGCGTGGAGGCCACGGTGTCTACGTCGGACTGTCCGCGACCCATGAGCGAGTAGACCACGTCGGTCAGACGGCCTATGAAGTGGGCATCCTGCGTGGAGAGCAGGTCGCCCTGGTCTTCCTCGGGGTGCTCGGCGACCACGCGCTGCAGCTTTTCGCGCAGCATGCGCCGCTGCTCCAGTAACTTACTGACGCGCACCTGCAGCTCGTCGGAGTCGAAGGGCTTCATCAGGTAGGCATCGGCTCCGGCTTCCAGGCCGCGTATGAGGTCTTCGTTGGTAGAGCGCGCGGTAATGATGATGATAGGTATGTGGCTCAGCAGCTCGCTGCCGCGTATCTGGCGGCACAGCTCCAGACCGTCCATCTCGGGCATCATCAGGTCGGTGAGTATCAGGTCGGGCACCAGCCGCTGGGCTTTCTCCAAAGCCATGCGCCCGTTGATGGCGTAGAATATCTCGTACTTTGGTCGCAGCTGACTGCCTATGTAGTAGGCCACGTCGCGGTTGTCCTCGATGATGAGTATGCGTGTTTGCTCGTCGCTCTCGGTGGTCTCGCTGTCTATGAGCTCGGGCATGGCTGTGTCGGCGGCCTTCACGTCGGGCTCAGCCTGCTGCACCCAGGGCTGCTGACTGCTCTCGCGACTCTCGGCGGCAGGCAGATGGATGGTGAACACGGTGCCCTTGCCGCGACTGGAGGCCACACTGATGGTGCCCTGCAGGGCGGTGACTATCTGCTTCACGATGGACAGGCCCACGCCCGTGCCTATGTTCTGGCTGTCGGTGTCGGCCTGGTAGAAGGGCTCGAAGATGTGGTCCAGCTGCTGACGATCTATGCCGCTGCCGTCGTCGGCCACCTGCATGATGAACGTCGAGCCGTCGAGGCGTGTGGTCACATAGACATGGCCGCCCTGGGGGGTGAACTTGATGGCGTTGGAGATGAGGTTGTTGACAATCTTGGTCATGTAGTCGGGCACAAAGTTCATCACCACCTCGTTCTCGTGGGGGGCATATACCAGCTCCACGCCCTTGCCGTGGGCATAGTCGTAGAAGGTCTCCATGACCATGTTCAGGTAGGCCACCACGTTGCCCTGCCGCCAGTCGGGCTGGGTCATGTTGGCCTGCATCTTCGAGAGGTCGAGCAACTGGTTGATGAGCAACAGCAACTGGCTGCCCTCGCGCTCTATCATCTCGCCCGCCGTATGTATCTGCTCCGTGTCGCGGGTGTCGGTGGCGGTCTTCAGCTGGCGGCTCAGTCCCAGGATGACGGTGAGCGGAGTGCGGAACTCGTGGGTGATGTTGGTGAAGAAGTTCTCGCGGGTGTGCTGCAGGTCGAGCAGGAACTTGTTGGAGCGCGACTTCAGGCGTATGGCGTAGATGAGGAAGGCCAGCGCCGTGAGCATGAGCACGACGATGATGACGCCGCCGATGATGATGGTGCGGTTGGTCTTGTGCACGTCCTCGTTCTGCTCTGTCAGCTGGGTGTTGAGCGACGACAGTTGCGAGTTGGCCGTAGAGAGCTGCGTGTTGTGGAACTTGGCGCTGTAGTTGGTCAGCAGCATGCGCATGTCGTTATAATAGATGGTGTCCTTCAGCGCGGCGAAGTGCTCCATGTAGCTGATGGCGCGCTGGGGGTCGCTCTTGCTGAGCACCCGTGCCAGCCCCTGCAGCGAGTGCGAGCGGTTGTACTGGTCGCCCGTCTGCTCGAACAGCCGGCAAGCGGTATTGAAGTAGCGCGCCGCCTCGTCCATACGTCCCTCCAGCCGCATCACGTCGGCCAGCGTGTTGTAGCAGATGCCCAGCGAGGGCATCACGCTGTTTGCCGTCAGCACGGGCAGAGCCTCGAGGGCCAGCTGGTGGGCATGTGCCGTGTCGCCCATGACGACGTAGGTCGAGGCCATCTGCGTCTGGCGTATGGCAGCCTTGGCCGCGTTGCCCCGCTGACGCTCCATCTCGTAGGCCCGGCGGGCATAAGTGAGGGCCTTGTCGTACTGCCCTATGCCCATGTACACCTCGCCCGCTATGCCGTAGATGGCGTTGGCGTGCAGGTGGTCGGCGGTCTTAGCGTCGGCCTCTATGGCCTTCACGATGTACTGCTCGGCCTGCCAGGGCTGGCGCGCACCCAGATAGATGCCCGCCGTGGTGTTGAGCGTCGAGCTCATGCGCTCGTAGTCCTGATGGGCCTCCTCCACCACGTAGGCCTGCTGTGCGCAGTTCAGGGCGTCCACATACTGAGTCTTGTAGAAATAGGCCAGCGTCAGGATATTCAGCGTCTCCGACTGCCACGTATAGTCGCCGTTGCCGCGCGTCAGCGGCAGGGCGCGCTGTCCCATGTCGATACAGAGGTCATAGTCCTGGCAGGCCAGCAGGTACTCGGCAGCATAGTAGCTGACGGTCATCACCGTCGTGTCCCTCACTGACTGTCCGTCGAAGGTGATCTGGTCGCCATAGCCCTCGGCCAGCAGCAGCCGCATGATGGTGTTGGCCTCTGCGTTCAACTGAGTATTGTCCTTAGCCTCAGTAAACCGCTTCAGGTGCAGGCGCAGGTCGTCACTGCCAGCAGCCCTCAGCGTCCCTGCCGAGAGCAGCATGAAGAAGAAGAAAAACCACAATCTCCGTATCATCTTTTCTTGTCTTTTTCCGAATTAACGGGGCAAAGATAAACATTTTCTGTGAGAAAAACAACAAACTTTCATTTTTTTTGACGAGAAGATGGTCTACGTCAGCGCAAACTCAAAACGATGATCCTCCATGCGCCAGACGGCCAGGCCATAGCGGCAGCAGCGGGCCAACATGACGATCACCTTGTGGCGAGGCAACCGCGTGCGCTTCACTATCTGGTTGAGCCCCGTCCACTCTCCCTCGCGGAAAGCCGACATGAGCTTGCGCTCATCGTCACCATAGGTGAACGCCACACCCTGCGACGACTCCTCCTCGCGCCAGATGGCCAGGTGCACGGGCGATGCCACGATGTTCTCGTCCTTGATGCGTATGTAAGCCCTGCGCTGACCCTGCTCGTCGGTAGCCATCACCGGCCGGCGCTCGGCACGCGGCACGGTAGCCACGACGATGGTACGTCCCTCGGCATGATACGTGTCGAAGCGGATGCTCGCCTCCGGTCGGCAGTAGCGGTAGGCCGCCTGGTGCATCATGTATATCTCCTCCTCAGAGCGCACCCCGGCCAGAGCGCCGTCGTCCCTGACGCCGATGAGCAGCCGTCCGCCGTCGGTATTGGCAAATGCCGACACCGAGCGTGCCAGTTTCACGGCATCCTCCACCCTGTACTTAAAGTCCTGCTGCTGGTGCTCCCCCTCCCGTATGAGTCCCAGCAAGTATCGTCGGTCGTCAGTCATCATGGCACAAAGATAACACAAAAAAACCGAACCGCCAAGCGATTCGGATTTTTTTTGTGAGTCAGAGGGGACAAGGGCCTTACTTGATCTTGACGGACTTGGCAATATTACGCGCCACGTCGTCATAGAACTTGGCCTGGGCCTCGGAAATGTTTTGATGTGGAACGAAAATGCTTAGAAGTCGGTGTCGTACTGATCCTTCATCGTCATGGTGACGGCCTTCTCCTTGTCACTCAGGAACCATCCGTTCTTGGACGTCTCGCGCAGTTCGATGAAGCGCAGGTCGGGGTTCTCGAAGCCCATGTCGGCCAGGTCGGTGGCACTGGGATTGGGGAAGAGGCATATCTTGGCCATGTTCTTGTTGCCCCACTGGCCGACGGGTGTCAGGGGCGACGTGGGATGCCAGCCTACACGCACCTTGTACGGACCCTGGTCATAGCCCTTGCCGTTGGGTTTGTACTGGTTGGCGGGAGTGGCTCCGTCATAATAGCCGAAGAGGGCATTAAACTGCCACTGGCCTGCAGCATCCTTGCCCACCAAGCCGGCAGTACATACGTCCTGGAACACCTGGTTGGAGACGCCCGTGGTGTTGAGCTGTGAGTAGTGCTTGCCGTAGAGGTAGTCGAGCATGTCACGGCAGTCCTGGCTGCAGTCGAGTATGCGGGGCCATACAGCCACGACGCAGGCAGCGACGAAGAGCGGATTGTTCATGCCCTCGATGCGGTTGCCGGCAGCGTCCTCGATGAGTGTCTTCAGCTCGGCCACGTTGCGCGGCAGACGGTTGAAGGTGAACTCGGCCACACGGAAAGTCTTGGTGCCGTCGCTGCCGTTGGTGTTGCGGCTGTGGAACACTATCTCGTGTGTCGTCGTAGAGTCGCAGGTGATTTTCTCCACGGGGATGGAATAGGCCGTGATTTTCTTAATCTTGTCTACCTGATAGGGGTACTTCTGCACCACGCCAGGTGTCTGTCCCGTACGTCCATTCTCCAGATAGAAGGCCGAATTCTCGGTGATGGTCGACGTGGTGGAGCGGAAGCCCATGGGGTTGGCTGCCTGGAAGTCCAGGTAGTCGTGCAGCGGGTTGCAGAAGGTGTACTCGTCCTTCATCGTGGCAGCCACGCTGTTGTTTGACTGACCTACGGGCACCTTGTCGCCCGTGATGGGCACGGTGAACTCTACGCGGAAGTACTGCTGGTTGCTCTGTGCAAATGCCGTCATAGCCACTGCGGCCACGGCGAGCGTGGTAAATATTCTTTTCATAGTCGTACTGGTTTTTGTTCTTATATATAATAATGATTACTTCTTCATGAACTTCAGGGCCTTGTTACCCACACGGACGACGTAGAAGCCAGGGATGAGTCCGGCCACGTTGATGGTGGTGACGCCGTTAGCCACACTGCTGGCAGCCACCTGCTGGCCGTTGGCAGCATATACCACTGCACGGCTGGCCGTTCCGCAGCCAGAGAGCTGCAGCGTGCTGCTGACGGGGGTCATCAGTCGTAAGGGCTCGGCAGCCACCTGCGGCGCACGGATGCCCGAGATGTACTCTTCCACGCTGTCGGCAGGACCACGATAGAAATACACAGACGCCACGTTGCTCTCCACATTTCCGCCTACGGTCACGACGAAAGTCGAGGCTCCGTCCTGCGCCGTCATCGTCGGCATGTCCTTCATGTAGAAGTATTTACCCGTGCTGGTAATGAGGAATACAGGCTTCGTCATGTCAATGTTATCGCCCTGCTGCGTGTCGTCACCATACTTCGACAGGTCGATGTCCGACTCGTACTTCTCGAACGAGATGCTCTCTACGCCCGTGGCGCCCTGGCCGTCCTTGACTACAATCTCGAAGGTCGAAGCGCCGTCGGCTACGGCCATCATACTTACACGCGCCAACTCGATGTACTGCCCCGTATTGGTCTTGAGGCACATCACCTTCTTGGCAGCCTGCGCGTCGGTTGCCCAACCCATAGCCAGGGCCATCAGGGCGGCCACGGCCAGGATGAAAGGTGTTCGTTTCAGGGATAAAAACTTTCTCATAGCTCGCATTGTTTTTGAATTAGTAATAGTGTATATTTTTACTATGATAAACTTTCACTGGGCAAAGTTAAGCATTTTTATACAAAAAGACCATACACAATCGTGCATGGTCTTGGCAAGATGGGGCAATTATCTGAACATCTGCGTCAGAACATCACTCCTTCGACTGGAAAGCGAGCGCATACATGCGCATCTGCTTCACCATGGCCAGCAGACCATTGCTGCGTGTGGGTGAGAGGTGCTCCTTCAGCCCGATACGCTCTATGAAGTAGAGGTCGGCATCGAGGATGTCCTGCGGCGTAGAGTCGCTGAGCACGCGGATGAGCAGGGCCACGATACCCTTCACGATGAGGGCATCGCTCTCAGCCTGAAAGTAGATACGGCCGTCGCGGTAGTCGGCCTGCAGCCACACGCGGCTCTGACAGCCGTCAATGAGGTTGCTCTCCGTCTTGTATCGCTCGTCAAGGGGCGCCTGATCGTTGCCCAGGTCTATGAGCAGCTGGTAGCGGTCCATCCAGTCGTCCAGGTCCTGAAACTCTTCTATAATCTCGTCTTGTCGTTCGTTGATAGTCATACGTTTTTATTCTCGTTTTTTAGTATTCGGCTGCAAAAGTACTAAAAAGTGAGCGAAACACCAAACTTTTTCGTACCTTTGCACCATGAAACAGCATGTATATGGTCTTTGTTGCCTCCTGGCATGGCTCCTGACAGCCTGCCACCAGCCCCCCCGCCAACTGACGGTGGAGGTGCTCAATGGCTATACGCCTGTGAAGGAGCGGGCCGAGGGTGAGCACGACTGTATATACGCCATGCTGGCCACGATAGAGACGGAGCACATAGGGCGAGGCGACTCCGTCAACCTGTCTGCCCGCTACGTCGAAGCGATGTACAAAAAGTCATCCATCATCCATTCTCCATCATCCATTATCAATTCTCCATTATCAATTGTACTGCTGCACATGCAGCAGTACGGCGTGGTGCCCTACGATGCCATGCCACCCGGGTACGACCCGCCGCGCTATGCTTTCTTCCTGGGATGCGAATATACGCCGCAGGAGTTTGCACGCAGCGTCTGTGCCCCTGGCGAATACCGACTGATGACGGCTGAGGACTATTCAGCCGAGACGCTGCTGGCCACAGCCGAACAGGCAGTACGACAGCACCACGGCGTGTGCTGGGCAGGAAAAGAAAGATGCCTGTCCATCGTAGGTATTGCCCACGACGAACAGGCTCAGAAGTATTTCATCATGAAAGACTCACAGGGAGAATCTCATGGCGACCACGGTCTTGTCTACATCACCTTCGACACCTTCCTCGAAGAGACAATCACCATCGCCCTCCCCCACTAAGCCCCTCCCTTGGGGAGGGGTTTGGGGTAGGCTTTTTTTACAACTTCCACGTCACTCCGTCCTTGGTGTCCTTCACCTCGAAACCGGCAGCGGCGAGTGCATCACGTATCTGGTCGCTCGTAGCCCAGTCCTTGTTGGCCTTAGCCTTGGCACGCAGCTCGAGTACCATGTCGACAACCTTGCCGAAGGCTTCCTCACGCTTTCCGTTGTTCGCTGTCAACTGGTCATTGCTCGTGGCTGACAGTCCCAGCAGGTCTTCAACGAAGAGGTGCATGGTGTCACTGAGCTCCTGCAGGCAGTCGGCACAGATGGTAGCCTTGTGGTCTACCAACTTGTTGATGGTCGAGCAGGCCTCGAAGAGATAGCTGATGACCTGCGGCGTGGCGAAGTCGTCGTTCATGGCGTCATAGCACTTCTGACGCAGGTTCTTGACCACGCGCTCCGTCTCGGGGTCGCATTCAGGCGAAATCTGAATACGCTGTAGCGATGCCATGGCATCCATCAGCTTCTCCAGTCCCTTCTCGGCGGCCAGCAGTGCGTCGTTAGAGAAATCGACGGTGCCGCGATAGTGAGCCGACAGGATGAAGAAGCGGATGGTCATGGGCGAGTAGGCCTTCTGCAGCAGGTCGTGCTTGCCGGTGAAGAACTGCTCGAGGGTGATGAAGTTGCCCAGCGACTTGCCCATCTTCTGTCCGCCGATGGTAATCATATTGTTGTGCATCCAGTACTTCACCATCTGATGTCCCTGCGACGCCACGGCCTGTGCTATCTCGCACTCATGGTGGGGGAACACCAGGTCCATGCCGCCACCGTGTATGTCGAACTCTTCGCCCAGATACTTTCTGCCCATGGCCGTGCACTCACAGTGCCAGCCGGGGAAACCGTCACTCCAGGGCGACGGCCAGCGCATGATGTGCTCGGGCTGCGCACGCTTCCACAGGGCGAAGTCGGCCTGATGGTGCTTCTCGCCTACCCCGTCCAGCTCGCGGCTGGCATCCTTGATGTTCTCCAACGAGCGTCCGCTGAGCACACCATATTTAAATTGCTTGTTGTAGGCCTCGATGTCGAAATAGACCGATCCGTTAGACACGTAGGCAAAACCGCTGTCCAGTATCTGCTGCACCAGCTGCTGCTGCTCGATGATATGCCCCGTGGCATGAGGCTCTATCGAGGGACACAGACAGCCCAGCGCATCCATGGCTGCATGATAGCGGTTGGTGTAGTACTGCGCTATCTCCATAGGCTCCAGCTGCTCCAGTCGGGCCTTCTTTGCTATCTTGTCCTCGCCCTCGTCGGCATCGTGCTCCAGATGACCCACGTCCGTAATGTTACGCACGTACCTTACTTTATATCCCAGGTGCTTCAGGTAGCGGAACACCAGGTCGAAGGTAATGGCAGGGCGGGCATGTCCCAGATGGGGGTCGCCGTAGACCGTGGGTCCACAGACGTACATGCCTACATTGGGGGCATGCAGCGGTTCAAAACGTTCTTTCTGTCGCGTCAATGTGTTGTAAATGACCAACTTCGATTCCATATTCTTGTTCTTTTAATTCTTTCTTTCAAGTAAAATCCGTTGCAAAGTTACAAACTTTTTGCGAAACACAGGACTGTTTACAGAAAAAAGTGCATTCACTTTCAACTCCTTTAACTCCTTCCAACTAGTAAAAGTTGTATAAAATATAACAAAACGGAACAGAACGGCCTTTTTTGTTGAAATAATGGCCACAAAATAGCATTTTTTCTTTCTTTTTTACACTATTTAAAAAGAAAATTCGTATATTTGCAACGGCATATTATGCATCAATGAACACAATTATTAATCTTATTCAGGAAAATTGATTTATGAAAAAAATTTTATTGTTAGTATTGGCTGTGCTCGGCGTGCAAGGCATTCAGGCACAGAATGACGTGGAATACGGCATCTTCGACCACCTCGGAGCTGGCCTTTCCGTGGGTACCGATGGTATTGGTATCGACGTCTCTTCGTGCATCACTGACTATGTCGGCGTACGCGCCGGCGTGTCGTTCTTCCCTGGCATCAAGATCAACAAGAAGGGCGTGCACTTCAACGGAGAGTCTACAACCTACTATAACGACATCGACCTGCAAGCCCAGCTGCATAAGTTCGACTTCAAGCTGCTGTTCGACTTCTACCCCATCAAGACCAGCTCGTTCCACGTGACGGCAGGTGCCTACATCGGCGGCGGCAAGCTGCTGTCGGCCAAGAACACCTCGCCCATCCTGAAGAACGCAAGTGACTACGGTAACACCGGTCTCATCCTGGGCGACTACTTCGTGACCACCGACAACCAGGGTAATGCCGAGGTCAACGTCAAGGTGAACGGATTCAAGCCCTACCTGGGCATCGGCATCGGACGCGCCCTTCCCAAGAAGAGCCGCATCGCCGTGTCGGCCGACCTCGGCGTACAGTTCTGGGGCACTCCCTACCTCTATGCCAACGCCAGGAAAGGCGACTTCGGTGAGTACAAAGAGACCAAGATCAAGCATGGCGACCTGAACGACGACGACGACCAGGACATCAAGGATGCCCTCAAGCTGATTGAGAAGTTCCCCGTGTATCCCGTCCTCAACATCCGCTTGACCGGACGTATTTTCTAAAACATTTCATTAACAAATAAAACAAAAAGAGCTATGAAGAAATTTTTCTATCTCGCCATTGCTGTCATGACAGCAATGAGCTTCACCGCCTGCGGCAGCGATGACGACTCACCCGCAGACAACGGTTTCGGCGGTACCAACCCTGTGACTATCACTCCTGCCAAGCTGGCTGACGTTTCTCAGGCCGTCGTCCTGTACACGCCCGTCGAGGCTAAGGACAACGATCTCATCAAGCTGAAGGAGTTCAACATCATGGACGGCGGACAGGTTGCCATCGTCACTGAAGAGGAAGGCAAGAGCCACGTCTATGTAGCCGACATCGACTACAATGCTACCACAAAGGAAGCCAAAATCAAGAACAGCAAGATTCTTACCGGTGAATTCCAGATTATGGACAAGGTAGCCTCTTCTCGTACCGTCGCCGGTATGTCTATCACATTCAACCTGAGCATCAAAGGCAACATCTTCAATACCGAGGGCGAGCCTGCTGATTGTGCCGCTAAGAATATGATTGTTGCCGGCGGAATGGCCCTCTCCTACCTGGCTCAGGAATTCAAAGTCAACAGAATGACTATCAAGCTGGAAGGTGACGTGAATGCATTCAAGGATGTCAACGGCGGCAAGCTCATCGAGATCTACAACATTGCCAAGGAGAATGGTGCCGACTTCACCGCTACCGAGGCTAAGGATTTCGAGAAGGAGATCAGCTACATCTCTATCAGCAAGACTGGCATCATCACCATCACCTATGCCGACGGACAGTCTGACGGTGGTAACTGGAACTGGGCCAACCAGCAGTGGAACAAGCTCAACCTGCGCCTCCTCGCTGAGGGCATGGGCAACAAGTTCATCCCCCAGAATGCAGGTGTTGACGTGAAGTTCGACGGCAACCAGTGCGCCCTGACCATCAACGCCGACATCAAGGGCAGCAAGAACTACTCTGCCAAGCTGACCCTGCTGATGACTGCCGTGAAGTAAAGTCCATACACCCCCAAAAATGCCGCACCCCGCCAACCACAGGATGCGGCGTTTTTTTCTTTGTATTCCCAAACATTTTTGCTAATACTTATGTTATTTCGCAAATTCTTTTTTATCTTATCCCGAAAAACTGTTGGTATTTCAAATTATTTTTGTACCTTTGCACCCGCTATATGCGATGCCCTGATAGTTAAATGGATATAACAAGGCTCTCCTAAAGCTTAGTTCCCAGTTCGATTCTGGGTCGGGGTACAAGGGAAACACACACTTCAGTACCAAACCTTTGCACTACTAGAACTCGTAGTTGACATAATTGCCTGCACGCTCGTTCATGCGCAGCTGCCTGATAGCCCATGTCTTGCTGTCTATGACCAGTACAAACGAGGTGAACATCTGTCTCTTCTTTTTGGCCGGCGTCACAGTGATGGTCCTCAGTCCGTTGCTGTCATTGACGGTCAGCTCTTCGCCCGCAGTGACGGGCTGATGGTTGATGACAGCCTTCAGAACCTGATGAAAGGTGGCAAATTGGCGGTTCTTGCGGCTGTCAGTGACGTGCTTCTTTCCGCCTGTCTTCATTGTAAACATGGTGCCGTCCATGATCAGCTGCTCTTGGTCTGCGGCAGTCGAGATACAGATATAGTCGGGCTTGCGTATGGTTACCGAGCCGGTAGTGACAGCATCGTCTACGATGGCAGCACGATGCTGAGTGCGGGTGACTGTTTGTGCACCGGCGCTGATCGCAAGGGTACATAGCAAGGCAAATATCAGTTTTCTCATGTGTATAGTCCTCCATTGATTGATATAACATTACCCGTGATATATGCAGCCTGCGGCGAGACAAGGAATGCCACGGCATGAGCCACCTCCTCTGGAGTGCCGAAGCGCCCCACGGGTATCAGCTTCTTCAGGGCAGCCTCATCAAGTCCCTCGGTCATGTCGGTCTTGATAAATCCGGGAGCTATGGCATTGACGGTAATGCCGCGTCGCGCCACCTCCTGTGCCAGGGCCTTGGTGGCGGCAATGACCCCACCCTTGGCAGCCGAGTAGTTGGTCTGCCCGGGAAGTCCCTTCAGGCCGCTGACGCTGGCCATATTGATAATCCGTCCGAACTTATGTAGCTGCATGGCAGGCAGCAATGGCTGGGTGACATTATAGAATCCCGACAATGTGATATCTATTACGCGATGCCAGTCAGATTCAGGCATCAGCGCCATGACACTGTCGCGCCTAATGCCCGCATTGTTCACCACTACCGATATGTATTCGCCGTCGTGGCGGCTTTGCCAGTCAGCCAATGCAGCATGTGTCTGGACGCTGTCGCTCACGTCAAAGCAGAGCAGTTCGCCCTCCCCGCCACACAGGCTGAGGGTATTCTGCGCCTCGGTCTCATTACTGCTGTAGTTGATCAGCACACGATAGCCCTCTTGGTGCAATCGTACTGCGATGGCCCGCCCGATGCCTCGGCTGCCACCTGTTATCAATGCATATTTGTTCATATATCCGATGAATTTATGGTTATAAGTGTATTAAAGGCAGTCTTGGTAACGCCCTCCACCCCGTGCATCGCGAGGCTCTGTCCCGTCAGGAAGAGGTTGGCGATGGGCGTCCTGGGCGACAGCATGGTCATCAGCGGGTTTCTGCAGTCCTTCCTGATGCCGAAGGCCGAACCGAGAGGCGACAGCGTATAGTCTCGCCACGTCAGCGGTGTGCTGGTGTAGACTCTTTCCACCATGGCGTGCAGCCCGGGAATGGCCCGTTCTGCCAACGTGATGCACTCGTAGGCCATGCGTTCCTTCAGCCTCTCGTAGGCCTCACCCCTGCGGCCCACCGTGGTGTCGCTCCAGGCTTTGCACGGCGCCCACGTCATGGGTGTCATCAAGTCTACCTGTCGCACATAGTCCGAATTGTCGTCCGGCACGCGGGCACTCACCATCACTCCGCCCACACTGTCCGTTCCTTCCGTGAGGGTCCATACGTCAGCCTGCCGGTATATATACTTATTATGATTGAAGTAAGGCAATACGCCGGGCTTCAGCACCAGCGAGACGGTAAACATGCCATGTGTATTCTCCATGTTGCCGATGCGCCTGAGAAACGTGCGCTTCAGTGTTGCCGACCCTACCATCCATCCGAATGTCAGTTGCGGATGCACGTCGCTAATGAACAGGTCTCCTTCAAAACACCTGCCATCCTTGCAGTGTGCGCTGGCTATACGATTGCCCTTCTCCCTCAGTTCCTTCACCTCGGCATGGCAGCACAGCTCACCACCGGCGGACAGAATGTCGCGTACCAGTGACTGTACTATCATATTCCCACCGCCCCGCAGTCGCCAGCTGCTCTGTATATAGCTGTTCAGGCAGTGGACAAAGGTGAACAACGGCAGAGACTGGCGACGCAGTTCCAATTTCATGGCTGCTGCCGACACTACACTGACAAGCAGCGGGTCACTAAAAAGCGACGACAGATAGTCGTAGGCATTCACGCTCATGCTCTTAGCCATGGGCGGCATATGTAGCAGCAGGTCGACAAACTGCAGCAGGGTAGCGTGCTGGTGTGGGAAATAGCTGCTCAGTGTTTCAGCAAACCTATCGAAGCCCTCGGCCAAGGGAAAGACCTGTTGTCCTATCATTATCTGGTCGAAGCCGTCGGGGTCGAGTCGCTGCCAGGGTAGCTGCAGCAAGCCCAGCGTCTCAAAGTCATCGTGCAACGGTTGTCCCTCAGCCAGTCCGCCGACGTAGTGCAGTCCAGTATCAAAGTCCATGCTGCCACGCTGATAGCTCTGCAGGCAGCCGCCCGGCACATGCTGACGTTCCAACACCACGACATGCCGTCCGCTCCGTGCCAACTGCCGGCCACAGATGAGTCCGCCCAGTCCGCTACCTATTATCACCACATCGTACTTCATCTACTCCTTTTTGCTAAGCCACCTGTAGGCAGCAGGCTGAAGAACGTAAGAGAAAACCACAGCGGAGAGAAGTCCCACCAGGGTAGAGAAGCCCACACTGCGTATGGCAGGATGATGTGCAAACAGCATGCTGCTGACGGTGACTACCAGGATGACGGCCGACAGCAGTACTGCCGTCTTATGATACTGCAGATTGCCTTGGAGCAGTCCGTTCATGACGAAGATGCTATAGTCGACGCCAATGCCAAAGATGAACGTAGAGATGATAATACTGATCAGATTGAACTGCACGTCAAACAGATTCATCGCTCCCAGCACGACCAACCAACTGAACAGGATGGGGGCAAAGCCCAGCAAGGAGAGCCTGACATTAAAACGGAACGATACGAGCAGCACCACGAACACAAAGGCCATAGAGAGCCACTGCAGGGTGTCGAAGTCGCGGCTCATGGCAAGGAGCGTATCCGTCGTATAATAATAGGTGTCGAGCACCAGCAAGTCAGGGTCATCGGCTATGGCATCGCAGATGCGCATATAGTCACTGTCGCTGCTGCGCACGGAGTCGTTCTGGCAACGTACGGAGGTAAACAGCAGGTAGTCGCCGCCATACGACTCCTCGGTCAGCGTCGACAGGTAGCCCTCAGGTATGAGACTTGCCTCGTAGAGCGCATCCGGCTGATAGTCGGCATCGACCATGTCGAAGAAGGTGTCGAAGGCCTCGGGGCGCAGTCCTGCCTGATTGGCCGTCTCGTTGATCAGGTCCCTGACCGTGGCCAGCCGCTCTGGCGACCAATAACGGTGCCAGGCATCTATGCGCTGCTGCTGCACGCTAAGCGGCACCAGTAGCTGGTTGGTGTGGGTATAGCCCTTCACCAGCCCTGCGCGCTGGAGCGAGTCGAGCTTGCGGTCGAGCAGGTCGAAGTTACTGATGGCCTCCTCCATGGTGCGTCCTCTGCTGGCGAAGTATTTCGTCTTGTCGCCGGTATGAGTCTTGGAACTGAGCAACTGTTCAGAATATTTGGTCAATTCCTCCTCGTAGCCCAGATTGTGCATATCGGCATCGAAATGTGTTCCACCTACGATATAGGCTCCCACACCTATTATAATGATTACCGACAGACCTACGAGCAAAGGCTTTTTCTGATGGAACGGGTAGCTGTTGACGCGGTCTATCCACTTGAATCCGTCAGCATGGGTACTCGCCGGCAACATCTGGGGCAGATATGTCAGAGAGAAAAGCGTCGTACCGAGGATGGCAAAAGCAGCAAAGAGACCAAAGTCACGCAGCAAGTCAGTATTGACAAAAAGAAGCCCGGCAAACGAACCTATGGTGGTAATGCAACCCAACAGGACGGGCCTCACCTGGTCGTGAAGCAGTTGCTCTGTATCACTGACATACTGACGGTGTGTCATCACATGGAGCACGTAGCTCATGGCGACACCCA
Organism: Prevotella sp.; assembly: GCA_017467565.1. Taxonomy (GTDB): domain Bacteria; phylum Bacteroidota; class Bacteroidia; order Bacteroidales; family Bacteroidaceae; genus Prevotella. The sequence continues at coordinate 35,703 of JAFUSV010000138.1, forward strand.
ATACTACCCCACCTATGCCCAGGGCCAGAAGCGAGAACTCACCCTTCAGCCAGTACATCATGGACAGGCCAAACAGAGTGCCGAAAGCCACCGGCAACAGCAACAAGGGGATGGTGTCCCAGCGACGGAAGCAAAAGAGCAGATAGCCCAGCACCAGCAACAGTGCTCCTGCGATAGTGGTGGTCAGGTCATGCTTGATCTGCGTGGAGTTATAGTAGCCGCTGGCAGGCGTACCATGATAACTGATGCGCACACCAGGATAGGTCTTGGCAAACTGTTCTCTCTGCTCATTGATCTTCTCGAACAAGGCCGAGCCCTGCCCCGTGTTCGTAGATGAATAACGCGGGGTAACAAAAGCCAGACAGACAGTAGTATCGGGGACGAAGAAATGATTGTCGACAGTGACATATGTGCTGCTACCCATCAATGGCTTCATCTGTTCGGCCAGCACATCACGCATACCCATGGGATCCGTTTGTATCAGTTCTGGGAACAGCTCACCGAACTCGCTTGTCATATCACGGCGGTTCTGCTGCATCTGGGGTACAAAGTGCGCATGTGTCAGCAAGGTATCAAAATGCTGGTAGGCAGTGGTGTCGATATAGGCAGGAAGATGGGTTGACAGGTAGTCGATGGCATCAGGCAGCAACTCGTCTTCCAACTGGTAGAACACATCCTCGACCAAGACAGAATCCTGGCACAGAGAGTCGACAAAGGCATCGCACACCTCTACCAGCTGCTGGTGGTTCTCGCCTCCGCTGAACAACAGGAATACCTTATCCTTGATCTTCAGGTCGGCAAACGCCAGTTTGGTGGTGCCGTCCTCATTCTTAGACGATGGCATCAGCTTATTGATGTCCTCCTCCAGATGAATCTGGGCGGCAAAATAGCCAAAGAAGGCAAAGAGAACAGCCATGGACAGCCAGCAGACGACGCGGTGACTGCTGAAGAAACGGGCCAGGCGGACAAATAGGCGGGTCATTGAATGAATATTTTCAATTGGATTTCTGCTATCACTTCTTCGCCAATCATAGATTGACCGGTTGCCATCGTCACGTTGCCGAAGCTCATGTTGAAGGTAGCCGTAGTCTCAATTAGTTCACCGACACCAGGACGGCGATGACACACAAAGTATTTTATCTCACCGATGATACCGACAGGAGGCGCTAACGATTGCTCTGCCAGTGCTCGACAACCCGCCAAGGCAGAGCTTGACTGAGCGATGTGCTCGATGAGTCCTGTCTCTGAGAGGGTACCGTCGGGCAGCACGAAGTAATTGTCCTGTCGCACGGCCAACGTAGTGGCAATGCTGTTGCCGTCACGTTCCTCAGCCGTATCAATCATGACAATTGGATAACGCTGGGGTATCAGCCGTTTGATGTCGTCACCACGGTAGGTCATGCGGCCTGATGCTGCTCTATATAGTCATACAGGTTGCTGAATGTCTGTATCTTCTTCAAGTCCTCTACGGGGATGGTGATCTTGTAGTTGAACTGTACCAAGGCGATGAGGTCTACCAGATTGATGCTGTCAAGCTGTAGCGTCTCCTTCAGATTGGCATCGGGGGCAAACATGCTCTCTTCTATTTCAAACTCATCAGCCAGCAGGCTGTTCACTTGTTGGATAATTTCTTCTCTTTTCATGATTGTCGTTTTTTATAGATTTTGAATGATTAATGTCGAATTAGTACCTCCAAAGCCGAAAGAATTGCTCAGGAAGGTGTCGAAATGCTGCTGACGGGTCTCTGCAAGCACGTTGATACTCTGGGTAACATCGTCGGGATGCTCAAAATTCAGCGAACCCGCGATGAAGTCGTTCTTCATCATCAGCATCGAATAGATAATCTCGGATGCACCAGCCATCCACATCTCGTGGCCCGTCTGACTCTTGGTCGACGTGACGGGTACACGGTAATCGCCAAACACCCGTGCGATGGCCTCAGCCTCACGACTGTCGCCAATGGGCGTTGAGGTAGCGTGGGCATTGACGTAGCCAATATCACGTGGCGACAGGCCGGCACTCTTCAGACAGTACAGCAGTGAGCGCGCGGGTCCCTCCACGTTGGGTGTTGAGATATGGTCGCCATTACCCGAGAAGCCCCAGCCCATGATCTCTGCCAAAATAGGAGCACCACGCTTCACGGCATGCTCATAGCTCTCAATAACCAGTGTGGCCGCATCACCGCTGGGCACCAGTCCGTCACGGTCACGGTCAAAGGGGCGGCTGGCCTTGGCGGGGTCACTGATGCGGGTAGAAAAGGTCTGCAGGGCATCAAACGATGCGATGCCATACATATTGTTCTCCTCGGCACCGCCGCAGACTATGCAGTCCTGCAGGCCGTTCCTGATCAGCAGGAAGCCCAGACCCAGCGACTGTGAGCCACTGGCACAGGCAGCCGAGGCTGTCAGGTTGATGCCCTTCAGATGGAACAGCGTAGCCAGGTTCATCGTCACAGTCGAGTTCATCGACTGGAAGATAGCACCCGAGCCACAGGCTGCCGTAGAGCCTGCCTGGCGGAACTTGTCCATAGCCACCATGGTCGACTCTGCTACAGAGTCATTACCGTAGATGACTCCTACCTCATGACTGTCTATATAGTCTTGACTTAACCGTGCCTGCCCCAAGGCCTGTACGGTAGCCATATAAGCATACTGTGCCTCTTCGGGCATCATCTGCCTGACATTGCGGCTAAGCAATTTCTTCAGGTCGGGACGGGGCACATTGCCGCAGATAGGCGACCGGAAACCTGCATCCTTGCGCTCTTGGCTGAAAATGATGCCGCTGCGCCCTTCGAACAGGGACTGGCGCACCTCGTCGAGCGATGTCCCGATGCACGACCAGATACCCATACCTGTTATTACTACTCGTCTTTCCATAATTATTTATTATCATTTATCATTTTCTTATAACATCTCCTACGCTTCACGAATTCCGGCTTCAGGGCCTTCCACTGTGACAGTTCACGCACGTTGCTCTCTAACTGCGGCCCCGTCTCGGCCCATCGGAACCCGTATTTATTGTATATGGGTATCAGGTCATCGAAAAACAAAGCATTGACACCCATGCCCTGATAGTCGGGATGAACAGCCACAAGCAGCATCTCCGCACTATCCTCGCGGTGCCACTTCATGGCCTTGAGCAGATGCCACCAGCCGAAGGGCCACAAGCGACCCCTGGCCTTCTGCATGGCTCTTGACAGACAGCCCATCGTGATGGCAACGCCTACGACGTCGCCACAGTCATTGACCACGATAGGCAGCAACTGCTTGTCTATGAGACGTAAATATTTGTTAATGAAATCATCTACTTGTCCTTGCGATAGTTCCGAGAACCCAAAGAGCGGCCGGTAGGCTATATTGAGGAGGTCAAACACTTTACGGCCATACCCACCCACGGTGATATCCTTGTTGGTCACCTTGATGACCTTCAGCCCCATCTGCTCCCTGACATATTGGGCTGTCCTGGCATACCGCAGAGGCACCTCGCTAGGAATGGCGACACGTATCTGCAACCAGTCTACCTCCTTCTGAAAGCCCATTGCCTCCATGTGCCTGGGATAATAGTCATAGTTGTAGATAGTGTTCATGGTGCCCATCAGATGATAGTCCTCTATGAGCATACCCTCCTTGTCGAAGTCTGTAATACCCATTGGTCCCTCTATGGTGTCCATGCCCAATGCCTGTCCCCAGCGGACGACGGCATCGATCAAGGCGGTTGACACATCGGCATCGTCGATAAACTCGATGAGCGAGAAACGCACATTTCTCGTCTGCCAGCGCTCGTTGGCCTTGCGATTGATGATACCCACGATGCGGCCTAATGGCACTTCGTTCCTATATGCCACAAACGGTTGGATGTGTGAGAAGCTGAAAGCCGGATTCTTTTTCTCATCAAGCAGGTTGCGGATGTCGCTCTCCAACTCAGGAACATACTGTCGGCATCCTTTATATATACTATAAGGAAGCTGGATGAAATCATCCATCTCTTTCTTACTTCTTACCTTTACAACGCAGACTTTCCCCATGCTTCAGAACTCCTTTCTATACTTGCTACGATACTCTATCGGAGTAATGCCGGCCTGCTCCCGGAAGTACTGACCGAAAAATGAGGAATTAGGGAATCCCAAGCGATTGGATATCTCCTTTACCGTCAGTTGCGTATCGCGAAGCAACTGGTAACAGTCGCTCATCACAGCCTCGGTAATCCAGCGCATAGGCGTCTTACCACTCACTTTGCTGCATACCTTAGACAGATATTTAGGCGTAACATACAATTTCGCTGAATAGTAGCCTACCTTACGCCGCTTGATCTGCTCTACATGCAGCAAGTCCAGAAATTGGTTGAAGAGCAACTTCTCTCTGTCGGAAGAGGAAACATCGAGTGGAGCAAGCAGTTTCTCCTTGCGCGACAGCTCTTCGCACACTATAAGCATGAAGATGCGAAGAAATGACAGCACAAATTCGTTACGGAATGTCAGCTGTTCGCCTTTGAACACGTTCTGAGCCTGATTATGCAGGGCTTCCGACCATCGCCGGGTGTCTATCACGTGGGTCTCATGCAGATACATGGCACGATTCCAAATATCCAACTGCTTGCCCAATATAGACTTCTGCACTCTTTCACTCACCAAAAGCGCGACTGCGTCAATGTCCGTGCTGACCATCATGGGCTGCATCAGCATCTTTGTGGGCACTATCAGCATCTGCCCCTCGGCTACATGTACCGTCTGGTTGCCACCCAATTCGAGATACAGACGTCCGCGCCTACAGAAGATGAATGCGTTGTAGTGGGTTTGCAAAGGGACACCCACTATCAGTCGCCCAACCTCGTTCAGGTTGTCGACATACATCACCTCGTCCTTTATTATCAGTGTAGGTTCAAGCCCTGCTATCAGTGCATCTGCGTCTACCATTAACGTCCCTTTTTGAAAATCGGCTGCAAAATTAAACATTATGCCCGATATTCAGACATCGTTTTTTTCGCTAAAAACGTTCTCGCAAGGACAATAGGGACAAATGGAACATTTTATGTGAACAACCCGATATGTTCTTCTGAGGGACGCAGACAGCTTACATGGTCATTCGTAGTGCCTGATTCTCACGTCGATGCCATCGGCTTGGAGCTGTGAGGGAAGGGTGCTGACGTCCGTCTGACCGTAGTGATAGGGGAACAAGACCCGGGGGCGCACTGTCCTGGCGGCCTTCACCAGCTGGTCGATGGTCATCGTGTAGGGCTGATTGCAAGGCAGGAACGCGATGTCGATGTCCTTGATGTCGGCCATCTCGGGGATGTCCTCTGTGTCGCCAGCCACATAGATGCGCAGACCGTCGAGGGTCAGGATGTAGCCGTTGTCCCTACCCTTGGGGTGGAACTGCAGGTGACCTTCAGTAGTATTGTAGGCAGCAACGGCCTCGATGGTGAAGTCGTCAGCCACCTGACGTCTGTCGCCATTGGCCATCACCTCGCCAGAGCCATACATGTCGGCACAGCGCTTGTTGGTAATGAAGCGGGTCGTCTCGGCTGTCAGCGTCTTGATAGCCTCCTGGTCGAAGTGGTCGAAATGCTCATGGGTCACAAGGATATAGTCGGCCTTGGGCATGGAGGCATAGCTGATGGTCCTGTCACCCAACTTGCTCACGGGGTCTATCATGATCTCTCTCCCGTCATACTCTATGCGGATGCTGGCATGAACGAGCGCATGTATCCTGACGGTCTTTCCGCTCTTGGTACGGAACACGTCTACCTCGTAGGTGTCGGTGGTCACCGGCATGCCGGCAGACTTCCATGCCATGATGCCTCCACTGAGGTTGAAGCACCGATAGCCTGCGGCAGCCAACTGGCGGGAGGCATCGGCTGAGCGACGGCCGCTTCGGCAATAGACGGCCACGCTCCGCTCCACGGGGAGTGCAGCCTTTGCCTTCTGCAGGAAATCGCCTTGTCGCACGTCGATATTCAACGCGCCCTCGATATGACCCTCCTTGTACTCCTCGGCAGTCCTTACGTCGAGCACTATGACGCCGGGCTCGGTCATCAGGTCGGCGAATGCATTCACATCGACATTATCAAAGTTATTCTGACCGCATGCCGATGTCAGTCCCAAGGCGGTCAGTAAGCTGGTCAATATTTTCTTCATCTGTATGAAATGATTTTGGTAATCAGAAATCTACGTTGACACCTGCCATGAAGGTGGCCAGGGGCATGGGGTAGCCGTCTAAGAGTTCGTAATGCTGACGCATGAGGTTCTCGCCACGCACCCACAGCTTGAGTGAGGACAGCGGGCTGTAGGCCAGCGAGGCATTGACGAGGGTGAACGTCTGATAAGGTGCCGTGGCGCTGCCCGTATAGTAGTTGCTCACGTGCTGGGTGCCGGCATGGACGGCGAAGGGTCCCTGCTGCCAGCGTATGCCTAAGTAGTCGACATACTCAGGGGTGCCCGGCTGCTCGCGCCCCTCCTGCTGATGGATATAGCTGCGGTTGGCATGCACCGTGAAATGGCGATTGACACGGTAGCTGGCCTGCAGCTCGTAGCCCGCATTCTCGAACGAGCCGGTATTGATACGCCCTACGACGCCATCGGGCTTCACGCCCGTACCCACCAGGTTGTCGGCCTTCAGGTAGAAGATGTTGGTTTTGTAGGAGAAGCGGCCCAGCGTCTGCTGCCACGACAGCTCGTAGTTCCACAGCCGCTCGGCCTGCAGCGCCTCGTTGCCGTTGGTGCCATAGAAATAGAGTTCCATCATCGAGGGATTGCGGAAGCCCTTGGCTGCAGTGAGTTTCAGCACGCCGTCGCTGACAGGACGTGCCACGATGCCGAACTGGGGCACCCACTCGCCTCCCGACACATTCTGCCAGTCGTAACGCAGGCCGGCATCGATGGTGAGCCACTCCAGCACGTCCTGACGGAAATCTACATAGGCAGCCCACTCGTTGCGATGACTCGTGCCTGTGCCTGCCTTGTAGTTGGTGGGTAGCACGGAGCCGTCGGCACGACTGGTGTTATAGGCATAGCCGTATATATGCTGATAGTCGGCACCAATGGTGGTGTGGTTGCCCTCGAAGAGCTGGGCCGTCTCGAAGAAGGAGACGCCAGTCAGCGCATCCTTCGAGCGGAAGAGGTTGGCCTGTGGCGTGTTGTTGTTCTTCATCGGACCGTAGCCGTCATTAATCTTATGGCGCCCAAAGTTGGAGTAGACCATCAGCGTTCCGTCGAGACCGTCGAAATGGTTGCTGACAGAAGCATTGACCACACCACGCGTGATGTACTGGTCGGCCTCGTACAGTGGACTGCTTACCGTCCCTGGGTGAGAGGCATTGAAATGAGTCACGTCGGCAGACAGACGGGCTATGAAGTTCTCGTTGATGTCATAACCCAGGTTCAGATAGCCGCCATACTGCTCGAAGCCCATGCGGGGACGGTGATTGTCCGAACGGCTGTACTGGGCAGCAGCTGTGCTGCTGAAGCGTCCCTGCCGTATCTGGTTGCTGACTTCAGCCTGTATGGAGCCATAGCTGCCAGCACCCACGTTGATGGAGTTACGCACGCCGTCCTCGTGCATCTTGCGTGTGACGATATTCACCACGCCACCCATGGCATTGGAACCGTAGAGTACGGACGAGGGACCGCTGACGACCTCCACACGTTCGGCCATCATCGTCTGGTAGGCATCGCCGATGGGATGGTCGAAGATGTTGGCATACTGCGGATGCCCGTCGATGAGCACCAGCACCCGGGAGCCGCCTGAGAGGCCGCGGAGATTGAACGAGCCACTGCCTCCGCCACTGACGCCATAGCCCATGACGCCACGACTGTTGATGAACAGTCCGGGCACCTCCTGCGTCAGCGTGGGCAGGATGCTCTGTTGGAAATTCCCCGTCAGCTGCTCACGCGAGACGACCGTCACGTTCATGGGCAAACGACTCACTTCGGTGGCATGACGGGTACCCGTGACTACCACCTCCTGCAGGGCCAGCGAATCCGTCTGTGCACTGCCTTGCAGCACTAAGCCCGAGAGGGCCAGCGCTATCAGAAAATGTTTTTGCATTGTTGTTGTTTTTTTGTATCACACACAACACAGCCGGACTTTTCGCCTTAAGCCTCCACTCGCCAGGGAGGGCATGACAGTGAACGTGAGCGATGGGGTTAGAGAGAAATATTCAACTCACGAGGAGTTGTCAGTTTAAAGAAGAAAAGGTACGCATGTGTGCGCATGCGTACCTTTCTTTATTATAGCAGTGAATTACTTCTTCTGCTCAACCTCGTGCTTCTTGCCGCGTGTCATGATGAGGTAAGCGGTAGGAGCAGCGATGAAGATAGACGACAGTGTACCGAAGATGACACCCAGGATCATAGCGAACGAGAACGGACGGATGCTGTCGCCACCCAGGAAGAAGATGGTGAGCAGCACGACGAGCGTCGTCACCGAGGTGTTGATGGTACGGGCCAGCGTCTGGTTCAGCGAGTCGTTGAACAGCTGACGGCGGTCGCGCTTGGCATAGAGTCCGATGTTCTCACGGATACGGTCGAAGACCACCACCTTATCGTTAATAGAGTAACCTATCACCGTCAGGATAGCACCGATGAACGTCTGGTCGATCTCGAGCGACATGGGTACCCAGCCGTGCAGCAGGCTGAAGAAGCCGAGCACCACAAGGGCGTCGAAGAACAGAGCTACGATAGAACCCACCGAGAAGGCGACATTGCGGAAACGCAGCAGGATGTAGAGGAAGATGGCTATCAGAGCGATGATGACGCTGATGAAGGCACCACGGGTGATGGTCTTAGCCATAGAAGGACCTACCTTCATGGCGCTGACGATGGTAGCTACCTTCGAGCTGTCCTCGGGCACCTTGAACTGCTCCAGTGTGGCCTTTGTGATGAAGCCTGCCTCCTTGAACTTGCTGTAGAGGATATCCTCGGCACGCTCGTCGACCTCAGTATTGCTGGCCTCGATGTTCCAGTTGGTAGACACACGCACGGTGTTCTCGTCGCCCAGGGCGATGACGCTGGTGTTAGCCTCCTTGCCCTTGTTGGCGCTGCTCTCCTCGTCGTTGACGAAGGCACCCTTCAGTACCGAGCGGACATCCTCGACGGGTACGTTCTTGTCGAGCTTCACGATGTAGTTACGACCACCGGTGAAGTCGATGCTGCGGCTGAGGCCACGCATGAAGAAGCTGGCGCAGAAGATGAGTGCTGCAATACCCCAGATGCAATAAGACACCTTGTACTTACCCATGAAGTTGAACTTCGTGTTCTGCATGAGGTTCTTAGAGAACGGCGTGGTGAAGGTGAGGTTCTTCCAGCGATCCTTCTTCATCTGATGATCGTAGATGAGACGTGTCATAAACACAGCCGTGAAGAACGATACGCAGATACCGATGATCAGCGTCGTGGCGAAACCGCGGATAGGACCTGTACCGAAGACGTTGAGGATGATACCCGTGATCAGTGATGTCAAGTTAGAGTCGAAGATGGCCGAGAAGGCGTTAGAGTAACCCTTGTTGAGAGCCTCCTTGATGACCAGTCCGCGGCGCAGCTCCTCCTTGGTACGTTCGTAGATCAGCACGTTGGCGTCGACAGCCGTACCCAGCGTCAGCACGATACCGGCGATACCAGGCATGGTCAGAGCGGCCTGGAACGAAGCCAGGATACCCAGCGTGAAGAAGAGGTTGAACAGCAGGGCCATGTTGGCCAGCATACCGGGAATGAAGTTGTAGAGCAGCACCATGACGCACATCAGCAGGATGAATGCCACGATGAACGAGGTGATACCCTGCTGGATGGACTGCTGTCCGAGTGAGGGACCTACCATCTGATAAGAGATGACGCGCGTAGGAGCAGGCATCTTACCAGAGTTCAGCGTGTTGGCCAAGTCCTTGGTCTCCTCGATGGTGAAGTTACCAGATATCTGCGACTGTCCGCCGTTGATTTCGCTCTGGATGGTAGGAGCAGTGTAGACCACGTCATCCAGCACGACGGCGATGCAGCGGTGCAGGTTCTTCTTGGTCATGTCGGCCCAGATACGAGTACCCTCGGTATTCATCTGCATCGACACGATAGGCTTACTGTTCTCGAATCCGTCGGTAGCGCTGGTGATCACGTCACCCTCCAGACGGGGACGACCTGTTGCATCGGGCAACTTGATGGCATAGAGTTGGAACACCTCACCCTTGACGTTAGGATAGTAACGGGGATCGGCAGCCTTGGCACCCCACAGCATGCGAGCATCCTCGGGGATGATGCGCTTGGCCATCTCCGAACGGAACATCTTGTTGATGGCAGCTGTATCGTGGACGCTGGCGTAACCGATGACGGCTGTAGCCTCATGGTGCAGGTAGAGGGCGGGAGCCTTCGAGCCTGTGGCGGCAGCGGCGGTTTCATCCTTGGCAGCCTCACCGGCTATCTCCTTGTTGAGGTCTACCACCTCGTCCTTCACCTCGCTGGAGTCGGTCTTCTCCTCAGCCACGGCCTCAGCGTTCTCCTGGGCCTCGGTGTTCTCCTGAGTCTCAGCGTTCTCCTCGGGCTGTGCAGCCTCTGCCTGCTGTTCAGCAGCGGGGGCTGCCTGAGCAGCCTGGTCGTTGACATAGGCCATCATCAGGTTCTGGATGTAACCGCCCACCTCGTTGGCATTGTAGCACTCCCAGAACTCCAGGTTAGCACTACCGGCCAGCAGCTTCAACACACGGTCCTTATCCTTCACACCAGGCATTTCGACCATGATGCGCGACTGACCTTCCAGGCGCTGGATGTTGGGCTGTACGACACCGAACTTATCGACACGGTTGCGTACGATGTTCTCGGCATTGTCGATAGCCGACTTCACCTCAGCCTTCAGTGCACTGACGACCTCGCTGTCCGAGCTCTTGGTGTTCACCTTGTCACGCATCTTCTGCGTAGCAAAGATCTCGGCCAGGCGGCGTCCGCCGGCATTCTTGTTCCATTTCTCCACGAAGACATCGACAAAGTCGTTGCCCTTGCCTTCGTTCTCCACACGTGCCTCGCTGAGCGACTTACGGAAAGCGGGATCCTGCTTGTGGTCGGCCAGCACATCGATGATGTCGGGCTCCGACACTTCCAGGATAACGTTCATACCGCCTTTCAGGTCAAGGCCGAGGCCTATTTCCATCTCGCGGCAGTCCTTCAGGTTGTAGACCCAGAACCATACACTATTAGTTTCCACAGAGTCCTTGTACTCTTTGGCCAGCTGTGGATTCGTCTTCTCGAGGTCAGCTATCTTGTTCTCGTGATAGCGAGTGACAAACGAGAAGGAAAGATAAAAGCAGCAGATCAGTACGAGCGCTACTGCAATAAACTTTACAATTCCTTTGTTTTGCATTTTAATTATTATGTTATTTATTATATATTACGCGCATTTTAGCTTGCAAATATAGTGATTTTTTTACACTAGAGAAAATTTTCAGCCATTTTTCCTTCATTTTTTAAGTTTTATCCACGTTTTATGGCAGAAAAAGGGTGTTTTTGTGTCACTTTTTATAGTTTACTGCCGCACATGGCCTGTTGACGGAAGTATTGTTTTTACCCAGCCTAAGAGCACATCCTCCCCTCAAATCATTTCCGAAATCATTACATCACATCATAACACTTCCCACTTATCACTTTTCACTTCCCACTTCTCATTTCTGAAAGTGTCCGTCGAGCATCATCCAGCATTTGACGGGATAGTGGTCGCTGGCCTTGATAGCATCGTCTACTTCGCAGCGGGATGGCTGGAAGTGGCTGGAGCACATCATCTGGTCGATACGGAAGCTGAAACCCTTCTGATTATACGAGATGCCAGCGCCCGTGCCTGTCTCGACGTAGCAGTCTGTCAAGTTCTGAGCGATGGTATGTCGCACATACGAGATGGGGGTGTCGTTGAAATCGCCGCATACAATGAGCGGATAGCCCTTGTGAGCCTCAACGTATTTGTGCACGGCATCGGCCTGCGGGGCACGCAGAGCCATGGCGTCGCTCACCTTTTTGATGAGCGTGCGCGTACCGTCCTCCATAGCCTTGCCTCCTATCTCGCCCTTCAGTATGTTCTTGTATTTCTCCCGGTCGTTGGGGTTCAGGTGAAAGCTCTCCAAGTGGTTGTTGACCACGATGACCTCGCGCTTACCCACTTTCAGGAAGAAAGCCACGGAGCCGTTGGCATCCGACTTATACTCTATACGCTCTTTCCTGATGATGGGGTAGCGGGTGTGAATGCCAAGCACGTTGGTGTAGCCCTCCTTGTGGTTCACATGCACGGTATCGTTGAAGGGGAAGAGCTCGGCCAGCCGCTCCATGGTGGGCGTGTTCTGCAACATATCCTCCTGCAGGCATACGATATGGGGTTTCTCGCGCTTCAGGTAGTTGTATATGCTGTCAAAGCAGTTGCCGTAGTCCTTGTTGCCCTGGTAGCCGCATACATTGTACGACATCACCTTGATGCTCCCCTCGGGCACCTTCGACGAGCCGTGAAGCGGGAAGTAGGTGTGCACGGGACCATAGGCAACGATGAACCCCAGCAGCGGTATCCACAGGCGTTTCCACTTAATGAGCACCCATGCCACAAGGAACAGCAGGTTGATGATGATGAAGAAAGGCAGCGTCATGCCTATGCAAGCCAACACGGGGTGACTGACGGGGTTGATGCGGTCGCTGTAACCCACCAGGATGAGCATCACCGCAACTGCCACGCTGGCACCGGTAAAGACGTGCATCAATATATTCTTCAACATATTCTCCTACAAATATAGAAATAAGGACTTGAGGAGGACGGCCTACCGCTCGTGACTGGCGTCAAACAGACGCTGCTTCTCGTCCTTGGTCAGACTGTCGTAGCCGCTCTTGCGTATCTTGTCCAGTATCTTGTCTATCTCGTCCTGTCGAGCCTTCTTGCGGGCATTGTACTCCATGTCGGTCTCGCGGGTCGTCGTGGAGGTGTAGCTGCTGCCTTGACGCCCCGTGGGCTTATGCTGCTCGAAGCGCTGCTTCATGTTTCCGAAGATATTGCCGGCAGCACCCCAGTTGGCCCCGCTGTACGGGTGCTTGCGCCAATAGCGTATCAGCAAGAAGCCGAAGAGCATGCCACCCAGATGGGCGATATGAGCCACACCGTCGGCTGACGACGACATGGCCGACAGCAACTCGATAGCAGCATAGATGCACACAAACCACTTGGCCTTGATGGGTACTGGCAGCGGGAAGATGAAGATACGCTCCTCGGGGAACGTCATACCGAAGGCCAGCAGAATGGCATAGACGGCACCCGACGCACCGATGGTAATGCTGGGCACAGGCAGGTCGCCATAGTTGAAGAACTGCACGATCTCCTGGCAGAGACCGGCTCCCACGCCGCAGATAATGTAATAAAAAATGAAACGCTTCGGACCCCACACTCGTTCTATCACGCAACCAAACATCCAGAGTGCGAACATATTGAAGAACAAATGGGCAAAACCGCCATGCAGAAACATGTAGGTAACAAACTGATAGACATGGAACTCCTCGGCCTTGAAGTAGTACAGGCCACCCCATTGCTCCAGGCTGATGCCCTGCTGACTCAGGATGAGTGCAGCCAGAAAGACTAAAATGTTGACAAGCAACAAGTTCTTTGTAACGGTAGGTATGTTTCGAAACATCTTTATATATTTACGATTTGACGATTTACTATTTACAATTTATGCTTTGTGGGTGCAAAATTACGAAAAATATCTGTTTTTTGATGAAAAAAAGGGTCATATACAACTATTTTTGATGAAAAATCTCATTTTTTCTGAAATTTTGTTTGTTTTCTGAATACTTTGTCTTATATTTGCGGTAGAATTTTGTAACAAAACATTTTTTTCACTTTAAAATTAACTCAATTTATGAACAAGACAGAATTGGTTGAGAAGATTGCAGCTGGTGCTGGTCTCTCAAAGGCAGATGCAAAGAAGGCTCTCGATGCAGCCGTTGTAGCAGTTAAGAACGCCCTGATCGCAGGTGACAAGATTGCCCTCGTCGGTTTCGGTACATTCAGCGTCAACGAGCGCCCCGCTCGTGAGGGTATCAACCCCGCTACCAAGGCAAAGATTAAGATTGCTGCTAAGAAGGTTGCTAAGTTCAAGGCTGGTGCCGAGCTTGCCGACGCTCTGAACTAAGTCCTAATTTGTAAAGAAAAAGTAAAGCGGTGACTTCCCCCGAGGGAGTTACCGCTTTTTCTTTTTGAAGTTTGAAGTTTGAAGTTTGAAATTTCAAACATCAAACTTCAAACATAAGCAGCTCCCCTCCCATGTAGGGGAAAGGCTACGGGTAGGCGAGCCTCGCTCGGGAATGGGGCAGGGGTGGGGTGACTGACTTCTAATCCTTCACACGAGACAAGCAAAAGGGGGAAGGTACTGACCCCACCCCTACCCCTCCCCTACATGGGAGGGGAGTGTCTGCGGGCAGCCCTTAGTCCTTACATGGAAATGTGGAGTGCCTGCGAAAAACTTCAAACTTCAAACTTCA
>JAFUSV010000139.1 GCA_017467565.1 Prevotella sp.
AATGCTCAAAATTCAAATTACAAAATTCAAAATTCAAAATACAAAGCTTCATGGCAGACTATAATTCCAACAACGAAATACTCGACTTCGGCATTCCCGAAGAGAAGCACAGCATCATCAAGGTCATCGGCGTAGGTGGCGGCGGTGGCAATGCTGTCAACCACATGTACAAGGAAGGCATCCACGACGTGACCTTCGTAGTGTGTAACACCGACAACCAGGCGCTCAACGACTCGCCCGTGCCCGTCAAACTGCAGCTGGGCAGCGAAGGCCTCGGTGCCGGCAACCGTCCTGAGAAAGCGAAGGCTGCCGCTGAAGAGAGCATCGAAGCCATACGAAACATGCTGAACGACGGCACGCGCATGGCCTTCATCACCGCCGGTATGGGTGGTGGCACAGGTACTGGTGCCGCTCCCGTCATCGCCCGCGTCAGCAAGGAGATGGACATCCTCACCGTAGGTATCGTCACCATCCCCTTCCGTTTCGAGGGCAACCGTAAGATTGACCAGGCCCTTGACGGTGTCGAGGAGATGTCGAAGCACGTCGACGCGCTCCTCGTCATCAACAACGAACGTCTGCGCGAGATCTATCCTGACCTCTCCTTCCTCGACGCTTTTGGCAAGGCCGACGACACCCTGTCGGTGGCTGCCAAGTCTATAGCCGAGATCATCACCCTCCACGGAACGATGAACCTCGACTTCAACGACGTGAGGACCGTGCTTCAGGATGGTGGCGTCGCCATCATGTCCACGGGCTATGGCGAAGGCGAGGACCGCGTCAAGAAGGCCATCGACGATGCACTCAACTCACCCCTGCTCAACGACAACGACATCTTCAACTCCAAGAAGATTCTGCTCAACATCTCGTTCTCGCACCAGAAGGACTCAAAGGACAACTTCATGATGGAAGAGATGAACTACGTACACGAGTTCATGGACCGCTTCGGCTCCGACTTCGTGTTCAAGTGGGGCGTAGCCGTCGATCCCGAGCTGGGCAAGCGCGTCAAGGTCACCATCCTGGCCACGGGCTTCGGCATGCAGAACGTGGACGGCATGGAGGAGCGCATGCTCAAACAGCAGACACGCGAGGATGCCAACAAGCGCGCCGAGGAGCAGGAGAAGGCCGCCAAGCGCGAGGAGCGGCGCATACACTACTACAAGGAGGGCGACACCGCCAAGCGCTACAAGCGCCGTCCCAACATCTACATCTTCAACCCCGAAGACCTGGACAACGACGACATCATCTCGGCCGTTGAGCAGACGCCCACCTACAAGCGCACCCGCGAGATTCTGGCCAGCATTGGCAACCAGAATCCGGCCGTGCAGCAGCCCGAGCCTCAGCAGCCCGAGGCCCAGCAGGGGGTCATCAGCTTCGTGTAACACAGAAATTCACTATTTTAAATACTTCCTAATATACCTGATACCTGAAAACCGAACCGCTCCCCTGCAACCGTCAGGGGAGCGTTTTTTTTCTGGGAAAAGACAACGGGCGAAAAATTGCACCCGTTGACTACATGCGTTACAGCGTTACAACCTCGGCGGAGTGATCAGCCCATTCGCTGACAGCGAATACGCCATTCACTATCAGCGTTTTACGTATTGAGTCATCAGTGCCATCAGTGCAACTAAAAAAATTGATTTCGCTTCTTTTAAGTAAGTGACCCCACCCCTGTTTAGTTAGTGACCCCACCCCTGCCCCTCCCCTACAAGGGAGGGGAGCTGCTACGCCATGCTATCCGCAGGTACTCCCCTCCCCTGTAGGGGAGGGGCAGGGGTGGGGTCAGTATCGTCATCATTCATATCTTCTTTCGAATGATTCGAAAAGTTTAGCTGCAAAAACGAAAAAAAAGGGGTATTTTCACGATAATTAAGGCTACAGGTTGTCGCGGTTTCGGATATAATGATTACCTTTGCAGGCACTAAACCAATAATGATTATATAAACTTAACTGAAAAAACAAATGAAACAGAACAATGTAGAACAAGCCTCAGGCAAGCTGGGCATTCTGGTTGTAGGCTGCGGAGCCGTCTCAACCACGTTCATGACAGGTGTATTACTGGCACGCAAAGGGCTGGGCAAGCCTGTGGGTTCATTCACTCAGTACGACAAGGTGCGCGTGGGACGCGGCGACGACAAGCGCTATCTGCACGTGGGCGAGATAGTGCCACTGGCAAGTATGGACGACATCATGTTCGGCTGCTGGGACGTCTATCCGCAGAATGCCTATCAGGCTGCCATGTATGCCGAGGTGCTCAAGGAGAAGGACATCAACCTGGTGCGCGACGAACTGGAGCAGATAGTGCCCATGGCCGCCGCCTTCGACAAGAACTATGCCAAGCGACTGGACGGCGACAACGTGAAGACCGCCGGCGAAGGCTGCGCCATGCCTACGCGCTGGGAGATGGTGGAGATGCTGCGTGAGGACATACGTCGTTTCAAACATGAGAAGCAGGTAGCACGGGTCGTCGTGCTCTGGGCTGCATCTACCGAAATCTATGTCCCTGTCTGCGAACAGGTACACTATCGTCTGGAGGACCTCGAGGCAGCCATGAAGGCTGACGACCGCGAACATATAGCCCCTTCTATATGCTATGCCTATGCTGCCCTCAGCGAGGGTGCCCCATTCATCATGGGAGCGCCCAATACGACGGTAGACATTCCTGCCATGTGGCAGCTGGCCGAGAAGACCAGGATGCCGATAGCCGGCAAGGACTTCAAGACCGGACAGACGCTGGTGAAGAGCGGCTTTGCACCTATCATCGGCGTACGCTCATTGGGACTCAACGGATGGTTCTCCACCAATATCCTGGGCAACCGCGACGGTCTGGTGCTCGACGAGCCCGCCAACTTCCGCACCAAGGAGGTCAGCAAGCTCTCTACGCTGGAGACCATACTGAAGCCCGACTGGCAGCCCGACCTCTACGGCCACGGCAACGACGAGGACACGCAGTACTACCACAAGGTGCGCATCAACTACTATCCACCGCGCAACGACAACAAGGAGGGATGGGACAACATCGACATCTTCGGATGGCTGGGCTACCCCATGCAGATCAAGATCAATTTCCTCTGCCGCGACTCCATCCTGGCTGCGCCCCTCTGTCTCGACCTCTGCCTGCTCAGCGACCTGGCTGCACGTGCCGGCCGCTATGGCACGCAGCGATTCCTCTCCTTCTTCCTGAAGTCGCCCATGCACGACTACACGCAGGGCGAGGAGCCCGTCAACAACCTCTATCAGCAATACACGATGCTGAAAAATGCTATCCGCGAAATGGGTGGATACGAGGCCGACGAGGAAATAGATTAAGAAGGAAACGCTATTTTTTCTATTGTGACAAACCGTCGTAGCGGCTGATAGCCTGTCGCCACGCATCGGGGAATGGCATAGACTGCTGTCGGGCGAGGTCATACAGCACCATCACCGACAGACAGCGGCTCTTCACCTCTTGTGTCTGGGTATCAAAGACCTCCTGTTCCAGTTCGAAACTCGTACGGCCTATCCTGGTTACACGTGTACGACCGGCAATGGTAGTGCCGTTCTTGATCTGTCCCAGGAACTCAGCCTCGATTTTCACCACAACGATAGCCACATCCTCCCAGTCTACATCCGGACAGACGGTAGCGAAATAGTCGGTCTTGGCCGTGTCGTAGAACTGGAAATAGACCGTATTGTTGACATGACCGAACTTGTCAACATCATTGAATCGTATCTGCAGGGGCAGCACATGCCGGAACACCTTATTATTAATTATTGTCATCCTTGAAAACTGTTTTTGTATTGATTTCCGCTGCAAAGGTATTAAAAATCTGCGAGACTCCCTACACTTTCTTAAGAAATTTATCAATGTATCGGTGGAAACGCTTTCCAAACAAAGTTTTTTCCTCTCTCTAATTATTCTAAGGAATCTGGGATTTAAGGATTTTACCCTTCGGCTTCTATCATTGCACAGAACCCGATTCAGCCTCCCTCAGACCATCAGACAGCATATTTGATGATACAATCCTGCCTGTTTCAGAGCCTGATATAGCCCCGGTTGCCTTTGAACTTCATGCATATGCGGATTTACGAGGTGATCACGAGGATAGTCATAGGTATCCATTTCAAACAAACACGAGGAGGATGCGCCCAACGGTGCATCCTCTCTATCTTTTAATACAAACCTGAAAAATGTGATCAGTAGCTCCGTCCCCGATGATACACACCACCGGAGCTCTGCTGGGCGCCACGGCAGCACTCGACGACAGCTCGAAGGTCAACTCCCTGCTGGACTGTGTGGCCGACAAAATGCTTTCTTCTCTGCGCGGAGCTGTGCGAAAGGGATGAAGTCTGACTTTTCAACTACCCCCTTTTTTTATTTTTCCCTGAATTCCGTGGGCGAGACACCTTCGTTAGCCTTGAAGTAGCGGCTGAAGGCGGCCTGGTCAGGGAATCCGAGGCGGAGGGCTATCTGTTGCACGGTCAGCTGTTGCTGATGGCGAAGCAAGGCCTTGGCCTGAATCATGACATAGTTGCTGATCCAGTCGCTGGCATTGATGCCTGTTTGCTGTTTGATAATCGTGGAAAAATATTTGGGAGTAAGGCAGGATAGGTCGGCATGGATCAGAGGGGACGGAGCTACTGATCACAACAAAGGCATAGGGCAGAGAATGTAATCTGCCTGATTGTTATATGAAAGGAGTACGTGTCTGTAACAGGGCAGCCTTACGGAGTTAAATGTGATCGGGAACTACGTGCCAAGTAATCCTTACGACTTATTTGCAATAGTCGATAAAGAAAGATGTAGCACTCAGCAAAGGCAGCAGGTCATCGTTTACGACCTCTGATATAATGTCAACATCAATGTCAAAATAACCATGGGCAATTCTATTCCTCAGACCGAATACTTGATGCCAAGGAATTTCGGGACGAAGAGCAAGAAACTTACCTTCTGTTATTTTATCAATCTTCCTGAATCCTTCGCCAATCGCCATAATGGTCATGCAGTTGCCTGCCAGATCTTGCACACCACTTGCGAAAGAAGTAGCTAATTCATATCTGTAATACCTTGATTCCATCTCATCAGATTTTCTATAGAAGCTTTTATCTGATAAAGGATATCAAGTACAACCTCACGCTTCTCCAAAGATATCGACTCCATACTTATCAATTTGATTCAAGAAAAAAGGACGCATATTGCTATGTTTTCGAATTAAGTCAACGTTCGTTCCAAGTATTGACTCCAGATAGTCGGCTGCAGCACATAAGGTATAAGCTTTGGGAGGCATGACTACAAAAAGGTCAACATCACTTCCGGCATGATGTTCGTCCTTGGCTACAGAGCCAAAGAGTCTCATGTAGCTAATATCATATTTCGACTTTAGCACATCAGCATGACTCTTAAGGATGTCTATAAATTCTTGTCGTGTCCGCATATACTTAAGCAAAACAATTTGTGGTCCAAATTAATTGCAATTAGTTAAATTCGTTTCTAAGCTAAAAAACACCTCAACACCTCACCAAATTGCCTGAAATGCCGATGTACAGGGCAAAAATGATGGTGAGGTGTTGCTCAAACACCTCACCATACACCTCACCATACACCTCACCATACACCTCACTCTGATAAATCTAAAGATTAAAGATTTCTGGCATCATCAAATTACCCTTTTGAGAGAGTGTGCTACTTCGTCGGAGAGAATGTGCTTCTTCGTCGGAGAGAATGTGCTACATCGTTGGAGGGTTTTAACTACTTCGTCGGAGGACGCGTCAGCAGCTCTAAAGTGGAAGTGTTGGTGAGGTATTGGTGAGGTGTTTAGTGAGGTGTTGGTGAGGTGTTTGGTGAGGTGTTGGAGCAACACCTCACCATGCGCAAACCCTTTGTACATCGGGGTTTCAGGGGTGTTTGGTGAGGTGTTGAGGTGTTTTTCGAGCATGCAGTAAATTTGATGTGCGAAACCTTTGAAAGTAACAGAATAATTATGTACCTTTGCAGCGACTAAGACATATACGACATGAAGAATCTTATAAATAATGTGATTGTCATGAAGAAAACACTTGTGATTGTGGCCTTGCTGGCTACAGCCGTGACAGGCAGGGCACAGGGTGAGACGGGGTCGTGGACGCTGGTGCCACGAGTAGGTTTCAACTTTGCCAAAGTGACCGAGCCGGACCTCTGGATAGGAGAGAATGTGAAGAAAAAGCCATCGAACAAGACGGGCCTCGTCATCGGTGCCGAGGCAGAATACCAGTTGAACGACTATCTGAGCTGCAATGCCGGCCTGTTCTATTCGCAGCAGGGCTCGCGCTACCGTGATGCCGGGGAGTTCCGCAATATGAAGACGACGATAGACTATCTGAACGTGCCCCTGACCGTAGGCGTCTGGCTGGGCAACGGCCTGTCGCTGCGCAGCGGCATACAGGTGGGCTACGCCATCAACACGAAGGTGGAGGCCGAGGAGCTGTACAACGGCAATTGGGAACCTAGCGATGTCGCCGGCGATGCCAGCTGGTACCGCCGTTGGGACGTGTCGCTGCCTGTGGCCGTCGCCTTTGAGTTACAGCGCATACGTGTCGACCTGCGCTATAACATCGGTCTGAACTACCTGACACACTACGGCGACGTGATACCCGAACGTAACCGCGTGCTACAGCTCACCGTAGGCTACTGCCTCGACCTGTAATTGCTTTTTTCTTAAACCACGAATTTAACGAATTATACGAATTAAATTATTTGACGCGAAGCCATCATTGGTTAATTCGTAATCGAAAAAGATTAATTCGTATAATTCGTTAAATTCGTGGTCGAAAGAAATAACGTGTAATCCGTTGTGAAAATCTTAGTAGAGGTACACCTTGAAGTCCTTGATGCTGCCCGGGGCACCCTGTTCGGCACGTGGCAGGTACTCTAGGGCCGTGACGGTCTGTACCGAACCCAGGTCGATGACCAGCAGATGTGGAGCAGCGGCACCCTTTTCCGTCTGCCAGTAGGTAGACTCCTGCAGGTCGAAGACCTTGTCGCCCAGGTGGTTGCCGGCCTCGTCCTCGCTGTTGGCATACTTCGTCTTCCAAGGCTCGCGCGAGAGTCGCTTGCCGTCCTGACCCTGCAGGTAGAGCTCGGCGATGGCCACGCGGTCGCCCTGCTTCTGGGTGGAGAGTACCTCGATGGCGAGGTAGCGGCCCTTCTGCGGGGCCTGGAAGCGGAAGGTCTGCCAGCCATTGCCGGGGGCGGCGGTGGCTCCGGCGGGAGAACCGCCAGACACGGTGACGGGGGTGGCGCTGTTCAGGTCGGGCTTGTCGCCGATGGCGTTGTGCTTGTTAGACTTCTCCAGTTGCAGTTTGTTCAGCTCGGGTTCGGCCTGTCCCCAGACGACGGGCTCACGAGGGCCAACGACGTCGAGGACGATGACCTCGTTCTGCCCCTTCTTCAACCAACAGCCAGGCACGTAGAGCGTCTGCTGCGGACCAATGGACCAGATGCGGCCCATGGCGTGGCCGTTCACATAGACCTGTCCCTTGCCCCACGTCTCGAAGTTGAGGAACGTGTCGCCCACCTTCTTCAGATTGAAGTAGCCGCGGTAGTAGCCACGACCGTTCTCTCGTTTGGCAAAGCCATCGCTGAGCGGAATCATATTGGCATCGAAAGCCTTCACTGCTTTATTATAGTCATCAGAAATAGGTGTCATAGTCCATTTCTTTAGCGTCCACGCTGCTTCGTTGCCATATTCGTCAGCTTCTGCGTTGATGACGACATCGCCAACGATACCCTTGAAGTCCTTGATGGCACGACCGAAGTTAATGCGACCCATAGCTTCAACGAGAATTGCCAGTTTCTGTCCTTTCTTTACAGGGGGCAGGGAAAGCGACTTCTCATTCTTTACGCGGTCAATCTTTCCGATATATACGTCATCGATGAATACCTGGGCATAATCGTGAGCCTCTAGTGTGAGTATACTCTGCACGGGAACCTCGGGAAGTGCTGTCACATAATAGGTCATACCCCAACCTAAGTCCATCTCCTCGAAGGTCTTTGGGTTGACGCTTGGGATAAGATGATGGTTGCGATTGAATGGTGCAAACTCCTTCAGCTCGAACTTAGGCACAGTGATGATAGGCATGGGCGCCTTGGGGACATTGGGGAGCTTCTTGCCATCGTTGTACTTCTCCATCATCTTGCGCAGTTCCCAGAACTTCGGAGTAGCCTGGCCATACTCGTTGATGGGAGCGTCGTAGTCGTAGGAGGTCACATCGGGGGCGAAGCCGGGCGAGTTGGCACCGGCCCAGTGGCCGAACGACGTACCGCCGTGGGTCATGTAGAGCGAGAAGCTGATGCCCTTGCTGAGCATCTCGTCCATGCCAGCCACCATGTCCTTGGCGGGGCGCGTCTCATGGCGGGCTCCCCACTTGTCGAACCAGCCGCTCCAAAACTCAGAGCACATCTTCGGCGCGTTAGGCCGCAGCTCACCCAGGCGGCGGAACTGCTGGTCGATGTTGGCACCCGTGCCGAAGTCCATCGTCCACGTCAGGTCGTCCAGTCCGTTCTTCTCGAAGTTGCTCGACCAGTCGCACTGGAAGAGCTCCAGCTCCTTGCCGTAGATGCCGCGCAGGCAGTCGCGAATCTCGCTGACGTAGGGCTTGTCCTCGCCGTAGCTTCCGTACTCGTTCTCCACCTGCACCATGATGATGGGGCCGCCGTTCTGGATGGTCAGCGGAGCCAACTGCTCGCCCACCTTCTGCTCGAATATCTTCACGCGCTCCATGAAGTAGGGGTCGCGCTCGCGCAACTTGATGTCCTTCTTCTTCAGCAGCCACCAGGGCAGACCGCCCATCTCCCACTCGGCACACACGTAGGGGCCGGGGCGCACGATGACGTAGAGGCCGTTCTTTTGAGCCAGACGGCAGAACTCAGCCACGTCGTTGTTGCCCGTGAAGTCAAACTCGCCTTCACGCTGTTCATGAATGTTCCAGAAGATGTAGATGCACACGGCGTTCATGCCCAGGGCCTTGCACATCTGGATGCGGTGCTCCCAGTAGGGACGCGGGATGCGGGGATAGTGAACTTCGGCCGCCTTCACCACGAAGGGCTGCCCGTTGAGCAGGAATGTCTTGTCGCCCACGGTGAACGTGCCAGGCTTGTTGTCGGCCGCCTGGATAGTGGCAGGAGCCAGCATCAGGGCTGCTGCCAGTGAGAGTAGTTTTAATAGTTTTGTTGTCTTCATAGAATGATTATAATTATTTAAAAAATTGTCTCTTCCGTCTTATTGCTTAACGAACGTGGTGATGCTGCGCGGGGGCAGCGTGGTCGTACCGTCGATGGGAGCGAGGGGTTTGAGGGTCTCGCCCTCGGCATCGCTGGTGCGGTAGGGCTGCCAGGAGACTTTTGCTTCGGGGGAACCGAGACACACGTTGAAGGGCTGTTCCTTATTGCTGTAGTTGATGGCGACGACGACCCAGGAGCGGTCCTCGTTGCGATAGGCCGACACCATCACGCCGTAGGGGTTCTCTTTCTTCGAAGACGACACCTCGTAGCGCACGGCATCAGGACGGACGAAGCGGCTGTAGTTGCCCAGGCACCAGAGCAGACGGGAGTCCTTGGCCGTATGCCGACGGTCGAAGACGCGTATGAGCCCATCCTTATAGTTGCCGCCGCAGGCCCGCCACCACGACCAGCTCTTGGCGTGTCCGTATACCAGGTCATGGTGGATGACGCGAGCCACGTAGAGGCCTGTCTTCATGGTGAAGTCGTAACCGCCGCCACCGCCTATCTCCTCGTCGTTGGACATGATACAGAGCTCGGTCTGCCAGTACTCGGCATCGCGCTCCTTCAGTTTGTCATGCAACTGCTGGCGTATGCGTTTCATGTAGCGTACAGGGGTATTGGTCCAGTAGCTGTGAGCCAGTATCAGGCGCGGCACGTTGGGCAGGTCGCCCAGATAGGTCTCTGTGCTGTCCTTGCAGAAGAAGGCATCGATAGCATTGCCGCGTTCCCACGATGTATTGTAGATGCCCAGCAGACAGCGCAGGTCGCTCGACTCGTTGACCATGATCTGTGTCGACAGTCCCCGCTTCGTGAAGGCGTTGCTTGTCTCACGTACCAGTCGGGCTATCTCGCGGTTGGTGGCCGGCGACCCTTCCTGCTTGGGTCCCTGCCAGTTCCAGTGTCCGTCGGGTTCGTTGACAGGACAGATGTAGTCGATGTGCAGGCGGTGTTCGTACTCCAGGCCTGCCACCGCCTCAGCCATATAGCTGGCGAAGTCGTCGTAGCAGTCATCGCGCAGGTTGAGCGTACCGTCGCGCCCCGTGTTGGTGGCCAGTCCGTTCTTTGTGAAATAGACGGGCGGAGAATTGAGGAAGGCCAGCAGCCGGTTGACACCACGGTCCTTGGCCATCTTCAGGAATCTTACCTGTCCTGGCTGTTTGTCCCAGTCGTAAGAGCCGTCGGGCATGAGGAAACACTCCGTACGCGTACCTTTATTTATATAGGAGGAGTCACCCTGATAGGCACTGCCTGCCCCCAGGTTGAAACGCCATACGGTGAGCCCTATGCCCCGTGGCTGTCCGTCGGCATCATTCTCTGTGGAAAAGAGCCAGTCGGCTATCTGCCGCTGCACGTCCGTTTCCTCCCAGAGTCCTATGTTCTGCATCGACCAGGCGTCGCTGGCGCCAAAGTGTTCGATGGTCTGACGGGGCTGGTCGGTATGTATCGTGTATGTCTGTGCCTGCACCAGAGAGTAGGCCGCGGCAGTCAACATCAACAACAATCGTTTCATAAGAGTAGTTTTTAGTTGTGGTGCAAAGTTACTAAAAGATTTCCGATTACAGCCCCCTGATGTCCCTATTTTTACAAAATATGGCCAAAATCTGCACTTTTTTGGCAAAAATGTGCAATATAATAAAAACTTTTAGTATCTTTGCCACAAAAATTAAATCACGTCTATGAAAGCAATACAGAATTTTGATGAGCTGGTAGCCCATCTCGCTGAGCGCACAGAGCGCAGAAGAGTGGCCGTAGTATGTCCAAACGACGAGTCGACACAGTATGCCGTCAGTCGCGCACTCGACGAAGGGTTTATTGATGCCATCCTCGTGGGTGCTACCGACGAGGCCAGGCAGAAGTTTGAAAAATATGGCGAGCGCGTCAGCATAGTCGAGGCCACCGATGCCGACGATGCTGCCCGCAAGGCCGTCGGACTGGTACGCGAAGGCAAGGCCGATGTGCTGCAGAAGGGACTGCTGAACACTGACAACCTGCTGCATGCCGTGCTCAACAAGGAGACGGGCATACTGCCTAAGGGACGTGTGCTGACGCACCTCACCTGTGCACAGATACCCGGCCACGAGCACTTCCTCTTCTTCACGGATGCTGCCGTCATACCCCACCCCACTGCCGCCCAGCGCGAAGAGCAGCTGAAGTATGTGCTGGAGACCTGCCACGCCATGGGCATCGAGGAGCCTCGCGTGGGACTCATCAACTGCACGGAGAAGGTGAACGAGAAGTTCTTCCCCTTCACCGTGGAATACAAGGAACTGATAGCCAAGGTGGAAGCCGGCGAGTTCGGCCGATGCATCGTCGACGGTCCGCTCGACCTGAAGACCTGCCTGTCGCCTGAGGCACTGCACAAGAAGGGCATCGAGTCGCCGCTGGAAGGCCGCAGCGATGCCGTCATCTTCCCCGACATACAGGCCGGCAACGTGTTCTACAAGACCATCACGCTCTTCTCGGGAGCCCTTTGCGCCGGCATCCTGCGCGGTCCCATGTGCCCCGTAGTACTGCCATCGCGCGGCGACTCGAAGATGTCGAAGTTCTACAGCCTGGCCCTGGCCTCCATCTAAGAAACCTCAAACCTAAAACTTCAAACTTCAAACTTCAAACTTCA
>JAFUSV010000016.1 GCA_017467565.1 Prevotella sp.
AAATATGTACAATCATCTCAAAAAGAATGGAGAACATGTCATGTCGAAGCAATTGTTACGCTCAGGAACAAGTATTGGGGCAAATACCTTCGAAGGAAAAAACGCTCAAAGCAAACTCGACTTCATCTCAAAAATGAGTATCGCGTTGAAAGAAGCAACAGAGTCAGCCTACTGGATAGATTTACTCCATGAAACGAATTACATCAATGACACTGAATATGATTCCATATTTACAGATTGCAAAAGAATTATTGCTGTATTGACCAAAATAATAAAGAACTCAAAAACAACAAATAAAAAACAATAAACTTCAAAATTCAAACTTCAAACTTCAAAAAATAATGAACGTACCGTATTTTATATCTCGACGACTGTATAGCGACCAGGGCGACAAACGCAAGGTGAGTCGGCCGGCCATCCGTATTGCCACTATCGGCATTGCCATCGGACTGGCCGTCATGATCGTCACCGTCAGCGTCATCCTGGGATTCAAGCATACGGTACGTGACAAGGTGGTGGGCTTCGGCAGTCATATACAGGTGCAGCACAAGATGTCGCTGGCCACAGCCATGCCCTACCCCGTCTGCATCAACGACACCATACTGGGCGACCTGAAGCAGGTGAAGGGCGTCAGGCATGCCGAGCGATACACGATGACGCAGGGCATACTGAAGACCGACGACGACTTTCTGGGTGTCATGTTCAAGGGCGTAGGACCAGAATATGACACGAGCTTCATGAGGGAGAATATCATAGCAGGACAGTTGCCTCTGTTCTGCGACAGCACCACGAAGTACCCGCTGGTCATCTCGAAAAGCATAGCCGACAAGCTGAAGCTGAATGTCGGTGACCGCATCTTCGCCTACTTCATCGGCGAGGATGACGTGAGGGCACGAAAGTTCAACGTCAGCGCTATCTACCAGACCAACATGAAGCGCTTCGACGACATCATCTGCCTGACCGATATCTATGCCACTACCAAGCTGAACAGCTGGACGTCCGACATGTGCTCGGGTGCCGAGGTGCTGGTAGACGACTTCGACAGGCTCGACGAAACCACCGGCAACGTGACGCGCCTGCTGAAGACCGGCGCACGTTTCGGCATAGACAGCGACTACACCGCCACGCCTATCACCGAGACCTACCGCCAGGTGTTCGACTGGCTGCAGCTGTTGGACATCAACGTATGGATCATACTGGCCCTGATGATAGCCGTGGCAGGCTTCACCATCATCAGCGGACTCCTTATTATTATATTAGAGCGTACGCAGATGATAGGCATACTCAAGGCACTGGGTGCACGCAACAGCGTCATCCGCAAGACGTTCCTATGGTTTGCCACCTATATCATAGGCTGGGGACTCTTCTGGGGCAACATCCTGGGACTGGGCATCGTGCTGCTGCAGCACTATACGGGCATCATCAAACTCGATGCGCAGACCTACTATGTCAGCGAGGCTCCCATGGAGATCAACGTGCTCTACATCGTGCTGCTAAACATAGGCACACTGCTCATCAGCGTCTTCGTGCTGATAGCACCCAGTTATCTCGTTTCGCGCATCCATCCGGCTCGTTCCATGCGTTACGAATAGTCAAAATAAGCCTGTTTTGCACTTATTTTGTATTTTATTGAAAAAAACTGCTCAAAAAGTTTGCGAGTGTGCAGAAATTGATGTAACTTTGCACAAAATTTCAAAGTTTGTGCAATGAATAAAGGCTCAAGTTTCAATCAATATATTCAGCAGGCCATCCTGAAATACTGGGAAACAGACGCCTTGACTGACTATCAAGGAGCGACTCTTCAATATCACGATGTTGCGCGGAAAATAGAAAAGCTGCACATCGTCTTCGAGTACTGTAACATACAAAAAGGCGACAAGATAGCCATCTGTGGCCGTAACTCCGCCCACTGGGGCGTGGCATTCCTGGCCACGTTGACCTATGGATGTGTCGTCGTCCCCATCCTGCACGAGTTCAATGCAGAGCAAATACACAACATCGTCAATCACTCGGAGTCACGTCTGCTGTTCGTGGGCGACTATATCGCCAAGGACATACAGCCCGACGCCATGCCCCATCTGGGGGGAATAGTCAATCTGCCCGACTTCTCGCTGATGGTGTCGCGCTCAGAACAGCTGACCTACGCACGCGAACATCTTAATATGTTGTTCGGCAGCAAGTTCCCCAGGGTATTCAGCAAGGAGGACATACACTATCACGAAGATCAACCCGACGAGCTGGCACTGCTGAACTACACCAGCGGAACCACGGGACACTCGAAAGGCGTGATGCTGCCATACAGGGCACTCTGGGGCAACCTGGACTTCGCACTCAACCGCCTGCGTCCACATGTGGCAGCGGGCACGTCGACACTCAGCATACTGCCCATGGCCCACATGTACGGCCTGGCTTTTGAGTTCATCTTCGAGTTCTGCAACGGATGCCACATCTTCTTCCTCAACCGCCTGCCTTCGCCCACATTGATTGCGAAAGCGTTCACAGACATCCGCCCCTCGCTGGTCATCGCCGTACCACTGATCATCGAGAAAATCATACGCAAGAAGGTATTCCCCGTCATACAGAGCAACCGCATGAAGCTGCTGCTGGCCATGCCCGTGGTCTCCAAGAAAGTGAAGGAGAAAATATGCGAGCAGGTGTACGAGGCATTCGGCGGACAGGCCTACGAGATCATCGTGGGCGGTGCACCGCTGTCGAAGGAGGTGGAGCAGTTCCTGCTCTCCATCGGATTCCCGCTGACGGTAGGCTACGGCACCACGGAGTGTGCACCACTCATCTCCTACAGTGACTGGCACGACTTCGTGTCGGGTGCCTGTGGCAAGGTCATTGACAACATGGAGGTACGCATACTGAGCCATGACCCGCAGAACGTGCCGGGCGAGATCGTCACCCGAGGCACCAACGTCATGCTGGGCTACTACAAGGACGAGGAAGCCACCCGCAAGGTTCTTGACGAGGACGGATGGTACCACACCGGCGACCTGGCCACGATGGACAGCGACGGCAACATCTTCATACGTGGACGCATCAAGAACATGCTGCTGGGTGCCAGCGGACAGAACATCTACCCCGAGGAGATAGAAGACCAGCTCAACTCGATGCCCATGGTCAGCGAGTGCATCGTCGTACAGCACGACGAGAAGCTGGTGGCACTGGTCTATCCCGACATGGACGAGACGGCCGACTTCTCGGCTGACGAACTTGAGGCCGTGATGGAGCAGAACCGCGTCAACCTCAACGCCCAGCTGCCTGCCTACAGCCGCATCAGCCGCATAGAACTGCGCAACGAGGAATTTGCCAAGACACCTAAAAAGAGTATAAAACGATATCTTTACCAACCATAAAAACAAATGCAAAACATACCCAGCTATAATGAGCTCTTGGAAAAGAGTATCATAGAACATTGGGACATGGACGCCCTGACAGACTACAAAGGCCAGACATTGCAATACCACGATGTAGCCCGTAAAATCGAGAAAGTTCATATCCTCTTCGAGAACTCTGGCATACAGAGAGGCGATAAGATAGCCCTCTGCGGACGTAACTCCAGCCAGTGGACAGTGGCATTCATTGCCATCCTCACATACGGAGCCATTGCCGTACCTATACTCCATGAGTTCACCGCCGACCAGATACACAACATTGTCAACCACAGCGACGCCAAGCTGCTCTTCGCCGGCGACCACATCTGCGGCTCTATCGACCCGCTGCAGATGCCTCATCTGGAAGGCATCATCCGCAATACTGACTACTCGCTGCTCATATCACGCACCGACAAGCTGACATACGCGCGTGAACATCTCAACGAGCTGTACGGCAAGAAGTTCCCCAAGTATTTCCGCAAGGAGCACGTCAACTACTACCACGAGCAGAGTCCCGACGAACTGGCACTGATCAACTATACCAGCGGTACCACGGGCTTCTCCAAAGGAGTCATGATACCTTATCGTGCCCTGTGGTCGAACTTTGACTTTGCATGTGATGCCATGGGCAACGAGTTGCCAGCGGGCAGCAATGTCATCAGCATCCTGCCGATGGCCCACATGTACGGCATGGCCTTCGAGTTCAGCTATGAATTCATACGTGGCTGCCACGTCTACTACCTCAACCGCGTGCCGTCGCCAGCCATCATCGCGCAGGCTTTCTCTGAGGTCAAGCCCGGCATCATCATCGCCGTGCCCCTCATCATCGAGAAGATTATCCGCAAGAAGGTGTTCCCCAAGATACAGACCAACCGCATGCGTCTGCTCTTAGGCATGCCTATCATCAATATGAAGGTACGCGAGATGATATGCGAGGAGGTGAAGAAAGCCTTCGGCGGACGCTTCTTCGAAATCATCGTCGGCGGAGCCGCCTTCAACCAGGAGGTGGAGCAGTTCCTGCATCGCATCAACTTCCCCTATACCGTGGGCTACGGTGCCACAGAGTGTGCTCCCATCATCTGCTATGAAGACTGGCGCAACTTCGTGCCCGGCTCATGCGGCAAGGCTGCCAAGCACATGGAGGTACGCATAGATTCTCCCGACCCGCAGAACATACCAGGCGAGATACTCACACGCGGACTCAACGTCATGCTGGGTTACTACAAGAACGATGAAGCTACCAGCGAGACCATCGACGAGGACGGCTGGTACCATACCGGCGACCTGGGTACCATGGACTTTGACGGCAACGTCTTCATCAACGGGCGCAGTAAGAACATGCTGCTGGGAGCCAACGGACAGAACATCTACCCCGAGGAGATAGAAGACAAGCTCAACTCAATGACGATGGTCGTAGAGAGCATCGTCGTACAGCGCGACTCCAAACTGGTGGCACTGGTTCATCCTGACATGGACGAGGCTCACAACATGAACTTCACCGAGGAAGACCTGGTCAACATCATGGAGCAAAACCGCAACGGGCTGAACCAACAACTGCCTGTCTACGAGAAAATCAGCGAGATAGAGATACACCATGAGGAGTTTATCAAGACCCCGAAGAAGAGTATCAAACGCTATCTGTACAAATAAGCATAACGAACATATTTTATCCATATAAATCTAAGCAATATGAAAAAACTACTATTAGGAGACGAGGCTATTGCCCAAGGTGCAATGGATGCAGGACTCAGCGGTGTCTATGCCTATCCCGGTACACCGTCGACGGAGATTACGGAGTATATCCAGATGTCTCCACTTGCAAAGGAAAGAGGTATACATCGCCTCTGGTCTACCAATGAAAAGACGGCTATGGAGGAGGCTCTCGGCATGTCGTATATGGGCAAGCGAGCCCTGGTATGCATGAAGCACGTCGGCATGAACGTATGTGCAGATGCCTTCGTCAACTCGGGCATGACGGGTGTCAATGGCGGCGTCGTCGTACTGGCTGCCGACGATCCGTCGATGCACTCTTCACAAGACAAGCAGGACTCGCGCTTCTATGGCAAGTTTGCCATGATTCCTACCTTCGAGCCCAGCTCACAGCAGGAAGCCTACGACATGATACAGAAGGCCTTCGACTATTCAGAACAACAGAAGCTGCCCGTGCTGATGCGTGTCACCACCCGCATGGCTCACAGCCGCGCCGTCGTAGAGTGCGTTGACGCTCCCCGCCAGCAAAACGACCTCAACTATAACGCCGTGGCAGCCAACTGGGTGCTGCTGCCTGCCAATGCACGTCGCCGCAACGACATCGTCACGGCTCAGCAGGCCGAACTCGAAGAGGATGCCGCCAACTCGGCTTACAACAAATACATGGAAGGAACTGACCATTCGCTCGGCATCATTGCCAGCGGCATAGCGTATAACTATGTACGCGAGTGCTATCCCACCGACTGTCCCTACCCCATCCTGAAAATTTCACAATACCCACTGCCCAAGAAACTGGTGCGCCGCATGCTCGACGAGTGCGACAAGGTGCTCATCGTCGAGGAAGGCCAACCCTTCATCGAGGATATGGTACGCGGTGTCGCTGAGAGTAAGAACATCATGGGACGACTGACGGGCGAACTGCCTCGTACAGGTGAGCTGAATCCCGACGTCGTGAAGAAGGCTCTCGGCATGCAGACAGGCGAATGCTACGCTCCCTGCGAGGATGTGGCTCCACGTCCACCGGCACTCTGTCAGGGTTGCGGCCATCGCGATGTCTATGCAGCCCTCAACGAGGTACTGAAGGAATACGACAATCCCCGCGTCTTCGGCGACATCGGTTGCTATACGCTGGGCTTCCTGCCTCCCTTCCGTGCCATCCACTCTTGTGTCGACATGGGTGCATCGATCACCATGGCCAAGGGTGCATCGGATGCCGGACAGTGGCCAGCCGTCGCTGTCATCGGTGACTCTACCTTTACACACAGCGGCATGACAGGACTGCTCGATGCCATCAACGAGAATGCCGACATCACCGTCATCATCAGCGACAACCTGACTACGGGTATGACCGGTGGACAGGATTCGGCCGGTACCAACAAGTTCGAGGCTATCTGCCGTGGATTAGGCCTGAGCGAAGACCACCTGAAGGTTGTCGTTCCCCTGCCGAAGAACATGCCCGAGATCACACAGATTATACGTGACGAAATAAACTATCACGGCACCTCGGTCATCATACCTCGCCGTGAGTGCATGCAGACATTACAAAGACACCTGAAACAGAAAAAGGCAAAATGAAAACAGACATCATACTTTGCGGTGTAGGAGGACAAGGTATCCTCTCTATCGCTACCATCATAGGCGAAGCTGCCATGAACGAGAACCTATATATCAAGCAGGCCGAAGTACACGGCATGAGTCAGCGTGGCGGTGATGTGCAGTCAAACCTGCGCATCTCTTCCGACCCCATCAACAGTGACCTCATCGCTCGTGGCGGTGCCGACGTCATCATCTCGATGGAGCCTATGGAGGCTTTGCGCTATCTGCCTTGGCTCTCGAAGGACGGATGGATTATCACCAGCAGCACGCCGTTTGTGAACATACCCAACTATCCCGACATGGAGGTCATCAAGGCTGACTTGGCCAAGATAAAGAATGTCATTGCCATCGACATTGAACAGATGGCCAAGGACAACGGTATAGCCCGTTCGGCCAATGTCATTCTGCTGGGTGCTGCACAGAAAGCCCTCGGCATAGAGTACGACAAGCTGGAAGACGCTATCCGCCGCGTATTTGGTCGTAAGGGCGACGCCGTGGTAGAGGCCAACATCAAGGCTCTGGCACTGGGTCGTCAGGCACAGAAATAATACTTTTCTTGCTGATACAAGTCAACGGATTTCACTGTGACGACTGGATGTAAGTCGCGTAAGCTGTGAAATCCGTTGTTTCTTATTTATCGGATTTCTACAGGTCCCAAATAGTTTGCAGAGGAATGTTGCAGGGAGAGCACAGAACGGTGCAGATACGATCCTGCATCTGCCGACCTTCTGACATTTTCCGAACACCTTGATTCATGATGGCGAAACAAATGAAGTGGCCATTGGAAGCTGTCAGATAACCCGTCAAGGTAGAAACTGCTGTGACGCTGCCCGTCTTAGCACGAACATTATTCTCTGCACAGGTACCCTTCATGCGCCCCTTCAATGTGCCATCAATGCCGGCAATGGGCAGCGAGGGATAGAGGTGGGCAAAGACATCCTGATGCTGCCAGGCATACCGCATCACCTGAGTTTCGCACTCTGCAGTCAGATAGTCATAGAGTGACAGGCCACTACCATCAGCCAACTTATAATGGTCGCTATCAAGACTTATCTTCCGGAGAAACGACTTCACCACACTGATGGCATCCTTCGCCTTGGACGGTCGCTTACCCGTACTGGCGGCTATCTGATAGAACATGGATTCGGCATAGAGATTGTCGCTTTGCTTCATCATCTGCTCCAAAACCTCGTCTATGCTATGCGTCCGGACACATATCTGCTTGGCATCTTTCGGCAGATTGCCTGGCAAAGGACTGCCTGAGGATATTGAGATATTCGAGCGCTTCAGCTCACTTACCAGCTGCTGCGTGAAATTTGTCTTCCTTTCTGAAAGCAACGGCGACAGCGTAGGATTGTCGTCATCCCAGCACCATCCTTCGCCCCACTTATCGGTATCCTTCATGCTACAGTCGGTCATCACACGACCACGAATGCTCTTGATGCCCAACTGACTGACGGCAGCGACGAAGGCTTTCATGTCCGAACTGTCGAACATAGGGTCCATGCCTCCCACACAAACCAGATTGCCTGTCAGCACGCCGTTGTCAATCTTGCCCGTATAGTAAAGTGAAGTTCTGAACCTATAGTCAACTCCAAGATGGTCGAGAGCGACGACTGCCGTCAGAGCCTTCATGGTGGAAGCCGTGCGCAGCAGCTGGCGCGGCTGATACTGGTAGAGGAGCGTGTCGTCGGTCAGGTCCCACACCATCAACCCGAGTTGCGAACGCTCCAGCAATTCGTCACACAGCACACTGTCCAGTCGTACGACGACTGAGTCTCGCCATGTTACTGTCTGTGCCCCTGCTGTCAATGAGAGGCACATGAGGATAGTAATAAACAGATTTTTCTTCATATTCAGAGGACAAAGGTAATAAAAAACAGAGGAAAATCCAAATTATTTTACTATTTCTGAGGTAATAACAGAAAAAAAATGTATCTTTGCAATCGATAAACATCTAATAGCAATACAACTATGGCAACAAACGAATCTACCAACGATGCCCTGCAGCAGCAGATGGCTGATGCAGAGCAGCAGAGACAGCAGGCTGAAAAGATGGCCCAGGAGGCTGTGAATAAGACTCTCCAGGACACCATGAACCCCGCCAACATCGCAGAGAACATGGCAAAGCAGGAAGTTCATGCAGCAGCAACCCAGGCTACCAACCGCGTTCTGTCCGACGTGTTACCCTCTGAGGTGAACTCGCTGCGCGTCAGTGGACTTAGGGCTATTCCCGTACTGGGTTCCATCATCCAGTGGTTCGACACCTTCCAATGGTTCCGCAGCATGTTCGGTGGCAACAAGCAGAAATAACAGCCACACGATGTTCAAGCGTAACCTGAATCTTTAATACGATACTATGGTCTATAAATACGACTTCCTTATTATTGGGGCAGGCGTAGCTGGTATGAGCTATGCCCTCAAGGTGGCACGTGCCAAGAAAGGCAAGGTGTGCCTCATCTGCAAGACCTCGCTCGACGAGGCTAACACGTCGTTTGCACAAGGCGGCGTGGCCAGCGTTACTAACCTGGCCGTTGACAACTTTGAGAAACATATTGAGGACACGATGATAGCCGGTGACTTCATCAGCGACCGTCAGGCAGTGGAACAGGTGGTGAAGAACGCTCCTGAACAGATTAAGGAATTGGTGAACTGGGGTGTCAACTTCGATCGTAAGGAGAACGGTGACTTCGACCTGCACCGCGAAGGCGGACACTCGGAGTTTCGCATTCTGCATCATGCTGATGATACTGGTGCTGAGATACAGCGCGGCCTGATGGCTGCCGTGAGGGCCTGTCCGGACATCACCATCAAGGAGAACCACTTCGCCGTAGAAATTATCACCCAGCACCACTTAGGTGCCAAGGTGACACGCCGCACGCCATATATATACTGCTATGGTGCCTACGTACTGAACCCCGACACACAGAAGGTGGACACCTATCTGTCGAAGGTCACGCTGATGTGTACAGGTGGCTGCGGTGCCGTCTATCAGACGACCACCAACCCCATCATCGCCACGGGTGATGGTGAGGCGATGGTATATCGCGCCAAGGGTACCGTCCAGGACATGGAGTTCGTACAGTTTCACCCTACAGCCCTCTATTCGCCTGGCGAGACTCATCCAGCCTTCCTGATTACAGAGGCCATGCGTGGCTATGGCGGCATTCTGCGCCTGCCAAACGGAGAATCGTTCATGGAGAAATACGACGAGCGTCTGTCACTGGCACCACGCGATATCGTTGCCCGCGCCATCGACAAGGAGATGAAAATCCACGGACTTGACCACGTCTGCCTCGACGTCACTCACAAGGATCCTGCCGAGACACGCCGCCATTTCCCAAACATCTACCAGAAGTGCCTGTCAATGGGTATTGACATCACTACCGACTACATACCCGTACGTCCGGCGGCTCACTACATGTGCGGCGGTATCAAGGTTGACCTCAACGGCTGCAGCAGCATCGAACGCCTTTATGCCATCGGCGAATGTTCTTGCACTGGCCTGCATGGCGGCAACCGACTGGCTTCAAACTCACTCATCGAGGCAGTGGTATATGCCGACGCTGCCGCCAAGCACTCGCTGGAGCATGTAGATCTGTACGACTTCAACGACAAGGTGCCCGAATGGAACGATGAAGGTACGATGTCGAACGAGGAGAAGGTGCTCATCACGCAGAGCGTGAAGGAGGTAGGTGAAATCATGTCCAACTATGTGGGCATCGTGCGAAGTGACCTGCGCCTACATAGGGCTTGGGTGCGTCTTGACATGCTATACGAAGAGACCGAGAACCTCTTCAAGCGCGTGAAGGCAACAAAGGACATCTGCGAACTGCGCAACATGATCAACGTGGGTTACCTCATCACCCGCTTTGCCTTGGAGCGCAAGGAGAGCCGGGGTCTGCACTACACCATCGACTATCCCGTACATGCATACGACAAGAAAGCCTAAGCTCAATACTTAGACAAAAAAAGGTGGAAGATTCTTGTCTTCCACCTTTTTTATAAGCATCAATGTTACCGTCAGTTGTTGACCGAACCACCGACAATATCAAGCAGTTCACTGGTGATGGCCTGCTGGCGACTCTTGTTGTACTGCAGATTCAGCTGACGGAGCAGCTCGTCGGCATTATCCGTAGCCGTCTGCATAGCCACCATGCGGGCAGCATGTTCAGAGGCCACGCTGTCGAGCAGAGCCGTATAGAGCATGAGGTGAGCCATCTTTGGAATCAATTGCTCCAAAACGGTGTTCATGTCGGGCTCTACGATGAAGTTATCGTTGAGCGGCGTTACCTCACCCTCCTCGACCTTCCGCTGGCGGCTGTTCTTCTTAAGATACTCCTGAGCTTTCTTCGTCACGACGTTGGTCGTCAGGTCGCGCTCATGATCGCGCTCCAGCTCGGAGGCGATGTCGATAGGCAGGAAGGTCTTACTGGTCAGAATCTGTGAACCGGCACTCTTGAAGTGGTGATAGATAATCTCCACCTTGTCAATCTCGCCGTAGTAGAAACGTGTTCCCAGTTCCATAGCCAGGTCGATACACGCCTTGACATTAGGATGGTCAATGAGCTCACTGCGGTCACCAATGACGTTGTAACCCAGTTTTCGGGCTTTCTCGGTCACCTTGCGTCCAATAGGATAGACTTCCACATTCTCTGCACCCAGTTCCTCGGATAGGGCATTGACAGCACCCATCATCATTTTGATGATATTCGAGTTGAACCCTCCGCAGAGCGAGGAGTTACTGGAGAACACTACCAAGGCCACGCGCTTGACAGGACGCTCCTGGTCGAAGACGGTCTGTGCCTCGGCTTCTGCAGCCAGAAACGACTTAAGGATATGTTCCAGCATCGTTTCATAAGGTAACATGTTCTGAATAGCCACCTGAGCATGATGCAGCTTGCTGGAAGCCACCATCTTCATGGCAGAGGTAATCTTTCGGGTACTGTTGACCGAAGCAATGCGACCTTTGATTTCTTTCAGACTTGGCATGAATTTAACAATTTAAAAATGTAATAATGTAAAAATGTAATAATTGGCCTGTACTGCTATTTTTTACACTTTTACATTTTTACATTTTTACATTTTTACATTTTGTATGTAGCTGCGATATCAGCCATCACGGCCTCGATGGTGCTGGTTGTCTGGTCGTCAATCTTGCCATCGGCCAGTGTGGCTATCACCTCGGGATGAGATGAGCGCAACTTGTCGAGGAACTGATCCTGACACAGACGTACCTTGTCAATGGGTACTTCACGCATCAGGCCATGAACGCCGCAATAGAGAATGGCCACCTGCTCGCCTACGGGCATGGGGCTGTACTGTGGCTGAATGAGCAACTGATTGTTCTTACGACCACGGTCGAGGGTCATAGCCGTCACGGCATCCATATCGCTGGAGAACTTTGAGAAGGCCTCAAGTTCACGATACTGCGCCTGGTCGATCTTCAACGTACCAGCTACCTTCTTCATGGACTTGATCTGTGCGGAGCCACCGACACGCGATACGGAGATACCGACGTTGATGGCAGGACGGAAGCCCTGGTTGAAGAGGTCGCTCTCAAGGAATATCTGACCATCGGTGATGGAGATGACGTTCGTCGGGATGTAAGCCGACACGTCGCCTGCTTGTGTCTCGATGATAGGCAGAGCTGTGAGTGAACCACCGCCCTTGACGTGACCCTTCATGCACTCGGGCAGGTCGTTCATCTGTTCAGCCACTTCCTGTTGCTCGTTCATCTTGGCAGCACGCTCAAGGAGACGTGAATGCAGGTAGAACACATCGCCGGGATAAGCCTCACGTCCGGAGGGACGACGCAGAATCAGCAACACCTCACGATAGGCGACAGCCTGCTTGGAGAGGTCGTC
>JAFUSV010000140.1 GCA_017467565.1 Prevotella sp.
GTGGAGATGCTGAAAGGACTCATGCCGGAACCCGCGACCAATTACAGTCATAACAAGATGATCAAAGTATTTACTTCCGTGATGGCTTTGCTGTCCATCACTGACGGCTTCAAGCCGGACGAGCAGGGCAATGTGTCCCTGACGCAGGATCAGCTGAAGACCATCGACGATGAGCTGAAGAAGCAGAACGATGCCTGTAAACAGGCTTCCGACGTGCTGAAGAAGCAGAAGTCGACCATCGAACAGCTGACCAAGGAGAAGAATGACCTTGAGGAGCAGGTGAAGAACCTGAAGGGTTCTGCCGGTACCAAGGAGGAAGAGAATGTTGACGGTGCTGAGAACACCCTGAGCGGCGCCAGCGAGTTGTGGGACTCTATCAAAAACGCATTGTAAGCCATGGATCCTGTTGTTAATTCTGGTCAGCCTGTGGTAGATCCGCAGACAACCTTTACCCCGGAGGCTCTGAGCAAGGCGTTTCAGACCTACCGCAAAGAGTTAATTGTTATGCCTATGCGCGCTATGGGCGAAGCCCTGCAGCACATGGGCCATCGTGACGGCATCCGCTATCAGGAGCACGTGCATGAGATGAAGGGTAATTTCCAGATGGGTAACTATGACAAGTACAAGAAAGGCACCGGTGCCATCGCCATTGTGCAGCGCACACTGGAGACTTTCTTCGGTAACTGCATCGAACCCATCGACCCCAACAGCATCTACCAGAGCCTGTGGGGTAGCGACGTGACCAAGGGCGAGGGTCTGAAGAACGTGCCCTGGGTGAAACGCATCTGCGCCTACATCATGGCACAGCTGGGCGAAAACATGTTCAACGAGATGTGGACCGCCAAGCACGACCCCGAAAACACCACGCTCACCTCGAAGTGGTTCAACGGCTTCAAGACCATTGAGGACGCTGAGATCAAGGCCAATAAGATGGCTGTCGAGCTGGGCAACCTCCACTCTCTGCCCGAGAATTTCTCTGCAGAGAACACCGAGGATCTCCTGAAGGACTTCTACTGGGGTGTCGCTGGTGGCTGGGTTGGTGCCGATGATAAGCTCAAGAAGCAGAAGCTGAAGATGTTCATGCATGTGAAGACCAAGCACTTCTACGAGGAAGCCTACCAGCACAACCACGGTGCGCTGCCCTACAACGAGCAGTACCTGAAGGCTCACCTCGACGGCGCTCCCAATGTGGAATTCGTGGCACTGACCAATGTGCCAGAGAACTACCTGTGCCTGACTCCTAAGAACAACATCCTCGCACTCTGGAACCAGCGCACCGCTGACGAGACGTTCCTGGTGAAGGAGTCGAAGACCTCTCACTACGATGTTGACTTCCTGGCCAACATGTTCTATGGCGAGCAGTATCTCTCCATCAACAAGGAGATGCTCTGTGTGGCCCGCACGGCTGCCGAGATTGCTGCTGCCAAGGCTTAATATGTAAACCATAAAAACTGAAAAAAAAATGGCTGATTTGAAAACACGCTGCGCAGACGATGCCGCTCTCTATGAGGACATCGACTTTTGCATGGGCGACAAGTCGCTGCCAGGCACCCGTAACCATGGTTACTATGTACCGCGCCGTGACATTAAGACTTTCCCACGTCCTGCCGGTTCTGCGGCTACGAAGATGGAGGATGTGGCCGTCATCAAGTCCAATATCGAGTTGTATGCTGACAAGCTCTGGAAACGTTTTGCCCTCGTGCCCAACGAGAGCGAACCTACTGCCAAAAGTCAGGGAAGCTATGGCTCGAAGACTATGCTCAATGAAATCTCACTCATTCTTCCCGGTACTGGAAAGAAGGTCACTGGTTTCATTTCCGAAGTTAACAACGACGACGTGGTGTTCCTCATTCCGATGGCTGACGGCAAGTGCCGACTCTTTGGCTCTCCACTGTATCAAGCTGAAATTGAACTGGAGCAGAATTTCGGTAAGACTGCTACTGACGCCAACACGACTTCTGTTAAGGTGAGCGTGACCGATGAGTTTGCAGCTCCCTTCTATGAGGGCGAGTTCACTACTTCTGAGGGTACGTTCCTCGGCACGACAGACGAACTGAAGCCTGAAACGAATCCCTGATTCCTCCTTTCATGTCGTAATAAGGTGACCGTGGGGCGGTCTCACACGCTAAGAC
This sequence comes from Prevotella sp., assembly GCA_017467565.1. Taxonomy (GTDB): domain Bacteria; phylum Bacteroidota; class Bacteroidia; order Bacteroidales; family Bacteroidaceae; genus Prevotella. The sequence continues at coordinate 2,133 of JAFUSV010000140.1, forward strand.
GGTGAGATGGCCCCACTTTTAATTTCAAAAAATATGATAGACCCGAAATTTACTGAAAAGATTGCCCGCTGGCTTGACAGTGAGCACACCACAACAGAGCAGATAGAGGAAGGTGCCCAGCTGCTGCTCTCCTTGAATCGCGATGGGGCCATGTACCAGCGTATCATGCGACGGCCACAACGGGAACTGAAGTTCCTCGAATACAAGTTGCAGCGGTTCCTCCGTCTGCGTCAGGACGGCCAGACCATCCGCGACGTCATCAAACTCAACGATGAGATAATGCCGGTACTGGAGACTGTTACCGACAAAGAACCGCTGCCCATTGAGGAACAGGCTTTGCTCCTTCCTGTCCTGCAGTCTGACGAGCAGGATGGTGGCAAGGAACAATTCGTGCGCAAGGGCATCCGTCCTGATCATGACCAGCTGCCTGCCGAGATACAGGCTATCTGGCCTGCCAATGCCGAGCGATGGAAGAAGATCAAGGAGGCTTACGAGACCTGCAAGCAGCTCACTGAACCTTGCGACCGCTACGAGTACCTGAAGGTGCTCAAGGATACCTGGTACAAGTACAAGCAGGATATGGCCCGCTACGATGATTACCAGCTGACCGCTGATGGCGGTTCTGAGGGTGAGGGTGCTGCTGATCAGACTCCGACACTCACTCCTGAACAGGAGAAAGAATTGAAGAATGCTGACAGTTACATCTCGAAGAACCTTCCCCAGATGCAGCAGCTGGCCGCCGCTGCCAAGGAGGAAGACTTCAATGATGAGCAGAAAAAGGATCTCGAGAGTCTGCGCCAGCGCATCCAGCAGCGCGTCGATGTACTGTTGAAGTGTGGCCGCACGCTCACCGATGAGCGTCGTGAGCAGCTGCTGCAGTGTGACATTAAGGTTAGTCTCGAAGCCGCTGTTGCTGAGGACAATACAGAAACCCCGCAGAACGATGAGCAAGGGCAAGAGTCCGAGTGAGTTTCTGCGTCCCATGGCCACGCACCCGTTGCAGTCGCATCTGGGGCGTGGCCTTCATACGCTGGGACTGCTGGGCTGGATCCTGGAACAGACAGGCCCGGCAGATGTCTATGTCAGCACGTTCTCAACGTCTGATGCCTTCCTGAGAGGATTCTATAACCTGAAGAAAAAAGACCTGGTTCTGAAATCGGTGCTGCTGGCAGACCTGAAGGCCTCGAAGAAAACCTACCGCCTCTATAAGGAGATGCAGCAGAATTTCGATGCCGTCTATCTCTCTCAGAACCACTCAAAGGTGGTACTGGTGCAGAACGACCGATGGACGGTGACGGTCATCAGCAGCCAGAACCAGACGTATGGCGACCGTGCCGAGTGTACGCTGGTTACCACCAATCAGGAAATATTCTACCAGCAATATTGTGGATTCCGCGAATTAGTGGATAACAACTCAATTCAATTAAATGGACTATTCGAGCGACTTATTGAACAAAATAAAAAACCTTGCCAGTCAACTGACTCCCCCTCAGGAGATTTCCGCATTATTGGATATTGATGAGACGGAGCTGTGTGCGGACATCAATACCTTGGGCCATCCGGCCCGCAAGGCTTTCATGAAGGGTTATAGTGAAACTGCCCTCCGACTACGCAAACAGAATATCGACCTGGTGGATGCCGGCAGTCCTGCAGCCGACGAAGCGTGCCGCGTCTATCTGCGCCGCATGACACGTGATATAGAAATATGAGCCTTCCTGTCAACATAGACCAATACGCTGAATTCCTGCCAGTGGACAGCAGCGAACTACGCCTGCAGATGGTGCCCGAAGACACCATCTTGCGGGTGGAACGGCTGCGCGAGCTGAGCAGCTACTGGCGCAGTTATCCCAGCACCTCGCCCAAGGAACTAGTAAACCGATGCATGCAGCTCTTCCATGTGGGCAAGAGTCAAGCGTATGACGATATCCATCTGCTGAAGATTCTTATCGGCAACCTGGAGGCAACCACCAAGGAGTTTGCCCGGTGGCGGGTGAACCAGATGATAGAGGAAGACCGACAGGCCGCACGGCGTGATGGCGACTGGCGGGCCGTGGCCTCGATGCAGAAGAACTACATCCTGAACAACCAGACGGATAAGCCGGACACACCCGACATGGCCTTCGACAAGATTGTGCCGCTACAGATAGAGCCGACGGATGACCCGAGCGTATTGGGCATCAAGGCACCCAAAAACCTCCGTGCCAGACGCGACAAACTTATCAAGCAGTATTCGAAGGACGATGAATATGCTGAATATACTGAGGTGCCATCGACCGATGATAAGGAGGAAAAGTAATGGCCGAGAAGCAGAAGCAATATTTCAACGACGCGCAGCTCTACCCGCTCTATATGTCGCCACGCGACCTTGTTTGCGAGATGGGGCGTGGCACGGGCAAGGGCCTCATTGATGCTGCCCGGCTGATGCAGGTGATGCAGTGGATGCCCGGCTCCTGCACCGGCTTTGTCTCTCCCTCTTTCAAAAAGTGCCTCACTACCACGCTGCCCTCGCTCCTGGTGCACTGGGAGCGATGGGGCTATAAGCGCGATATTCACTACACCGTCGGCAAGAAACCGTGGAAGGCCTTGAAGTGGAAGGATCCTATCTTCACCCCGCAGAACTGGGAGAACTGCATCGGCTTCTACAACGGCAGCGTCTGTCAGATCATCAGCCAGGACCGCGAGGGCATGAGCAACGGCATGTCAATAGACCATGTCTTGATAGACGAGGCAAAGTTCGTAGAATACGAAAAGCTGAAGAACGAGACGATGCAGACCAACCGTGGCAATGAGATGTACTTCTCTAAATGTCACCTGCACCATGGGCTGACCATCACCTGCGACACGGCCACCACAAAGAAAGGATCCTGGTTCATGAACTACGAGCAGAAACAGGACAAGGAGCTGGTGAAGGTCATCGAGGGGCTGGTGTATCTGAAGTGGCAGAATCAGCAGCGCATGAAGCAGCACCCGGAGCGGGCCAAATACTACCAGGCAGAGATTCAGAAGCTGGACCGTGACTTGTTCCTGCTCCGCAAAAACTGCCTGCTGTACTGCCGCTATCCCTCGCTGTTTAACCTGGCCGTACTGGGTGAGGACTTCATTAGGCGCATGAAGCGCGACCTGCCGGCACTGACGTTTGCCACCTCCATCATGTGCAAGCACATCGGCATAGCCAGGGATGGATTCTATGGCTCCATGCGCGAGAGCGTCAACTGGTACACGGCTCCCAATACATCGAAGCTGGCACTGGAGATGGTGGGACGCCTGGAGGACAGCTGCCTGCTGGATGCTGATTGTGACCCGAATGCCCCATTGGTGATAGCCTTCGATGCGAACACGAACATTAACTGGCTCGTGGTCGGCCAGGTGGGCATTGACGGCAAGCTCTATGTACTGAAGTCGTTCTACGTGAAGTACGACACCATCGATGCCGTCGTGGCGCTCTTCAATGCCTATTACAAGTACCACAAGAACCGTCAGGTGTACTTCGTATTCGACTCGACGTTCAAGGGGCAGGGCTACGGTGCCAACCAGAACGAGGACTTCTATATTCTCATCACCAACTTGCTTCTTTCTGCCGGATGGGTGGTGGAACAGGTGTATATCGGCAATCCCATGCACCACGTGGACAAATATCATCTCATCAACCGCATGTTCGTGGGCAAGGCCGCCCATCAGGTCTTTATCAACCAGGATAACAATGCAGACCTCCTTCTCTCGATCACTACCGCCGCCATCTACAATGAGAAGAAGGATAAGCGAGGCGAGAAGCTGGCCGAGACAGAGGAAGACAAGCTCGAGGCCCGCACCGACGGCTCTGATGCTTTCGATACCCTGTGTATAGGTGTGGAGAAGTTCATCCCGGCATACGCCTTGCAGGCATCGACAGGCTTTACCTCTTATTTTGGTGGCTGACTTTCTTCTACGACAATCCCTGTACTACTTTCTCATAATGATTTGTTTATGTAATCCTGGCAGGCTTCCGCAGTGATGCGCAGGTCTGCTTCTTTTATGATGGTTGCCACTGCCCATGTTGTCAGTTCCTGTTTGACATTTGGCCACGACCGCAGATGTTCTTTTCCTTCATGACTTGATTTTGTGATGTCATAAGGTTCTTGAATGGATGACTGTCATCTTCTGATTGCGCCCACCGTGCCCCGCCCACCCTGGCCGTAGTGGTGCCTGTAGGCAGCACTATTGCCCGGGGACGGTGGGCGCAGCGGGTATAACCCGCAGTTTTTGTATGCAAAGCATCTGTGTAGGTGGCCCATCAGCATCCTTCATGCGGTTCTTCTGCCTGGTGGTGGCAGCGGATGTGTCAATAGGTTTCTCCCTCACACTTGGCTCTCTGCCGCCTCGGTAGATGGTTGACGATACCGGATATTAACTGCTTGTGCGATTCCCGGACGGCTTTTTCTCGTTGAAGCGATGTTGTAACTGGATTCTATGTGCCATAATGATTTTACTTGTTTCGACATGTTTTGCCACTTGCCTCTGGCACTCTTCTATTTTTCCTTTGCAAAGTTAGCGCAGGCGGCATTCTGCAAGGTCAAGCAGCGTTGTCTCTAAAATTTTTCAAGGAATTTGGGGTGCAGTTGCGCCGGAAACCAAATTCCCAAGGCCGGGGCTTGAATAATTTTCGGCCAAACCTTGCATTTGCATGCCTTTTCCCTGCTGCTCTTTTATGCACGTAAAAATTACAAAGAGCGCCCAGGCGCAAAACATTAAAGTCGAACGAATAAAAATCAAACAATTATGACACATCCAGTTCAAACATCATCGCTTTTCAACAAGAGCCGTCTTTACAGCAATCGCTACTACAGCGGTAATCTCTATCAGGTAGTCGTCAACACCGAGGATGGCGAGAGCTATGAGTATGAGGTAGAAGCCGACACATTTGCCGATGCCACCAAGCAGGCTGAGAACTTCGCACTGGACCTGATGGTCGATATCACCTACATAGAGTGCTACTGCATGTAACAGTCATCCAGCGTCATTCAAGAACCAAAAGAATAACATCAAAAAATTTACAAGTCATGGAAAAAAGAGAAATTATTGCATCGATCGTGAAGTCAAACAAGAGTGACAACAATGTATGGGCAGTGTCCATCACTGGAGATGAGCAGCCGAGCGCACACTGCAAGACAGCCTACAAGGCTATGCGTTTCATGTTCCTTCTGAAAAAGCAGACGGGATTGTATATCGCAGCAGAAAGCCTCGCCCAACTGTCAGCGGAGATAGCCTTCCGGAAGGCTGAGCAGGCTGCCGAGGAAGACCCTCAGGGGTTGAACGAAGCAACAGAGGTGCAGGCCGACGAGCCAAAACCCAAGGCCAAGCGCAAGCCTCGCTCGAAGAAATCTGCAGAAACGGCGGCAGTTCCTCAATGAAGGGGCTGCTGCTTTTGTCTTACCCTGTAATAGTGATAGCCATGATGAAGTTCGCCCTTTACAGCTACATCCCACAGCGGTTCCAGAGGAGAGCCACGTTCGAGGAGCAGGATATCTGCCGGATGATCATCGGCTTCAAGGACGGCAGAAACGTTTACACACGTTGGGCTGCAAGACAGTTCTCGAGGGCGTTGGCAGCTATGGACCTGACTGATACCGTTATCGTCTGTATCCCTGCAAGTACGAAGTACGCACACGTCCGTAGATGGAAACGGTTCTCTCAGCTGCTTTGCAAACAGACGGGAGCTATTGACGGTTTCAGCCATATCGAGGTGTGCGGCAACCGCAAACGGGCACACATCACCGGTGAATACGAGCTTGCCACGAACATCAAGCACCTGGTCAATATCGACGCTGACTATTTCAGAGGTAAGAACGTGTTGGTCATCGACGATATCTACACCACAGGGCGTTCATCGGATGCGTTCATCAGTGCCATCGAGGCCACAGGTGCACACGTCCGTATGGCCATGTTCCTGGCTAAAACCAGATGGTTCGGCTATCATAGAGATTAAGCAGGTTTGAACCTGCTTATTTCCTCATTTCTGCTGAAAGAGGCGATGCCACATTCAGCAGAAGGTTTGCAGCAGTGAGGCAACTACAGGCATACTATGGGCAACGTTATGGCTCATGGGAGCCGACTCTTATGCCTATAGTATGCCTGCTGTCACCTCACCTCTGCCTGATACGACTACGTCTATTCTGCTATGCGCAAACTAATGCTTATGCCATTGATGGGCATCTTTTCGTGTTTTCTGCTACTCGCAGACTGATGCTTATGCCCCCTTGATGGGCATCTATTGGTGTTTTCTGCTATTCGCAGACTGATGCTTATGGCCAGTGGCCATCTTCTTTCCCGCCCTCGACCCCCTGCGCACCTGAACGTCTGGCCGACGTTCCTGTATGTTGTGGTGGTATGGCACTGGCTCCGTTTCTCTTCGGTGTCAGGTGTTGTCTGGAGAGTCTTGACGGCTGAATGTGGCTGTTCGGATGGGAGAGAAGGTGAGGTGGCGTCTGGTCAGCCACCACCTCACCTACACACCCATCACGTGCCAGGGCAACACGGCCACGTCCAGCCAGACACTCCTGACAACACGTGCCACCTGCGCTCCACTGCGACAGTTGCTCATACCACCACAACATACAATGTCCTACAGACATAAAGGTGCTTGCCAGAGAAAGCCTACGGCCATAGGTATGGTGCAGGAAGTCTGTAATATTGCAGACACCCTTGCATCCATAGCTTGCGGCACTGATGGAGATGATAGGCCATTGCACAGTGTGTGTGTAACGGCTTATCACTCCATAGAGCCGCCACAACCGCGGATGCGCCCCACCATTTTCGTGGCCTCGCAAAAATGACACTGCCCCGCAACAATCCCCTACGATGTGACAAAAATCCGTGACATATTCCGCTATGGCAAGTCGGGCAAGTCGCTCGCGGGCGTAGGGCGGTGGGGGCTGCTTTCGCAGGAGAAAGGCGCTTTTCTCGCGCCGCGCGGCCCGAAAAGTCCCTAAAATGGACTTTCCGGGTTAAGAGGTAGTGGAAAAATCTGGAAAATTCCCGCAAATCACCGCGTGACTTGCCACCACTTGCCGCCTGATGGGCGACACTTGCCGGGCTTTTCGAGGCAACTTGCCACGAAAAGCGGGAATTTTCCGGCTCTTTCCACTTTGTTGCTTATTCCTTGCAAGATGCAAGGAAAATTTTGTACCTTTGCAGCGGCAAAATATAATTTACTTCAATATGAGAAAGATTCTTTTTTTATTAGTGATGGCTCTGGTGAGCCTTGGCGCACAGGCGCAGAATGTAACGAAACCGGGTGAACCCTATTCCGTTTTTTGTGATTTGGCTGGTTATAACACATGGGGGTATGGTAAGGTGAAAGTACGCCTTGACATGGGAAGGAAGCAGCCGAACAAAGAGGGCTATGAGTCTATCTATGATGGTGACAGTAAACGTAAGTTTAATACTATGATGGAGGTGCTTGACTATATGACCAAGAGAGGATGGACTGTACATTCTACCTATGTGATTACAGAAAGCTTGTCAAAACAGAATGTGCTTCATTTCCTCTTAGAAAAGAAAGTTAGTGACGACAGCCAGATTGACGAAGGACTGGAACTTGGAAAAGAGGAGTGATTTAATACACAGCTATATGACTAAGGCAGAAATCATTGAAGAGATAAAGCTACGATGTTCTGGCATCTTTGGCTTTATCAGTGAAAATGAAGAACTCTTTTTGAGTGATGACAGCAACGAAATAGAATATACGCTGGCCGTTGATAAACTCATTCAATGGAGTGGTGAACTCAACCAACATCTTAACGGTCTGAAAGGATATAAGTATGTCGGTTTCCTCTCAAAGGCTATAAAGTCAGAAACTAAACGACCTCTTGCTCCAGACGAGGTCGAAAATCCCAACACTCCTTTCTTTATGCAGAGTGTCGTATTGACAGGAACTCTACAGTCATATCCAAAACGTGAAGAGATTGCTTCATTATTGCGATTGTATGGTGCTGACATTAATGCTTCAATTTCTAAAAAGACTGATATCGTGATTATGGGAAGTGGAGCCGGTCCTTCAAAAATGAAAAAGATAAAGGAATTGAAGGAAAGCGGTGTTGAGATCCGAGTGATGAATGAGGAAGAATTTTTGAGGATTCTTGAAGAATACAACATGAAATAGACTTATTTCGTCTAAATAAGTACAGAAAATCCCGAAATCACTTGGTGGTTTCGGGATTTTGTTGTACCTTTGCCCTCGCTTACAACATAGTGGTAATCCACTCGGCAGGGCGCACGTCAGACGCTCAGAGTAACAACTCCGGGCATTTTTAATGTCCACAAAGCAACCTTATAACGGCTGCCATCTCGTAACAGAAAACTGCCCTTCGGGTGAGTCACTATGTTGTAAGCAACGGGGTGTGCAGCCGTTTCCTTGTACTCCGGCCACGAGGTTCGTGGTAGCTTACAACATAGTGCAATATGCAACAGACAATTCAACTCGGGCAGGTTCAGCCCTCAGTTCTTTCCAGAGTGGAAAGTGCTGTAGAGAACTTGAAAGTGTGGTGGAGTGCCACCAGCAACTCATTTACGGCCCTCTGTGCCACTGACGAGGGCGAAGTGTTTACTCATGGCGACGTGGTGAAAGCTCACCTCGCGCTCGCCGCAGTACTCATCTTAATAGGAATAGGAGGTGCGCTATGGTTACCCTACTAACCTTGCTGCAGGAGGATAGCCGCCATTTGCGGCAGTTCCGTGAGCACACGGCGCAGATGGTGGCCGTGTGCAACCAGATGAGCCAGGCACGGACCCCGGCAGAGCTGCTGCACCACCAGCGGGCATACCGCCGACTGGCCGACAAACAGGATGCGACTAATTACCGCCATGAACTCCGCGTTCGTGGCATCAGTAAACGACTAAACATGATGTGATATGGCACGGATAGAAGTTAGCAACCAGGAAGGAAGCAAGGAAGCTGCCTTCGTACAGAAGCTGCTCGACAGCTATTTCATGTTCCGCGACTGTTTGCCCAAGGATGGGTTTATACAGGAAAACAAAACCACGCAGCAGATCCAGGACGAACTGGAACCAATGTATAGCGTGACCACTGGCGAGATTGTCGGCTACATGCTGGAACATGACTACCAGCCTACCACCGAACAGGACGGCACCGTAGTATGGGCCATCTGGAGGCAGGCATAAAACTAAAGAGAACACATTTTTTTACATTTTACAAATTCCCGTGAGGGCGGTGCGTCGTGAGGATGTGCCGCCCTCTGTATTTTTACCCACCCGGCTTTCATCGTACCTTTGCCGAAAAGAAATAAGAAAAGGTATGATCTCTATCGTTTCGACACATAACGGAAAGAAATTCTTCAGTGCTTCTGTTCCCGACCTGCTGTTCACCATATCGGAAACGAGGGCCGTGGTGGAAATCACCGTTGATGACACTTCTGTCTATAAAGAGACGTTGGTGCCCGTTGGTGGTGCCATCACCGTGAGCGACCTCACCAGTATGCTGGCTATCTACGCTGAACGTAGGCTGGTGGTTGATGTGACTGTCACCATCACCGAACAGAAACAAGGTGAAGGACAGACGATGGAGATTCTGGGACAGACCTACATCATACCAGGTGCTATCACAACGACCGACACCAAGACGATGGCGTTTCAGGTGCTGTTCTGTAATGCCGACTTCGGAGTGACTGCAGAAGAGTTCTATGACAGTCACTTCCTGAGTGTGCTGATGGGGCCGAAGGTGACAGCCATGGGGCGACTGGAGTACCTGCACTACTATGGCAGTGACACGGCACGGTGTACTGCAACATACGCCGACGGCAGCACAAAGACGTTTGCGCTGTCGGCAACAGGTGGCAACAGTCGCTACACCCAGTTGGACGTGTCGCCCGACAACTTCTCCGCTGCCGGTAAGCAGCTGGTGTCGTATGTCGTAGAGGCAGGCGGCCGGAGTCAGCTCTACGATATCGACCTGCAGCAGCCCGACTGTGCACCCATCCTTCTATTCGACAACTCCTTTGGTGTGCAGGAACTGCTCTACTGTACGGGGGTCCACAAGGTCACGCCGGAATACAAGCGCATGTCAGCCCGCTTTGGCGGTTTGCTGCGCAACTACGACATCGAGGAAACACGCACTTTCCAGGCCAATACCGGACCGCTGACCACACCGATGGCCAACTGGGCTGATGAACTGTTCCGCAGCAAGGATGTGTTCCTGGTCAACATCTATAATGGTGAGCCACAGGTGGGCAAAGAGGTGGTCATCACCGACTGTAAGAGCGACAACAGCAATGAGGATGACTATATGCCACGCTTCACCTTCTCTTATCAGTATGCGCAGCGCATCCATAATGTGATTGACCTGAAACGTGAAGGCCGCATCTTCGATAACACTTTCGATAATACTTTCAACTGATATGGAACAGAGAAAGGCGATACACTTCAACGAGGCCATGCAGATGCTCGACCTGGCACGGGAGCGCAAGCAGACCGTGAAACTGAAGGTGTGGGAACTGCAGACGGGCAACGTCATCGAGTACCGGGGCTGGCTGGTCAGCAGTTCTAACTGGAAGGGCGGCTGGCACCGCGTCATCAACCCTGCGAACAACCAGATACGCACCGTGCCCGACATCCTGATACATGAGATTAACGGACTATCAATATACCTGTAGAGACGATGGAAGAGAAACAAGACTTGATGAAGGTCGGCCAGAATGGCGACTATGACGTATATGAAATGATGCCCTCGACGGTGGTCGACGCGCTGGAGGGTGTGCAGTCGGAGTTCATCACCCGCTATGGCGGTGACTCCGACGGCGGCTTTGCCGATGCAGAGGACGATGATATCGTGCAGACCATCGGCATCGGTGGTAGACAGTACGAATATGTGCCGTGGGGTGGCGACAATATGCTGCCCTACCATGTGCAGACGCTCATCGGCAAGAATATGGTGACCTCGCAGTGCCAGCAGTTCAACTCGCTGGTGTGCTACGGTCAGGGGCTGCAGTTCTTCAACCGTGGTACTGAGCAGCGGGCCGCTGACCCGGAGATACGGCAGTTCTGCCTCCGCAATGCCCTGCACCTCCAGTTCTGGGAGCAGGCCACCGATATGAAATATTACTTCTTCTCGGTACTGCAGATCTCACTTTCGCGTGACGGCAGCAAGATTGTGCAGCTGCGCCATGAGGATGCCTGCCACTGCCGCTTCTCGCCCCGCAACAAAAAGGGAACTTCCGAGTATGTCATCATTGCCAACTGGCGCAAGGCGAACCCGAAGAAGGCCCGAGTGCTGTCCCTGCTCGACGAGGTGGACCCGCTGGGCGACCTGATGGTGCGTCTTGGCCGTGAGCCGGACCCCGATACGGGCAAGCGCACAGCCGGTACTTCAGACCGCCACTTTGCCGTGGTGTGCCGTGTGCCGACTGTGGGGCATCAGATATACCCCATGCCTTATTATTATAGCATCTTCCTCGATGCCTGGTATGATATCTATCGCCTCATTGGTACGGGCAAGCGCTACATGATCAAGAATACGGCAGCACCCCGCTGGCAAGTGGAGATCCACAAGAACTACTGGAACAACGTCTGCAACGAGGAAGGCATCACCGACCCAGAGAAGCGTAAGGAGCGCATCAAGCTGGAGCGCGAGAACATCACCAAATTCTGTACCAAACCGGAGAATGCCGGCAAGGCATGGATTACCAGTTACGACACCGTGCTGGAGGGCAAAGAGACCCGCATGGTGCGTGTCTATGCCCTCGGTGCCGACAAGAAAGAGGGTGGCGACTGGAGCGAGGACATGGGCGAGGCCGCCAACTCGCTGTGCTTCGCCATGGGCGTTCACCCGAACATGGTGGGAGCCACGCCGGGCAAGAGCCAGATGAACAACTCCGGCAGCGATAAGCGCGAGCTGTTCAACCTGAAACAGGCCATCGAAAAGCCCTGGCACGACGTGATGGAAGTTCCCTACCACGTCATGATGCACTTCAATGGGTGGGATGAGAAGTACGACATCAAGGTGCCCATGATTGAGATGACCACACTCGATAAGAACAAGGAATTCGACATAAAACAAGACGGCAATGAATCTGGAAATAACAAAGACTGACTTTGAACGGGCCGTTCCTGCAGCCCGAGAGCCGAAGGGCAAAATCTTCGACGTGATGCAGGATGCCATCATGAACAAGGTGGAGGTGATAGGCTGCCATATATTGGGCGAACCTGGTATAGCAGCAGTAGAGGACAGCGAGAGCACCATGGGCGAAATACTGCGGCCACTGGTGAAGCAGCTGGCCTGTGTGATGGCTTTCCTTGAGGAAATGCGCGGTCTCGACCTGGTACTGACCGCCACCGGATTCGGTGTCGTTTCATCCAACGACACTGCACCGGCTTCAAAGATGCGCGTCGATGCCCTGGACGGAGATCTACGCCGCAAGGAATGGCTGTTGCGCAGTGACCTTCTTACTCATCTCTTCAAGGTGGATGGATGGGCCGATACCGAACAGAGGCATATCAACGTCTGCACGCTCTTCTATCGCTTCACGATGCTGGAGCAGTATGCCGGAATCTCTCGTCCCAAGCCTGAGGACTGGAGTACGAATGTGCCCGCAATGCTGGCAGCCGACAGCTATCTGCGAAAGCATATCGGCTACGACTATATGGAGGAGCTGCTGCAGCAGCTGACATCGAACAAGCTGAGCGGGAGTAATCGCCCGGTGGCGGTGCTCTGCACGAAATTCATTGGTGCCTGGATTGCACAGAACCACCAGTTGAAGGAAGAACTGTATATGCGCCTGATCAATCGTCTGGAGGCAGACCTTTCGCTCTATACCAAGTATGCCGACAGCAAGGCATACCGTCTGAATCACATCACACCCTACGAGAACCATGCAGAAGACAGTGCCTTCCACTTTGTCGGCTGACGGTGTGCTGCACCTCACCTGTCCGCGCTCCTGGAAAGAGATGACTCAGGAGCAGCTGCGCTATGCGCTGCACGTCATCGGCAGCGGGCTGTATTCCTCTGTAGAGGGCCGTACACTGATGCTGCTGCGTTTCACCGGTATAGAGGTGAAGGAGAAAACACCCTACGGATGGGCCTGTAGTGTGTCCGTCGCTTTGCCCAAAGGCAAGCAGCGCAAGCATCAGTTCTTCATGCAGTCGTGGCAGGTGCAGGACATGATACAGCAGCTGGAGTATGTCGACAGCTACGAGGCCTTCGATGTGCGGTTGGAGAGTATCCAAGGCTTCAAGGCTGTCGACCCGCTGCTTCACCGCGTCATGCTCCAGGACTACCTGAACATGGAGAAATACTACCAGGGCTACCTCGCCACCAAGGAGCAGCGGTACGCCCTCGGGCTGGCAGGACTGCTCTATCCCGGTGGCGTAACGGCCATCGACGATGCCGAACTGACGAACTGCATCATGTGGTTCTCCTACGTCAAGAAACGCTTCTCGAAGTTCTTCCGGCATTTCTTCAAGCCTGCTCCGGAGGGCGGCAAGCCGGTGGACTGGATAGAGCAGATGAACGCCCAGATACGCGCCCTGACCGACGGCGACATCACCAAGGAAACGGCGGTACTGGAGAAAGACTGCTGGCGTGCGCTGACGGAACTGGATGCCAAGGCCCGCGAGGCAGAGGAATTCCGTAAGAAATACCCTAAAGCATAAATAAATGGAACAAGAGCAATTTGACGCCCTGGAATACTTCGAGACACTGGGTAAGAAAAACAAACTGGCCAAGAAAAACGGTTTCGTGGTGGACTACTGCAGTGGCCCCGGTGCACTGGAGCCGATGATGGCAGAGTACCGCGACGCCCAGAACTTTATCTTCGTGGATGACACCACCAGCGGCAACACCTTCAGCAATAAGACGGGTTGGTTCGACCGCAATGTGTATTGCGTCCACATCTTAGCCGGTTATGAGTTTGGCAATGCAGAAAGTTATAACCAGGCACTCCAATTGTGTCGTAAGCTGTTCCGGCAGTTCCTCTCACGTATCATCAAGGATAAGGAGAGTTACAAGTTTGGAACAAAACTGATGTACCTTAATACTGGCAATGTCTATTCGAATGAGTATGGCCGCTATTCATTCAACGGCTGCACCGGCCTGTTCTTCCAGATACAGAACGATGAGCCGACAGATCTAGTGTTTGATGCTGATGAGTGGGAGGAGTAGCCTATGGGAATGATGAAGAACATGGCGATAGAACGCCGTGAGGGCAGGCGCCGTGGCTACCGTAGTAGCCGTGCCGGTGCTATGATTGAACTGGAACGGTTCAGGCGTCAGTGGACGGACAACATGGTCCGCTACTGGCAGGAGCGTATAGACAAAATGAAGATCAACGATACGGGGCAGCTGCGTAGCAGTATCATGGGTATGATTCATCAAGGCCCGTCAACAACAATAGAACACTCCTTCCTGGTCTATGGCATCTATGTGAGCAATGGCGTTGGCCGTGAGTTCGGCAGCAACTGGGGAAGCCGTGGCGGTGAAGGAACTTGGAATTCTGGGCAGTTGCCTTTCCTCCTTCCGGGCGGCGAGGCCTACCGTGCGAAACACGGTCTTGACAAACCTAAGAAGGTAGGCCCGGCATGGGGTGGCCGCGTGGCCGGTGGTCATCCGCGTGAGAAGCGCGACTGGTTCTTCAGGAAATATGCTTCCTCGCGCCATGTACTCAACGAAATGGAGGCCGCTGCCTACGGCCAGGCATACCAGGGAATGCTCACGCAGGCCATCGACGGGCTGTTCCAGCGGACACGCTTCCTGTAGTTTTATTCGTCTCATTCTTTGATTATCTTTGCAGTGATTACTTTGTAGTTTTCATACGATTAAAAAAATAAGTTAAACTGAAGAGTATGCCATCACTCACATATCAACAAATATATGAGCTGCTGACCACCGTTCGAGATGAACGGCGTATACACGCCAACACGGCTACCCGAGTGGGAGAGGCCATGCTGGCGCTGCTGGCATACATTGCGAATGCCCCTTACCTGAGAAAGGACCAGGCAGATGCAACAAATTATCTTCTTTCTCTCCTGGCTGGGGCTGTCGTGGGTGAGTCGGGACAAATACGACTCAACCCCGACGGCTCCATCAGTTGCAAGCGGTTAGTGGTGGAAGGCAGTGCCATCTTCAATGAACTGGTGATCAACCATCAGAACGTGCTCGAAGGTGATACTTACTTCACTGACAAAGGAATTATTGAGAACATTGTCTTTCTGGGTGACAGGCAGTTCCGTATAGAACTGCGTAAGCTCTATGAGAACGACCGCGTGACCTTCCACACCTACGATGTGCTGAAGTGCGCGATGAATAACCTTGACTTGGGTCGCACCTATCGCACCTCATGGATGCGCGTGGACTCGGTTGACCTCGATGCCAACAGCATAGACGTGACGCTGTATGACAACGAGGACGTGCCGGGCGGCGTGAACTATGCACCGGAAGTCACGGCAAGGATGATACGCTGGGGCAATCAGGTTGACCCCGACCGTCAGCAGGTGTTCTTTGTCAGCTCGAAGGACGGCCGCTTCCTGTTCCTGCAGGGTGTGACGCAGCCGATACTCACGGACGGCAACTACGCTGCCTTCTTCGGTGTGCCGCCACAGCTCGACATTCTGAAGGATCTGCCGCTGAACGCCCGGCAACCGTATGTCTTCGCCCGTGGCATCATCTACCAGGATCTGATTCGGGTGGACTACCAAGGCAATCCCTACTACTCACCACGAGACTTGGGTACTTGGGACAGCGAGCATCAATATATCCGTGGCTACGACGAGACGGCCAGGGGCTATTTCGTCGACCGCGTGTGGTGGGGTGGCTGTCTGTGGCAGGCAGCCGTAACCAAGCCTACCATCGGCCGTGAGCCTCGCTATAATAATACTGACTGGGTGTGCCTGCTTGGGGGTAAGAACATGACCCTGGAGATATGGAGCACCGAGGGCGACGCCTTCGCGGCTGGCAGCAGCTGGAACACTACCCTCATGGCAGAGCTGTGGAACGCTGAGATGCAGATAGCGGAAGCGGAGATCGGCCGGCAGAACATCGTATGGCAGCGCATCAGCGAGGACACGGCTGGCGATGTGGCATGGAACATACAACACGCTCAGGGCACCGTAGGCCTGCAGCTGCCTGTCAGCAGTGAAGCTGACGTCCCGCAGCCATGGTCGGCGAAGTCGAAGGTGAACTTCGTCTGCTCGGTTTTGCTGCCGGAGGTGGGCACAACGCCCATCACGGCTGACTACACGATTATTGGTTGAATCAAATAAAACAGACAGATATGAAATTGAGAAAACGCAGCGGTCACGTGGTCTATTCGCCACTGAGCTACATGTTCCAGGTTCTGGAGATGGGCGGCTCACCCATGCAGAAATATGATGCAACGACCAGCTCGTTCATCCCGAACAGACAGGCTACGCCGTTTGTGCTGAAGCCGGTGCTGATCATCAGCGACCCGGACGGCATCGTCGCAACGGCAGACTACGTGACGCACATGAACAGCGTGGCATGGACGCTGACCGTCAACGACGGCACGGGAACCGTCACCCTGCCTGCCACTGCCAATGGTGCGACAAACTACACCATTGACCCTACGACACATAAGCTGACCGTCTTCACCAACCTCTATCCTAACGGGGTCATACATGTGAAGTTCTTCGGCAAGTACACCGACACCCGGCGCGGCGAGGTCCAGGAGTTTGAATGGGAGGAAGACCTGGGCTGCGAGGCACAGACGGACATGAACGTGACGCTAGATGCCGGACGCTGGCGCCACAACGTCCACCTGCTCCCGATGAAACACTGGGGACAGTTCGGTATTCCCGTACAACTCAGGAACGGTAAGGAGGCCATTCCTGATGCTCGCTGTGCCTACCAGTGGCAGTGGTGGAACGAGAGTATCCGGAGCTGGAGCGAGGACTTCAGCGAACAGCCCTGGCTCGTAAGTGGCGAGAAGTCCAAGGAGATTATCGTTGACCAGGACTTCATCCAGAAGCTTATCCTGAGGGTGAAGGCAACGGCCTTCGGCAACAATGCAACGACGCAATACTGGACTACCAGGCTGCGCCGGTGGTACGGACAGTTCGACTACGACGTGGAATTCCTGCGGGGCAAGTACATCTTCCATGATTCTAACACCGTAGCGCTCAATGCGTGGGTGGCCACGGCAAAGGGACAGCTGAGCAACCCCTGTAAGTACTTCGACATAGAGCTGTTCTTTGCCGTAGGTGCCGGAAACTTCGAGAGTGTGGGCTATGGCGAGGAAGCCATCATACAGCGTAGCGACCTGCAGACGGGACAGCCCCGTGCCGGCATGCTGTGCCGTGAGCTGAGCGCCATGCGGGCCATCGCCCTCGATGACGGCAGCCTGCTCTGTGATGATGACGGCCGACCTATATTTGCACAGTTTCCAACTAAATCAAGAGAAGTGTCATGAACATACTGAAGTATTACATCATCAATGCCGACGATGCCCACCGTCTGGGCGTCGCAGACTACCGGCAGGGCAACGACAAGGACGGATATCTGGTCAATTCAGACGATTTCGCATGTGCCACGGAAGACTTCCTGGAGCGTGCCATGGAGGTGACAGAGAACGAAGCAGTTGAATTTGTAAAATCACTCGCACAATGAATAACGTATCGAAAATTAAGACGCTGTACGCCTACGAGGACGGCGACACCATCACACCGAGAATGGGTGTGCAGATAGCTACGGGCCACGGCCTGCAGCAGTTCTATAACGCTGAGACGTGGAATGTCACGAACACTAACTTTGCCGACTATCCGGCTACGCTGTTCCCGCAGCCCTATAGCAGCAAGGCCGGTGCTATCGTGGTTCCTGCTGCCGGTGGCCAGTGGTATTTCAACAATATCGCCGACAATGCCGGCATACTGGATGCCAGCGGAGCGGTGAAGGCTGCCTTTGCCGACCGCTTTGCCGTTACAACGGTCGTCATGAACGGCAAGACCTTCCCGGCCCTGAAGATAAAAAGCAACCTGGTGAACAGCACCAACAAAATCAGCACCGATATCTTCATCTACTATGTCGGTCAGTATAACGGCAAGCAGTTTACTTGTGACCAGCGAATCCCCGTCCAGAGCGTCGTAGGCGATGCCTACCAGCTCATGGTTTCTGTTGCGGGTGCCAGCGGCCTTGGCGATGAGGTGCTGAGCGACGACAACGACTGGATTGAGTATACCGCATCCCTGCAGATGATGTCGACGGGTACTGACATCGCCGCTGCCGTCATCACCTTCGAGCATTTTGATGCTGATCGTACGTGGAAGGCTGTCACCAACAACTCCGGCATCACGGAGATTTCAGGGAAAAAGCTGAAGCTGTATGAGTCGGCCGTCGATGGCTCTGAGCTCTACCGCGTGAAAGCCGTCTACAACGGGGAAACCTATTATCAGATGCTGAATCCGACCGACGAGCACGACCCCTACTATATCGTAGACGGCTGCTCGATAGACGGTGACACGGTGAAGCAGAGTGACACGGTGACATGGAACCCGAAGGTATACAAGCGCCACAACGGCCCCGGAGAGGAAGACGAGGATGTGACCACGAAGGAGGGCTGGACATTCACATATACCTTGGTAGCGCAGAAGACTGGCGCGACCATTACAGAGATCAACCAGACGGGCATCACATACGAGAAACTGACTGAATATGGCGGTATTGCCACACGAATCCAAGCAAGCAGGCCTTAAGATATGAAAATCGCTAAGGTAAAGACACTGATACCAGCACCGGAAGACGCTGCAACAGCCGTGTTTACACCGCCTGTCATTTGGGTGGATGCTGACGAGGACGGCAAGAGCATCGGATACCAAGTGTTCGATGTGAATGCCACTATCATGTTGAATGGTAGGAATCTCGGCTATGAAGAGCCGGCCACTATAGTATCCTACCCTAGAGGTGTTAGGGCTTTCTACGATGAGGGAGCTATTGTTGTCATTGTTGGCGATAGAACTACAGTGGAAGCATACTCAGGAGAGGTGGTCGTGAAACTTACTGCCATCGTGAATGACAAGGAATACAATGTCGAAAGATTGATACCCATCCGGGACAAACGAAGAGGTGCCAAAGGCGATCCTGGCGAACCCGGTAATCCTGGCGAAGATGGCGTGTCGTACGAGATTGTCCCCAGCGAGAATATGCTTATCGCTGACTACAGCGGCAACATACAAACGGGAGCCATCACGACAGAGGTTTACAGGAGCGTAGGCAAGAAGCGGGCTGTGTTGCCCCTTGGCAGTTCTACAAAGACAGACGGGCTGTATCACTGGATGCAATACCGTCGAGATGGTGGCACCTGGTACTTGGCATCGACAGGAACGGTGAGTGCGGCTGCCGTCCGGCTAACAGTGAGCACACTGGAACTGCGTCTCGTGTGCTCAGAGACGTGGGGCAGCAACAATCCTACAGTGCTGAAAACTTACCCCACATTGAAGGTGGTGAAGCACGGAACGCCGGGCGGAACAGGAAAAACCGGGCCGTGGTGGATGCCGCAGGGGTCCTGGGACAGCACCGTGGCCTACGAGAGAACCGATGACGTGATTCCGGTGGTGGAGCATAACGGCGAATACTGGTACATCGCCACGGCAAACACCATTGTCGATGGGGTGGAACCGACAGCAAGTAATTCGGAGTGGACAAAGGCTGACCACTTCCGGGTAGTGTTCCTTGAAGCTCTCTTCGCTGCCTTTGCCAAACTGGGCTCCGCCATCATGAACGGCGACTGGATGATGTCACAGTACGGAACACTCAACGGCGGTGTGTCAAACAACTACCGACTGTTTGATGCCACCGACCCGGAGGGTAAGGTGTCAGGGCATTTCTGCCCCAACTGGGCCGTAGACTTTCTCAACGGAAAGTCGTACATGAACGAGGCTGTCGTGAAGGGTGTGCTGAGGGTGAGAGCAATCTACACCATCACCGGGATACTGGCCACCGTCAGCGGCAGGCAGACCATCGACCTGGAAAACAACCCGGGTAACGCCTACGTCATCCCGGGAAATACGACGGTCTACCTGCCTGACCCGACAAGCTACGAGGGCTTGACGCTGACAATCCTCTTCAAGGCTGGGGGTATCCTTACCTGCAGCAGTGGTGTCTATACGGCCTACTATACAGGCACAACGTCTGTGCAGGAGAATGGAATGTCGGTTGCCGTCTTTCATTCTACAGAGAGCCTTGCCGTGCTGACGATTCAGGCCATCAGTGCCTATGGCCCTAACAGTGGCGTAAAATGGGTAGTGGTTGGCCAGCGAGGGCTGCTGGGCATAAGGAATTCACTTTCCAGCACGGTAGACCAATACAAGTTGCTGCCTGATGGACGATTGCTGACGTGATATTATACTTCATATATTGAAATTATGGACAAGACTTTAATGAAAAACCTCGAAGGCCTGAACGTGGGTGCAAACACCTATGTTGTAGGCTATGACACGAAGGCCGGGAAGACTGGCCTTATTGCCGTGTCGCAGGTAAGCGGCAGCCTGCCATGGTTCGGCCGCAAGTGGGCAAAGGGTAACTCGTCGCCCGTCGGATCTCCCGTCGGCGACTTCGACCTGGGGCAAGTTTTGGCGAAGCAACTGGGACTCGGTGGCTATCTGGTGACGGATGCCCACCAGCGTACAAAACTTTCGCCAACGAACCACAACCTGCTGGAGAGTGGCGGAGCTGCTGACCTCACGGGCGGTGCCGGACACTACCAGTGGGGCTGGAACGTGCCGTTCTATTACCAGGTGTATGAGGATGACTACTATCTCTATGAGACTGTCTCCCTCGGTGGTCCGCGTCCTGGCTTCTGGAACTACTACATCCCTATTGGTAGCCGTTCCTGTGCCGGATATGCTGCCATGGACCGCACCAATGCCAAGCTGATGAGTGTGGTCAACAGTACGGCGCAGTTCAGGGGTGGCAACAATGATGCCTCGCTCGACGGCCTGTTCAACTCGCAGCTGTGTAAGCCTGCCACAAACATGGCCATCACCGCCTTCCGCTCGGCGGCGCGTAAGAACGGTACGCTGTGGTTTGCCAATGAGCGCGTCATGCAGTATATCACAGCAGCTCTGAAACGCATCATCTTCGGCAATCGCAATATTCAGGCTGCTTTCAATGCCACGCTGGATGCCAACGGGCTGCGTCAGGGTGGCACAGGAACTGGCATCGACCAGCCTGCTTCCTGGAGTGATACATGGAAGTATTACCCATATGTAAACCTGAATGTCGGCATTGACCAAGGTGACTTCACCGGAATCCTTAGCACAACGATAAACGACGATGGAACTCAGAAGGCCATCGGCAACATTCCTTCATTCTACGGTCTGAAGAACGATTACAAGTACCTGTTCTGCATGAGCGAGAACATGCTGCTGCAGAACAATGCCGACAAGTCGCAGACACTCTTCGTAGCCGACATGATAGACGGCACACAAATGAACCTTTCGAGCGTTGCCGGGCTAAGAGAAATCGGCAAAGGGCCGGTCGCATCAGCTGCCGGTTGGCTGTACGCGAAGGAATACACGCTGAAAAACCTTGCTTTCTTCCCGAAGGAAGAGCTGGGCGCCACATCCAGCACATTCTTCTGCGACGGCTATTACAATCCAGCCGCTACAAGCGGTTTGCGTGGTGCCGGGTTGCTGGGCACTGCCGACCATGGGGCCTTTGCGGGCTCGGTGTCCCTCAATGGCCACTATGCGGTCTCGGTTGCCAATGCGAACTGGGGCGCGTTCCTCTGCGAATACGCAGAGGCGTTCACAACGCAACCAGTGTGGTGCGTGGAAAACAAATAGCACTAAGGGGGCGCAGCATGCGCGGAGCGCAAAGCACACCGGCGCGATAGCGCCCCCGCCCGATAGGGCGGCCGATACCGCGAAGCGGTCGGTGATATTTGAAATTTCAGACAATAATTATTAAATAAATAATCAAATTCGCTCTTTGACTTGCTGAATTGACATAAAAAGTGTAACTTTGCATCCGCTTTTCTAAGTAAAAGTAGGTAGAACTCCCATGCGCGGTTTGCGTGGTGCCGGGTTGCTGGGCAATGCCAACAATGGGGCCAATGCGGGCTCGGTGTACCTCAATGGCAACAATGCGGTCTCGGATGCCAATGCGAACTGGGGCGCGTTCCTCAACAAAGCCTGATCTTCCACATGAGGGAGTGAGCCTGACCCAATGGTCGAAAACAGCTGAGATGACAGCGAGCCTCGTAGCCCATCAGGGTGAGCGGCATACCTGCCGGGAGGTATTTGCAGACTCCCAACAGACCCATTCTTAGACCCACTCTTAGACCCCTTCCAAGACCCCTTTTTGAACCAAAAGACCCAAGCCGCTATGCGTAGAATACGCGATAACAAGGAGAATGAGTCGTTGGATAATGCCTATAAGGCTTACGACAAATACTCCGAACAAAAGCATTCCCGTGACTACGTTAAGGCCTTCGATGCCGAGCTGCAGCACAACCTTGAAGAGATTGTAAAGCAAATTGCCGATGAGTCTTGGATGCCTAAAGGCTACAAGAAAAAAGTCATCTTTGAAAGAAAAGAAAGGCAACTGGCTAAAGCTCCAATCGAAGACCATGTTTTGGAGAGTGCTACTATACTGCCATACGAAAAGGCCATATATGACTATTCGACATGGCGAGCTCCAGCCGTGAAACCATCAATGGGTACACACGGCTTGTTCCGCTTTCTCAGAAATGAACTATATGCATGGCCTCAGGAAGACATGATGTATTATGTTGCCATCGACGCACATCACTATTTCCCCATGATGGACCACGCCATTCTGAAAGATGCGCTTGCAAGGCTGGTTAAACCTGGCAAGCTGCTCACCTTCTTATATAAGGTTGTGGACAGCTACCTTCAAGGCGCTCCCTTGGGGATTAAGGTCGCTCAGCTCTTTGGTCAGATCTATCTGGCACGATTTGACAGATTGGCAATGCGGTTCTTTGATATAGGCAAGGATCCTGAGAAGCTGGCCTACTGGACACAGCGCTATGTTACAGACAGAATCTGCACTGCAAGAACGGATGATGATTACCGTGACTTGTGTCTCGGACCATCTCACCTTTCTCGCAAATTCCAACAATACGTTGAAGAAGGCATTCCGTTCTATTTCCGTTTTGTCGACAATATTCTATTCAGACATGCTGACAAAACAGCCCTACATATCATTCTCGAACTGGCCATTATGCATCTGTCCAGAGACTGGCATGTAACAGTCAACACCGATTACAATGTACGCCCTGTTTGGATGGGCATACGACTGGCAGGATATGTTTTCTATCATGACCATGTGGCAGTTAGTAAAAGAAACAAAAAAGAACTGGCTAAGAGAGTGAAACGATTGCAGAAACTGGGGTATGACGAGGAACAGATAAGAGTGAAGTTGGCATCAAGATTTGGCTTCATTAAACATGCAGATTCTATAAATCTTATAAAATCATTAGGTATGGAAAAATCATTAGGAAAGATTATTAAGAAAAGACGTGTTAGACCGCCATTCCAGGGTATGAACCCTGACCAGAAAGTTCCGTTTTCTTCAGTCGTAAACAAATGTAAAGAAATGTTAATGGGGGGGGGTAAATCAGCCTCCTACAAAGTTATTTCTTGAAGACTACGTCATTCAAGACTCGAAAATCGAGAAACAAATAGTTTCTGTCAGCATGTCTGACTCTTCTGGTCAGATGCAGGATATTCCGAAACAGGTACCAGGCAAGGTGCTTGCTATCAGGTTCAAGAAAATTATCAAGACGTTCGTGACGACTGATTTCAATGGTGAGGAACAGGAAACCTACCAATTTGAAAAGACACGGGATGAAAAAGGACAACCAACAACGCAGGATGCAGAGTATTACACTTTTACTGGGTCGAAAATCATGATTGATCAGGCCATGAGCGATTTCACTCGCGAAGATCTGCCCGTGCCAACAATCATTCAGCAGTTCAGGGGCAAAGATGGTAAGGAATATACTAAATTTACTTGAATTATGTACAGACATGTTTATCAAAACCAGCGCACGTATTTGAAATACGATGAGCAGCACATTATCGGTTACCTCAATGAGGAAGTTATTGATAATTTCATCCCTCAGCAAAATGCTGCTGAGGATGGGGAGAACCAAGAACCATGGCCAAAGGCCTATGCATACACCGGTACTGAAACCGATGGCGGCACCGTGATGAAATGTGAAAATCCCGGTGACTATGGAGAAGTGGCTAACGCCATTATACGAAGCAAGTATTCCGAAAGCCAGGAGCTGGCTATTCAGCGCCATGCGATAAACGGTGACTACTCTGAGAGTGCACAGGAATATATGGAATATAATGAATGGTGCACACAAGCAGTAGCCACCGCCAAGAGGTGGGTCTTGGGCTGAAAATATTGCCTCCATTAATACGCTGCTGTCCCTAATGGGGATAACAGCGTATTTTTATATGGACTCTTTTCTACTTAACTTTGCCGAAAATTAAATATCAAAGTTATGGTAGAACAAGTTAAAAACGTTTTCGTCGGTATCGTCATGGCGGTACTCGCGTACCTAAAGCCCATCGAGGGGGAGCTGTGGTCGCTGTTCCTCATTTTCTTCGTTAACTTCGTGTTTGGCTATCTGTCTGGCATGATAGCCAAGGGAGAAGACTTCAATTTCAAAAAGGCCTTCCGCTGCATCGGCGAGGCTACAGTGTTTTTCATCCTCTGCACGGCCATCTATGCTATTGGCAAGTTCAAGGGGCAAGAGGCCGGCGCGCTACAGTGTGTGTCGTTCATCACCTACACCATCATCTACTTCTATTCTACTAATGTACTGAAGAATCTGAAGCTGATATTCAAGGAGGGTACCGCTCCATGGAGCGTGGTGTCATTCATCTACTATGTGCTGCGCTTTAAGTTCATCGAGCGCATCCCATACCTGTCGGACTACATGAATATCAAAGGGAGAAGTGCAGATGGAGAAAGATAGGATTGCTGTCGCATTGGGGACTGCCCATGAGGAATTTACGCCAGGCAAAGGTTCGCCAGATGGCCGATTCCGTGAGCCACGCTACTCGCGAGAGGTGCTGATAGAGGTAGATGCCATCTTGAAAGGCTATGGCATACGCTCTTTCATAGACTATCTGCCGATGAAACCACGAAAGGAGTGGCGCAGCACAGACTGGCACAAAGAACAGGAACGCGAACTGGCATGGCGGGTAAACTTCGTGAACAGCTTGTGCCAGAGATACGGCAAGGAAAACGTCATCTACGTGTCACTGCACAACGATGCAGCCGGAGCCGACGGGAAATGGCACACTGCCGGAGGCTTTTCTGTATGGACTTCAAAAGGAACCACAAAGAGCGACCAGCTGGCAGAGTTCATCTACGATGCTGCCGAACAGAACCTGGTTGGATATAAGGCCACGTTTGCTGAACTGAAGAGAAAAGGACTTTATGGCGAGAAGCAGCAGCCCATCCGTATGGATCGCAGTGACGGAGACCGAGACTGGGAAGCTGGATATTTTGTCTTACGCAAGACATCTTGCCCTGCCGTGCTGATCGAAGCGATGTTCCAGGACAACAAACACGACGTGGCCTTCCTGCTCAGCGACGAGGGCAGGCAGGCCATCACAAGAACCATCGTTGAAGGTATCATCAAATATATTGAATCGCTATGAATGAATATCACAAGAACATCGTGCTGCTGGTGTTGGGCGTCATTGCCCTGCACTTGATAGTACGCAACTCGCAGAGCGAGGTAAAACGTCTGAGCGAAGAGCTGGAGCAGGCAAGGACCGAACTGGCACGCGCCGCAGTACCCGTGCAGCGCGACACCATACGCGACACCGTGGAGGTGGTGACGCAGGCGGTGGTCGAGGTGACGCCCCGGAGGCTGCGCGAAGCGCTGGCCGCCGACGAGCGGCTCATCAAGGACCTGAAGCTGAAGGTCAGGCAGCTGGAGGCCATGCAGACCACTACACTCGAGACCAGCGACACGGTGCCGGCGCAGTACCAGCCACGCGACAGCTGCTTCTACTACAGCGACCAGTGGGCCGACCTCTCTCTGCAGCTCAAGGACACCACCTTCTACTACAATATCCGCGACTCGCTGGCGACCGTCGTCTACCGTGAGTACCGCCACCACTTCCTCTGGTGGAAGTGGGGCACGAAGGGATACCGGGTGAAGATCGTGAACTTCAACCCTCATGCGCGAGTGACATATAATAAGTATATCAAGGCTGAAAGGTAGACTTTTCAGCCTCTTTTTATGCTCATAAATGTTAAAAGTTTAAGACGGTTGCAAAAAAGTTACTGAAAGATTTGGCGGTTAATAACTTTTTTGTTACCTTTGCATCGTCAGAAATGACAAAGTGATCTAAAATGTATTGAGACATGAAGTACAACGAGTTGTACAGGAAGTTAAGGAAAGCAGGATGCTTCCTACTTCATCATGGTGCCGGCCACGATAAGTGGATGAATCCCGGAAACGGCAAATCCACTTGGGTTGGAAGGCATGGAACGGAAGAAGTGCCAATAGGCACTTTGAAGACTATCTATCAGGAACTCGGGCTTTAGGCCCGTGTTCCTCTTCCGTAAAATTCGAGATACTTTGACGATCACTTTTTAATGGAATATGAGTATGGCAAAGAAAATACAAGTAATCGTAGAGACTGGCAAGGATATGTTCGCTTGCTTTATGGTGGGTGCGCACGATGGTCTCACCGGGCTTCATGGCGACGGAAAGACTGCCCGCAAGGCCATCAGCAACTTTTACGAATGCTATGAGGAGGAAAAACAATTCTGCCAAACTGAAGGCAAGGAGGCTCCAGAACTTGAATTTGAATTCATCTTCGATATCGGGGCGTTCTTCAGCTACTACCTTATCAATGTGTCTGCCTTTGCAGAATATGCCGGCATGAACGCCTCACTGCTCAGACAGTATGCTTGCGGCCTTAAATCGCCGACAAAGGCTACTATTGACAAAATTAGGGCGGCCGTAGATAATTATAGAAAGGATATTGCTGCTGGTCTTCTGATAGATAGGCCAGTTCCACAATACATTTAAGATCACTCAAATCCCCCTGTGCGGGAGCATCGGGGGACTTTTCTTAGAAAACAATAAACAACAAGATATAATGATACCGATTGATCCGATAATGGCAGCTGTAGTGGTGATAGGTGTTTTCATCTATTTCGCCCTGAAAGGCAGCAGCTCCCCAAAGAAGGAGGATAAATCTATCTATGACATCTACAGAGAGATAGGTGAAAAGTCCTCTGAATACGAGCGGTACCAGAACCGCTTGAGCAATCACGACTGATTATAGCGTATTTTTACTATATGGGAATGGGTGTTAACTTTGCAGAAAAGTTAGCACCCGTTTCTATTATGGCTACAACAGAGAAATATACAACCGTCATTGAACTCAACAGTGAGCAGGCTAAGCGCAATCTGGATGAATTGCGCAGAAAAGTGGAGTCGTGGAAAAGCGACCTGGCTGAAGCAAAGGAGAAAAAGATGGGCAGAAGTTTTATCGCTGCCATCCGGAAGGAACTGAGCGAGGCAGAGAAGGAACTGAAGAAGTATGATAGTGAGGTGGCACGTACCATTGACACGTTGAATGATCTTCAATCGGCTTCCGTTGACCGCATTGAAGAAGCCCAGAAAAGTCTCTTTCGCCTTTCAAAAGAGGCACCGCACGACAGCCCTTTCTACGAGCAGCTAAATGGCATGCTCGACCAGGTGACGCAAGAACTGGAGAATATCAAGGCTACTAAGGCTTTTGAGCATCTGCAACTGGAGGCTGAAGGTGCCACCAAGACATTTGCACAGACACGAGCAGAAGCGGAGTTTGTGAGACATACTGTGGAAAATATCGACACGGCATCGCTGAAACAGTTGAAACTTGCTGAGCAGACCGCCAAGGGTATCAAGGAAACTGCAGGTCAAGGGACTTTGGAGTACAATGGTGCTGCAACAAGTCTTGATAAGATTAGAGAGAAACTGTCTGAGATTGATGTTCAGGAGCGTAAGGTGGTAACAACGGCTGCTCAATACAACCAGGCAATGAAGGCCATACACAAAGATGAGAAGGTGGTGGCTGACGAAATGGAACTTATCGACAGAACGTTGAAGAACCTGAGCACGGCCAGTATTCGCGATTTGGAATTTTCCATCAAAGCACTCAAAGAGCAGATTCAAGATACAGAGCGCACAGGGGATAGCGTTGAGCAGCTGACAGAAAAACTGAAACTGCTGAATGCAGAACTGAAAAAAGTTCAGGATATGCAGAAGCCGGACGAAAAGAAAGAGAATTTTTTCGCCCGTAGCATGAACTTCCTGAACAAAAACTGGGGTGCCATCACCCAGACACTGGCTGCATATTCCGGACTACGTGACATAGTAAAAGGCAGTGTGGAAGCCTTTGCCGAGATGGACCAGGAGATGAACAACGTCCGCAAATATACAGGACAGAGCATCGAAGAAGTGCAGCGCATGAACGAAACGTTCAAGCAGATGGACACACGCACACCACGCGAGCAGTTGAACCAGCTGGCAGGAAGTGCCGGTCGTCTGGGAATTTCATCTACTTCTGCAGTACTGGAGTTTGTTGATGCTGCCGATAAGATAAACGTTGCCCTTGGCGATGACCTCGGCAAAGGTGCCGTCGATGCAATTGGTAAACTGGCTATGGCCTTCGGCGAAGATGAGACGAAAGGCCTGCGAGGTGCCATGCTTGCTACAGGTTCTGCCGTAAATGAGTTGGCGCAAAACTCAGCGGCTCAGGCTGGCTACCTGGTGGACTTTGCCGCCCGGCTCTCTGGTGTCGGCATACAGGCTGGGATGACACAGTCTCAAATCCTTGGCCTTGGTGCCGCCATGGACGAAAACATGCAGAAGGACGAGATGGCTGCTACCGCCCTCTCGCAGATCATCACGAAGATGACCACCGATTCAGAGACATTTGCTCGCATAGCAGGGAAAAATGTGGAGGAATTCTCCCGTTTGGTCAAGAGTGACATGAACGAAGCACTGATGCAGTTCTTCGAGGCCATGAATAAGAAAGGCGGCTTCACCGACCTTGCACCTCTGTTCGAACAGATGGGGCTTGACGGCACACGTGCCATCGGTGTGCTCTCCACGCTGTCAAGCAAGATTGATGACGTGCGCCGGCATCAGGAACTGGCGACAGCGGCTTACGAGAAGGGCACAAGTGTCATCGATGAGTTCAACGTTCAAAATGACACGTACCAGGCAAAGCTGGAGAAAGCACGTAAGGCTTTTTCAGACCTGCGTATCGAACTGGGTGAGAAACTGCTACCTGTCGCGAGTGTAGCCATCAGCACAACCAGCATCATGGTCAGGCTGCTCAGCACCATCATCAATTTCTTCTTAAAATTCAGGACTACTATTATAACGGTGACTGTTGCAATGGGTTTACTGACAGCTGCAAAATACAAGGATATCGCAGTCACTAAGCTCCAGAATTTCTGGAACGTCACACTGTTGGGTACCATGAAGAAGCTATATGCTGCCGTCATGGCTAACCCTTGGGCTGCAGCAGCTGTCGGAGTCGCAGCACTTGTAGGCTTTATCGCTGACCTCACTAGACGTTCCACCGAGGCAACGGTGGCACAGAAGGCCATGGCAAGCGTTGAGCATGATGCTACTGTGAAAGCAGAATTGGAACGTCAGAAAATAGAGGAACTTAGAAAGAAAATTCACGACAATAACCTAAAACTCTCTGAACGTCGTAAATATATCGAAGATCTCCAGGAGATTGTTCCGGACTATGTAGCCAAAATCTCCGAGGAAGGCCGTGTGTACGAGGAAAGCACCGAAGCACTTGATAAGTATATCCAAAAGATCAAGGAAAAAGCAATGGTAGACGGTGCAAAGGCAAAGATGGAGGAACTGGCCGCTGACAGGGCTGAACTGGTCGCAGAAAGAATGCGCAAAAACGAGGAAATCGACCAGCGTAGGAAAGAGGAAGCCGAGAGACAGAGGAACAGGGCTAACAGGCCCCAGACGTCACAAGGCAATGTCGCTCCTGGTAGCGTCTATGAGAACATGGGCGCTTCGGCTGAAATAGCAGCCATGGAGGCAAGCCGGGCAAGAATAGACCGGAAAATCGAAGAAACAGACAAGGCCATTGAACTGATGGGCGAGGTCGCTAAAGATGCTGCACGATCTGTCAGGGAAGCAGCCGGCGATGGCTCTGAAAATAATGGTACGAACTTTGACACCCGTTCGTTCTGGGAGCAGGAGCTTAAAGACCGCCGGGCTAAGCTGAAAGCGTTGCGTGACGATGCCAACGCCACAGCCGCCGAGGTAGAAAAGGCAAGTCAGGCCGTAAAGGAGGCTGAGAGTAAGATGGAAATTTTCACCGGTGCCAAAGCTAGTGCCAAGCAAGAACGTGCAGAGGATAAAGCCCGCCGGGAGCGTGAACGAAAAGCCAACGATGCTGCCAAGGCTGAGACGGAGCAGCAGCTGGCCGAACTGACTCACCGCTATGCGATGGGCCAGATTCTCTACTGCGACTACATCGACGAGCAGGAGCGAATCCAACTGGAGGGCATCGAGCGCCGGATGCTGATATATCGCACAGAGAGCCTGGAATATCAGAAGCTCAACCATCAACGTGAGGAACTCCTCTTAAATGGTTCAGAGGAATCTCGGAAGCTGTCTCTGGCTAATATGAAGCAGCAACATCAGGAACGATTGTCAGCCCTCGAGGCTCAGGCATGGCGTGAGAACATGACAGAGCAGCAGAAGAACGAGATGATATTCCGAGAGAATATGCGCTTCCTCGACGAACAGCGCATCCTATACCGCCAAGGGACACTGGAGCGAATCAACTTGGAGCGGGAGATAGAGGAAACCGACCAGCAGCACAAACTTCAGCGCGAGCAATACTACCAGCAGCAGCTGGAGCAGGTGCGTGAGCAATACCTGGGGCTGGCCAATGAACGGGTGAAAGACCTGGCCTTGAAGAATCTCGACGACCTGCATGCACAAGGATTGCTGAAGGAACAGGAGTATCAGGAGGCCAAACTGGCCATCGAAGCACAGTTCGCAAACTATGAGACTGATAGTGAACATGACCAGCGCGTCGGTTCCAATGCCCTGAAAGTGGCTCAGAATACCGCCAAAAAGAAACTCGACGGCGAGGGTTCGTCGTCTGCCAGTCTTCCCATCGTGGGTGATATCATGCTCTACCAGTCTACCATGGAACAGCTGAAGCAGATGTACCAGAACGATGAGATGACCCATGCCCAGTATCTTGCTGCCAAACAGCAGGCCACCGCTCAGTTCTGCGCTTCGTTGGCCTCGCAGATGCAGACAGCATATAATTCGGTCAATCAGGTACTCTCAGCGGCCAGCAACTATTTCTCTGCTCAACAGGAGTATGAGACAGCTCAGGTGCAGAAGAAATACGAGAAGCAGATTGAAGCCGCTGGCAACAACCAGAAGAAGGTGAAGAAGCTCCAGGAGAAACAGCAGAAAGAAGAAGCTGCCATCAAGACCAAATATGCAAAGCGGGCCGCTGCCATACAGATGGCGCAGGCCGTGGCACAGACGGCCATCAGCGCCATCAATGCATATTCTTCTGCTGCTGCTATTCCTGTTGTCGGTCACGTTATGGCACCTATTGCTGCAGCGATGGCCATCGCTGCCGGCATGCTCCAGATAGCGACCATCAAGAAACAGCAGCAGGTTCAGGAGGCCGGCTACTACGAGGGTGGTTTCACTGGCGGTCGTCAGTATCGCAAGGAGGCCGGTGTTGTGCATGAAGGCGAGTTCGTGGCCAATCACCAGGCTGTCAACAATCCAAATATCATACCCTTCCTCAACTTCCTCGACCAGGCGCAGCGCAACAATACCGTTGGCTCCCTCTCGATGCAGGACGTATCGCGCTCCATGGGCGCGGGTGGCTCGACGCAGTTGGTTACGCCCATCGTCAACGTGCAGACCGACAATGATCAACTGAACGGAATACTGCAGCTCGTCAACGAGTCCATTGGTACATTGAACCAGCAGCTGCTTGAAGGCATCAATGCAACCGTTGTCATCGATGGCCCTAACGGGCTTGACCGTCAATATAAGAGATATCAGAAACTGAACAACCGCGTATGATTTACTGTGTTGTGGATGGTGACAGGGTGTATCCTTCCCTGTCGCAGAATATCAAGATTACCCTCGAGAATCCCGAACTGAAGGATAAAGGGTCGTACACGCTCGACGTGACTTTCCCCATGAGTATCTATGAGAACCAGGTGAAGTTCCGCCACCTGAACCGCATCGACGTGAGCCTGCAGAAAAACGACTACAAGAGTGCCACGTTGTATGTAGACCACCTGGCCATCATCAGCGGCATCGGGGTAGTGACCAGCGTGAGCAACAAAGAGGTGAAGCTGCAGATTATGAATGCCAACAGCGAGTTCAAGTATGCCAGCGGATTCGACAAAAGGTATATCGATGATATGTACAAGTGGTGGAATAGTCCGGGATTGCTGGGTGGGAAGTATCTTCCAGGCAATCCGCCTGTCATATCGGGTACGAGCTTCTTTTCTTTGTTCTGGCCAACGATGATTGACTATGACAAGGCCATTGAGTCACAGCGTCACGTCGGCGATGCTTCAATAGGCATATATACACCGATATATGATGAAGTAAACGACCGCATCATCAACGAGATTGCCGTGAGTGGCAGCAAACTGATCATGATTCACCAGCAGTGTCAACCCAATCTGTTGTATATGATGAAAAGTGTTTTAGCGACTATGGGATATACTGCTGACCTGTCCGCTATTGACGTTTTCCCCTGGAACAAAGTTTATATTGTCAATACTGGGTGTGTGCTGCCTCACTGGACGGTGGAGCGGTTTATCACGGAGTTCAAGGCGTTCTTCGGTCTCTCGCTCCGTTTTGAGGGTAACAAGGCTGTCTTTGGCCGTATCAACTATGATGCGGAGGCAGTGAGCTATGAATGTCTGGATGAATTTACCTCTGAATACGATGACGAGGGCATCCAGAGCAACAGTACGAGCAACCTCAGATACAACCTCTATGACTCACCGGAGAAAACATTCTATACGGAGATTCCTGATGACATACTAAATGCTTTCACCGTCAGAGAATATGCGTCAGAAAGTGCCATGTACAATGCTTTTCCTGCTCTCACGGACACGGAAAAGGCTCAGTCGATATTCTCTACTCCTACAGGATATTTCTATGCCAGAACGGACAGTGTAACTGCGGCTGGTGCACAATACACACTCGTCAGGACAGGGCAGTTTAACAAACTGGTCAGAGACAAAGACAATGACGATGCCGAGGAACTGTCTATCGTACCGGTTACCATGGCACGCATCGATACGAAATTCAGACGGCTGACTGTTGATGCGGACAGCAGCGGATTATGGCCGACTGGCGATTTCCGGGTGGATGATGAGCAGAATCTTTCTGTCATTATTCCAACGGCTGAAAGTGAGGATGCTACGGACAACCAGTATTCCACGGTGCAACAGGCGCTTGAGCTGGGCGATTCTGTCGATGTCTCTACACGTTCAGAATCTGAACGCATGGAGGTGTTCTTCCTCGGTACCGGCACCAAGAGTTTTACCGCTCTTGAAAAGACAGTCACGATGGCCACCGTCGGTACTGACCATACGATTGACAGCGACTTCAAGGATAAAGTGTCTTTTGCGCTGTCCAAGGTTCCTGATGGCACCGTATATGTCGGCCAGTTCCATACGGGCAGCAGCCGTATCGATGGCAAGAACCAGCGGTGCCACAAGTTCCTGTGTGATGAGATACCCGACCCGACACGCATCTATATCTTCCACAACAAACGCTATGTCTGTGAGAAGATAGAGATTCAGATTACGGAGAAGGGCATCGACCAGGTGAAGACGGGCTACTTCTACGAGATTGTTTCATAGGTCGCCGTCCCAGTCACGTAGTTCGACATGGGCCGTGTGCTTCACCTTGGCATAGCGGTTGGTGGTGGCGGCATCGGCATGGCGTGCCTGGTCGCGAGCGGTCAGCAGACCGTATTTGTCGA
>JAFUSV010000141.1 GCA_017467565.1 Prevotella sp.
ATCACGTGCGGCAGCAAATTATTCACTCTTCACTCTTCACTCTTCACTTCTAAAAAAGTACTGGGGGTATGATGACTTCCGGGGCATACAGCGCGAGATTATCGAGTCCATCACCTCCGGTCACGACACCCTGGGGCTGATGCCTACAGGAGGCGGAAAATCCATCACCTTCCAGGTACCGGCACTGGCCATGGAGGATGTGTGCATCGTCATATCACCCATCATAGCCCTTATGAAAGACCAGGTGATGCACCTCAAGCGAAGGGGCATCAGAGCCGAGGCCATCTACTCGGGAATGTCGCACGACGAGGTGCTACGCATACTGGAGAACACGGTCTTCGGTGCCGTCAAGTTACTCTACGTCTCTCCCGAACGACTCGCATCGGAACTCTTCCTCAGCAAACTGCGCCACATGAACGTCAGCTTCATCTGCGTGGACGAGGCTCACTGCATCAGCCAGTGGGGCTACGACTTCCGTCCCTCCTATCTCACCATCTCCGACATCCGCAAGACTCTGCCCAAGGCTCCACTGCTGGCACTCACAGCCACCGCCACGCCCGAAGTGATAAAGGACATACAGGACAAGCTCAGGACTACCAAGCCCTTCAACGTCTTCCGTATGAGCTTTGAGCGCAAGAACCTGGCTTACGTCGTGCGCGACGTGACCGACAAGCAGCAGCAGATGATACACATCCTGCAACGCATCGACGGACCGGCCATCGTCTATGCCCGCAGCCGACAGCACACGGCTGACTATGCCAAGATACTCAACGAGGCAGGCATCAACGCCACCTTCTTCCATGCCGGACTGGACAATGCCGTCAAAGACCAGCGGCAGAAGGACTGGCAGAACGACCGCATCCGCGTCATCGTAGCCACCAACGCCTTTGGCATGGGTATCGACAAGCCCGACGTGCGCGTCGTCATTCACATGGACTGCCCCGACAGTCTGGAGGCTTACTTTCAGGAGGCAGGACGTGCCGGACGCGACGGACTGAAGTCGTACGCCGTGCTGCTCTATAATGGTTACGACAAAGCCAAGCTACAGCAACGCATAGCCGACACATTTCCTGAAAAAGACTATATACGGAAAGTTTACGACCAACTGGCCTACTTCTACGAGATAGCCGTTGGCTCGGGCTATAACGCCACCTTCGAGTTCCCCATAGAGAGGTTCTGCCACATCTATCACCACTTCCCTACACGCGTCGATGCGGCACTGAAGATTCTCAACCGTGCGGGCTACATAGACTACCGCGAGGAAGAGGAGAACAAGGCCCGCGTGATGTTTACGCTCGAACGCGACGACCTCTACAGGCTACGGGGCAACACGCGCGATGAGGACAATGTCATCGTCTGCCTGCTACGCAACTACAGCGGACTGTTCAACAACTTCAGTTACATTGAGGAAGCCTTCATTGCCCAGCAGACCAACCTGTCACAGCCGCAGGTCTACCAGATATTGAAGTCGCTCAGCGAGAAACACATACTGCAATTCATACCCCAGAAGAGAACGCCCTACATCCGCTACATGCAGCGTCGAGAAGACTCACAGGACCTGCTGTTTCCGCCCATCGTCTACGCGGACCTGAAACAGCGCTACACCTGGCGTATCGCCAAGATGCTGGAGTATGCCGAGACTACCAACCAGTGCCGCTCGCGTATGCTGCTGCGCTACTTCGGCGAAGAGACCACCCACGAATGCGGCCAGTGCGACGTATGTCTCCACCACCCGGCACAATAATTTCACTCAGTTATTTCCGCTTGTCAACCATCTTGTAGTCCTTATACCTGCTCTTCGGAAAGTCGAAGAAACTGTCGGGTAAGCGGTCGTTACTGAAATCGGTTATCTTGATGTTAGCCCAGAAGAACAGCACCTTGATGCGGATAGACACGGGAGCCAGCGTCTCCTTGACTATGAGCGCCTTGGCCTCCTTCACCGTGCCTTTGACACCCTTCTTCTGCTTCAGCGTTATCAATAGGTTGTCACCCTGATCTTCCATCTTGTAGGTAAAATCATCGAGGGTAAACTTAAACTTGCTCTTGTACTTGTCGGCCTTGTCAGACTTCGGGTTATATATCTCTACCGTTTTCTTCTTGCGGTAGACCATATACATCGTCTCGCCATCGCTCCAGGAGTCAACTTTAGCATCGTGGAACTTGTTCTTCTCGCCCTTATACCAGATGGTACCCGACGTCTTGTAGAGTCCCACCAGGTTCACGTTGTACTTGAACGTACAGCCGTCCGACTTGAATATCTGGTCGTAGGCCTTCTCGAACACGGCACGCGCATCGTCTTCCGTCTTAGCTGCCGTCATGGCCATAGGCAGGCAGAGCAGCAGGAGTGTCATGATTTTCTGTTTCATCGTCATAAAGAATAGCATTGAGGAACAGTAACAGTTTCCGATTTCTTTTTAGTATTGCTACAAAAAAAGAGGCTCTTTACCAAAGCCTCTCTTTCTGCGTTGTGACTCCCGCGGGATTCAAACCCACAACCTTCTGATCCGTAGTCAGATGCTCTATTCAGTTGAGCTAGGGAGCCATCCTTTTCGTTTTGCGGTTGCAAAGGTACTGACTTTTTCCGAATCCACCAAACTTTTTGGGAACTTTTTTCCAAAAAACTGCTTTTTTCTCGCTAAGCACACCTTTTCATGCCGCAAAACGCAAAGCATTCGTCAATCTTCGGGCATCAGGAAGCGTCCTTCCGACTGTTTCACCAACTGTCGGGCGAACTTCTCTGGATAGCCAGGACGCACTGGACGGGCACCCAGACCGCCAGGGGTCAGCTTAAACTGTCCGTTCTCCTCGGGCTTGATGATCATGTCGTTGTACTTCACGATCATGTGAGTAGCCATGGTGCGCCAGCGGTCAAGCATCTGGTTAGCCTTCTGCGCACCGTAACTGGTCAGATAGCGTACGCGGGCCTCCTCCGTCAGCGAGCAGGCATGGTCTTCCACCTCTTTCTGCTCCTTGAAGTAAGACTGCTCCAGCGAGTCGCGCACCTCCTTGAGTTCGGGGAACATCAGCGAGTAGCGCGGATAGACCATGTTGCTGACCCAGTTCTCTACCCAAAAGGCATTGTCCATCGAGAAATGAGTATCATCGGCACCAGGGGTGTTGTAGGGTAAAGGTGGCTCGGTGGTGCAGCAGTAGATGGGAGTGAAGGCAGCCATGTTGCCATCATCGTTGGCAAACCACAGTACGCCTCCTACCTGGCGGGGCAGCCATGAACGCATCTGCGACACATACACGAAACCAGCCTGCTGGGTAGATACGGGGCGCTCGTTGAAGTATTTCTTGCCATCTACCGTATAATAAAGAGGTGTAGGACGATAGGGCATCTCCCAGATGCCGCCACCGATATCGCCATCGAGTGAGAAGGGAGTATCCTCGAAGTGGTCGCGCATGGCTGTCTCCACGTCGTGCACGCTCAGCTTGCGGGCAGGTTTCACCCAGAGGGGCATAGGCTCAGCGTTCTTGTCCTTGCCTTCAGCCCAAGGTATATAGCGGTCCATACCCTCGGCAAAGCGGTTGAAGAAGGTCCACACACGGGCATCACAGATACGACGGCCAGAGAAATCGGGGAAAGCGTATGCCTCATTGTAAGAGAACTCCTCGTCCTTACCCGAGAACCAGCCCATCTTGCGGGCATAGCTGACCACATTCTTGGAATAGCGTACATTCTCCTTATCCTTCATGTCGAAGCGGCTGATACGGCTCTGGTTGGCATGGCCGCAGATGGCATCGTCAGGAATACGGATAGCTACCCAGACGGTACGTTCCTTGGAAATCTTGCGGTCGCTGGCACAGCCCATCATCTCCAGAATCCACGCCTCGTCGGGGTCACAGATGGTGAAGGTCTCACCCTCGCTGGCATAGCCATACTGCTCTACGAGCGTCGTCATGATGTCGATGGCCTCACGGGCTGTCTTGGCCCGCTGCAGGGTGATGTAGATGAGTGAGCCATAGTCAATGATGCCAGTCGTGTCGACCATCTCCTCACGACCACCGAAAGTTGTCTCGCCGATGGTCAGCTGCCACTCGTTGATATTGCCTATGACGTTGTAGGTCTCTTCGGCCTCAGGTATTTCGCCGCGATACTCATGTGATTCCCAGTCCACCACACGCCGCATCGTGCCTTTGGGATGCTTGCCGGCAGGATAGTGGCACAGGTCATGGTAATCGCCGTAGGAGTCGGCACTGTAGGAACATATCACTGAACCATCGACCGAAGCCTTCTTACCCACGATATAATTAGTACATGCCTCGGCAGCCACATAGCCGCAGAGAGCACACAGTGTAAACAACAGTTTTCTCATACCTTATTACTCAACAGGCTTTAAACGACATATCAAGTCCCTTGACGCTGTGAGTCAAGGCTCCCACAGACACGAAGTCGACACCTTGCTCGGCATACTGACGGATGGTGTCGAAGGTGATGCCGCCGCTCGACTCGGTCTCGTAGCGACCAGCAATGATATCCACGGCTTTCTTCGTATCGGCCACGGTGAAGTTATCGAGCATGATACGATCTACGCCGCCGTGGTCGAGCACCTGCTGCAACTCGTCGAAGTTGCGCACCTCAATTTCAATCTTCAGGTCGAGGCCTTTCTCCTTCAGATAGGCATGGCAACGGTCTATGGCGTTGGTGATGCCACCGGCAAAGTCTACGTGATTGTCCTTCAGCAGAATCATGTCGAAGAGACCGATACGGTGGTTACAGCCACCACCTATCTTGACGGCCTGTTTTTCCAGGATGCGCATGCCGGGTGTGGTCTTGCGGGTATCCAACACGCGCGTGTGCGTACCTTTTAATAATTGTACATAGCGATCGGTCATGGTGGCAATGCCGCTCATGCGCTGCATGATGTTCAGCATCAGACGCTCGGTCTGCAACAGCGAGCGGACACGCCCGCTGACTATCATAGCCACATCACCCTTCTTCACACGTGAGCCATCACCCATCAGCACCTCGACCTGCATGTCGGGGTCAAAGCGACGGAACACTTCCTTGGCCACCTCTACACCTGCCAGGATGCCATCCTCCTTGATGAGCAGACGCGAACGTCCCATGGCATCCTCGGGAATACAACATAGCGTGGTATGGTCACCATCGCCGATATCTTCTGCAAATGACAAGTCAATGAGTCTGTCAACTAATTCTTCTGTACTTAGCATAGTATTTGCTTTTATATGAATGAACTACTCGAAATAGACGCTGAAGCCCATACGAATGCCGAATCCGCTGTAGTCGCAATGATTCTTCAGGCTCTGGTTGTAATAGATCTCTGGCTCGAAAGTGACGTAGCGGTTCAGGAAGAAGGCATAACCCACCTGTACCGTCGGCATGAAGTCATCGTAGTTGTGATTCTCGTGAACGTAGTTCATGCCAGCACCCAGGTAAATGCCGTTCTGCTCAAAATAGTAGCGCAGCCCTACCCCACCGATGAAGGCATTGGGAGCCTCCTGGTGATACTCGAACCCCAACTGGCCGGTGACAGCCCAGTTGTCCTCGAAGAAGTAGCCGCCCTTGAACGTCGCACCAAGATTCCACTTCTGCGTCTTGTTGTAGTTGAGTCCCAGACCTGTCACCGAGGAGTTGAGGAACACCTTGTCCTTGAAGAACGGTGTACTATCTTCGGTCTGAGCACTTCCTGCCAGCGAGAACATCAGCCCGCACAGCAGCATCATCATTGTCTTTTTCATCATGTTATGTTTATTATTAGTTTTTAGAATATTTCCTGTACCATAGGCCGAACCACGTAGCGGAGATGATGCACGACAGCACGCCGATGAGATAGGTGTAGGGAGCACCGATGCTGAATACTTTGACCGACAGCAGATAAGTGGTGCAGACGGCAGTCATGAAGATGGCAGGCACAAAGGTGATGACAAAGGGCTTGCGATGACGTACCATATAGACAGTAATAGCCCATAGGGTAAACACTGACAGCG
The DNA here is from genome assembly GCA_017467565.1 of Prevotella sp. GTDB lineage: Bacteria > Bacteroidota > Bacteroidia > Bacteroidales > Bacteroidaceae > Prevotella. Next base: position 5,956 of record JAFUSV010000141.1, read on the forward strand.
TCTGGTTGCTCCATCCGAACCAGCCCCATATCATTGCGAAGCCCTTGGCATCGCCCATCTGCCAGATGAGCAGTGCGATGGCACACAGGAACATAGGGATGCAGATGGTCAGGCGATGACGCAACGTATGCTGTCCCATCCTCAGGAAGTCGGCTATGATGAGTCGGCAACTGCGGAAAGCGGTGTCACCACTGGTGATAGGTGCTGCCACGACGCCCAGAATAGCCAGGATGCCACCGAACACGCCGAGCCAGTCATTGCAGATGATGTGAACCACCGACGGTGCATCGTTGACTGCCTCAGCGCCACCAGCTATCATCTGCGAACCGGGTGTCGGCTCGTTGTAGAAGAAGAACATGGCCACCGTAGCCCATATCAGGGCGACGACACCCTCGGTAATCATGGCTCCGTAGAAGATAGGACGCCCCATCTTCTCGCTCTTCATGCAACGGGCCATCAGCGGGCTCTGCGTAGCATGGAAACCACTAATGGCACCACAGGCAATGGTTATAAACAGACAGGGGAACAGCGGGGCGGACGTCAATGGCGACTGACTGCCAAGTCCCTCCCAAACCTCGGGTATATGGGGCATCTTCACGAACAGCATCACCATCAGGGCTGCAGCCATGAAGAGCAACGAGAAGGCAAACAGCGGATATATCTTGCCGATAATCTTGTCTACCGGCAGCATCGTAGCGATGATATAGTAGACAAAGATAATTATAATCCAGAAGCTGTACTGTCCGAAGTTGTCGACAAAGAACGACGGTTCCCACATGTTACCGAGAATCTTGGCCGGACTGAACACAAAGACCACGCCCACCATCATCAGCAGGAACACAGAGAAGACGAGCATCACCTGCTTCGTCTTGTTACCCAGGTAGTCGCCTATAATCTCAGGCAAGTTGGCACCACCATGTCGAATGGAGAGCATACCGCTCATGTAATCGTGGACGGCACCGGCGAAAATGCAGCCTAAGACTATCCACAAATAGGCTACCGGACCAAACTGGGCACCCATGATGGCACCGAAAATAGGGCCTGTACCGGCGATGTTAAGAAACTGTATCATGAATATCTTCCATGAAGGCAGCACGACAAAGTCCACACCATCGGCCTTCGAGACAGCTGGAGTCGGACGTTCGTCCGGACCAAAGACACGCTCTACAAAACGGCCATAAATGAAATAACCTACGAAAAGAGCAACAAGGCTCAAAGCAAAAGAAATCATAAAATTCGAAATATTTTCTGCAAAGGTACAAAAATAAATTAAAGAAGGAAGACGAATAAGGAAAAAATTTCGTATCTTTGCACGCAAAATGACAATTTTATGAGATATATTGCATTTTTGCTCCTGTTTTTGTCTGTGCTCTCGACCTCGAAAGCACAAACGGAAACCTCCCCAAAACACGAAGTTAGAGCAGTTTGGCTGACCACCCTCAACGGGCTGGACTGGCCTCGTACCCGTGGGGCCGAGGCTCAGAAGCAGGAACTGATACATATACTCGACCAGCTGAAAGAGGCTGGCATCAACACCGTTCTTTTCCAGACGCGTGTCAGGGCGACGACCGTCTACCCCTCGAAGATGGAGCCATGGGAACCGACGCTGGCTGGCGGCAATGCTCCGAGCTACAATCCCCTGCAGTTCTGTATCGACGAGTGTCACAAGCGAGGCATGGAGTGCCACGCCTGGGTCTGCACCATCCCCATCGGTAAATGGAACAAGGTGGGATGCAAGGAGATGCGCAAGAAGTACTCCAAGCTCATCAAACGCATCGGTGAAGAAGCCTACATGGACCCAGCCAACCCGCAGACGGCCGACTATATGGCCCGGATATGCCGCGAGATTGTGGCCAACTACGATGTGGATGGCATCCATCTGGACTATATCCGCTACCCGGAGACCTGGAAACTGAAGATATCGAAGAGCCAGGCCAGAGCCAATATCACGTCGGTGGTGAGAGCCATCCATCGTGCCGTCAAGGCTGAGAAGCCCTGGGTGAAGATGTCGTGCTCACCCATCGGCAAGCACGACAACCTGACACGCTACAAGGCGGGGGGCTGGAATGCACGTACGGCCGTATGTCAGGACGCCCAGGCATGGATGCGCGAAGGACTCATGGACCAGCTCTACCCGATGATGTACTTCAAGGACGACAACTTCTACCCCTTTGCCATTGACTGGCAGGAGCAGAGCAACGGCAGGACCATCGTATCGGGACTTGGCATCTATTTCCTCGACCCCAAGGAGGGCAAATGGACACTCGACATCGTGGAACGCGAGATGTACGTCACCCGCCAGATAGGCATCGGTCACTGCTACTTCCGCTCGAAATTCTTCACTGACAATCAGAAAGGCATCTATGACTTCGGCAAGCGTTTCGATGCCGTGCCCGCACTCGTCCCGCCCATGACCTGGGCCGGCAAACCCGTACCTGCGGCCCCCACGTCGCTGACCATAGACGGCAACACTCTGTACTGGCAAGGGGCACAGGATCACAGCGGAGGTCCATACCTATTATATAATATATACGCATCGAAGTATTTCCCCGTCGACATCAACAATTCGGAGAACATAGTAGCCACCAGAGTCATGGCCAGCAACCTGATGGTACCCTCGCAGGGACTGAACTATGCCGTGACCGCCATGGACCGCTACGGACAGGAGAGCACTCCCGTACAACTGCAGTTGGTAGCCAACAGCCGCCCTGAAAATGACAATAGCCAGTCGGCTCCGATGTCAGAGGGTGCCATACCCTTCTACACGGTCAGCAAGGCGCAGGGCATATTCATCATGCCACCACGTCCGTCAAACCTGGATGCCCGATTCATCATGATAGAAAACATCCAGGGCAAGAGCATCTCGGTGCAGCCCTACACCCGACAGCTCAGCCTCGCCGACATACCACGAGGCATCTATCAGCTACGCTCCTTGGGGCGCAAGGGTCGCAATCACCGCCTGGGCATACTCTATGTAGACAAATAGACAACAACATCAATCACAAATAAACAAACACAAGTTATGGCAAACAAGAAATTCAGTAAGGTATTGGTACTCGGCTCGGGTGCCTTGAAGATTGGACAAGCAGGAGAATTCGACTATTCCGGCTCGCAGGCACTGAAAGCTCTGCGCGAGGAGGGCATACAGAGTGTGCTCGTCAACCCTAACATCGCCACCATCCAGACATCGGAAGGCATTGCCGACAAGGTGTACTTCCAGCCCGTGACCACCCATTTCGTCACGGAGATTATCAAGAAGGAGCGCCCCGACGGCATCTTACTGGCCTTTGGCGGACAGACAGCGCTGAACTGCGGTACGGAACTCTACCAGAAAGGCATCCTCAAGGAATATGGCGTTGAGGTGCTGGGCACCAGCGTGGAAGCTATCATGAACACCGAGGACCGCGACCTCTTCGTCAAGAAACTGGACGAGATAGCCCTGAAGACCCCCGTCAGCCATGCCGTAGAGACCATGGACGACGCTCTGAAGGCAGCCCGCGAGATAGGCTTCCCCATCATGATTCGCTCGGCCTACGCACTGGGTGGACTGGGCAGCGGCATCTGTCCTGACGAGAAAGCCTTTGTCGAACTGGCCGAGAGCGCCTTTACCTTTGCACCGCAGATATTGGTGGAAGAAAGCCTGAAGGGCTGGAAGGAGATAGAGTTCGAGTGCATCCGCGATGCCAACGACCACTGCTTCACCGTAGCCTCGATGGAGAACTTCGACCCGCTGGGCATCCATACGGGCGAGTCTATCGTCGTCGCCCCCACCTGCTCGCTGACTGATGACCAGGTGAAGATGCTGCAGGAGATTACCATCCGCTGCGTGCGCCATCTGAACATCGTCGGTGAGTGCAATATCCAGTTTGCCTTTAACGCTGTCACCAACGACTACCGCATCATCGAAATCAATGCCCGTCTGTCACGCTCCAGCGCACTGGCCTCGAAGGCCACCGGCTATCCCCTGGCCTTTGTCGCAGCCAAGATTGCCCTGGGCTATACCCTCGACCAGATAGGCGAGATGGGCACGCCCAACTCAGCCTATGTAGCTCCGCAGCTGGACTACATGATATGCAAGATACCCCGCTGGGACCTCACCAAGTTTGCCGGTGTCAGTCGCCAGATAGGTTCGTCGATGAAGTCTGTTGGCGAGATTATGTCCATCGGCCGTTCGTTCGAGGAGATGATACAGAAGGGACTGCGCATGATAGGTCAGGGCATGCACGGCTTCGTGGGTAACGACCACACCCGCTTCGACGACCTGGACGATGCCCTGCAGAACCCCACTGACCTGCGTATCTTTGCCATTGCACAGGCACTGGAGGACGGCTACAGCGTGGAGCGCATTGAGCAGCTGACCAAGATTGATGTTTGGTTCCTGGAACGTCTGAAGCATATTGTAGACCTGAAGCACCAGTTGCAGACCTACAACTCACTGGAAGAGATACCCGACAACTTCCTGCTGGAGGTGAAGCAGGCCGGATTCAGCGACTTCCAGATAGCCCGCTTTGTACTGAAGCCCACCTCAGGCAACATGGAGAAGGAGAACCTGGCCGTGCGCCAGCACCGCAAGCAGCGCGGCATCCTGCCCTCGGTGAAGCGCATCAACACCGTGGCCAGCGAGCATCCCGAACTGACCAACTACCTGTATTTCACCTATACACACGTGCCAGCCTTTGCCGATAAGGCTGGTGAGGCCTATGCCCCGAAGCATGACATCTCCTACTACCACAACGACAAGTCGGTAGTGGTACTGGGCTCGGGTGCCTACCGCATAGGCTCCAGCGTAGAGTTCGACTGGTGCTCCGTGAACGCCATTCAGACAGCACGCAAGCTGGGCTACAAGAGCATCATGATCAACTATAACCCAGAGACCGTATCGACCGACTACGACATGTGCGACCGCCTCTACTTTGACGAACTGTCAATGGAACGCGTGCTCGACGTCATCGACCTGGAGATGCCTCGCGGCGTCATCGTCAGCGTGGGCGGACAGATACCCAACAACCTGGCCATGAAGCTCCACCGCCAAGGTGTACCCGTGCTGGGCACCAGTCCTGTGGACATCGACCGCGCAGAGAACCGTGACAAGTTCTCAGCCATGCTCGACAAGCTGGGCGTCGACCAGCCTGCATGGCGCGCGCTGACCTCGTTCGAGGACATCAAGGAATTTGTCGACCAGGTGGGCTACCCCGTACTGGTGCGTCCCTCCTACGTGCTCTCGGGTGCAGCCATGAACGTGTGCTATGACGAAGAGGAGCTGCACCGCTTCCTCAACATGGCTACCGAGGTGTCAAAAGAGTTCCCCGTCGTGGTCAGCCAGTTCATGCAGGAGACCAAGGAGATAGAGTTCGACGCCGTAGCCGACAAGGGCGAGGTGGTGGAATATGCCATTTCCGAGCACATCGAGTATGCCGGTGTCCACTCGGGCGACGCCACGATGGTGTTCCCCGCCCAGCACATCTACTACTCCACCATCCGACAGATCAAACACATCTCGCGCAAGATAGCCAAGGAGCTGAACATCAGCGGTCCGTTCAACATACAGTATCTGGCCAAGAACCGCGAGGTGAAGGTCATAGAGTGCAACCTGCGTGCCTCACGCTCCTTCCCCTTCGTATCGAAGATACTGAAGCGCAACTTCATCGAGACGGCCACCCGCATCATGCTCGATGCGCCCTACGAGCGTCCTGACAGCTCTGAGTTCGACATCGACCGCATCGGCGTGAAGGCCAGCCAGTTCTCGTTTGCCCGTCTGCAGAATGCCGACCCCGTGCTGGGTGTCGACATGAGCTCTACCGGCGAGGTGGGCTGTCTGGGCGACGACCTCAATGAAGCCCTGCTCAACGCACTCATTGCCACAGGCTACAAACTGCCGAAAGCTGGCGGTGCCATCCTCATATCGAGCGGTGCTGCCAAGGGTAAGGTCAGCCTCTTGGAGGGTGCCCAGCAATTGGTGAAGAGAGGCTACAAGGTATACTCTACTCCAGGCACGGCTCGCTTCTTCAACGACAACGGCGTAGAGGCTACGGCCGTACAGTGGCCCGACGAGGAAGGCGACAACAACGTGCTGAAGCTCATCGCCCAGCATCGCTTCGACCTCATCGTCAATGTGCCTAAGAACCACACGAAGCGCGAGCTGACCAATGGCTACCGCATCCGCCGTGCAGCCATCGACCACAACACGCCGCTCATCACCAACGTGCGTCTGGCCAAGGCATTCATCGAGGCCTTCACTGCCATGAAGCTCGAAGACATCAAGATCAAGAGCTGGCAGGAGTACAATAATTGAGAAGTGATAAGTGATAAGTGAGAAGTGATAAGTGATAAGTGATAATTGGGGTTTGGGGGTTATGCTGAGTAATGTAAAAAAAGCATAAATCTCAAACCTCAATCCTCAATCCTCAGAAATAATTACTATCTTTGCAAACAATTAATGAAAACATATATCAATAACAAATGAAACAAACTATCCTTGTTACTGGCGGCACCGGATTCATCGGTTCGCACACCACCGTAGAACTGCAGGAAGCAGGCTACGAAGTCGTCATCATCGACAATCTGTCTAATTCCAATGCCAACGTCGTCGACGGCATAGAGAAGATCACGGGTCAGCGCCCAGCCTTCGAAAAGGTGGACTGCTGCGACATGGAAGCCCTGGAGAACGTGTTCAAGAAGTACCCCAAGATTGAAGGCATCATCCACTTTGCTGCCTCCAAGGCCGTAGGCGAAAGCGTGGAGAAGCCTCTGCTCTACTACCGCAACAATATCACCTCGCTCATCAATCTGCTCGAGCTCATGCCCAAGTACAACGTCAAGGGTATCATCTTCTCTTCGAGCTGCACCGTCTACGGACAGCCCTCCGAGGAGAACCTCCCCGTCACCGAGCAGGCTCCTATCCAGAAGGCCCTGTCGCCCTACGGCAACACGAAGCAGATCAATGAGGAGATCATTCAGGACTACATCCACAGCGGTGCTCCCATCAAGAGCATCATCCTGCGCTACTTCAACCCCATCGGTGCCCACCCATCGGCACTCATCGGCGAGCTGCCCAACGGCGTACCCATGAACCTGATTCCCTTTGTCACACAGACGGCCATCGGCATCCGCAAGCAACTGAAGATATTCGGCAACGACTATAACACCCCCGACCACACCTGCATCCGCGACTACATCTACGTCGTAGACCTGGCCAAGGCTCACGTGAAGGCTATGGAGCGCGTGCTCGATAAGCCCGAGACCGACAAGGTGGAAGTGTTCAACATCGGTACTGGCCGCGGCCTGTCTACCCTCGAGGTGGTAGAAGGCTTCGAGAAAGCTACCGGCGTAAAGGTGAACTGGGAATACGCTCCCCGTCGCGAAGGCGACATCGAGAAGGTATGGGGCAACGTGGACAAGGCCAACAAAGTGCTGGGCTGGAAGGCCGACACGCCCACCAAGGAAGTGCTGAAGTCAGCTTGGCGCTGGCAGGAGAAGCTGCGCGAAGACGGAATCCAGTGAGATGAAAGATGAAAGATGAAAGATTAAAGATTAAAGATTAAAAATTGAAGATTGAATATTACAGTCATCCATATTGACTGATTTTGTGTTTGTGTTGTGATGGGCTCCTGATGCGACATCAGAAGCCCATTTTTATGTCCTCTGCAAAAAAAATACCTACTTATCGGTATTATTTCAAGAAAAATGTGTAACTTTGCAGCGAAAAAGCAAATTGTAATCACATTTTTATAAAACTATGATTTATTCAAAGGAAGTAGAAAACATGTGCGTTGTGGCCAAAGGCCCCAACCACGGTCCTGCACCCATCCCTGAAGAGGGCAAATGGATTCAGGCCAAAGAGATCAAGGACATTTCGGGTTATACCCACGGTATTGGCTGGTGCGCTCCCCAGCAGGGTGCCTGCAAGCTGAGCCTCAACGTCAAGGAGGGTGTCATCCAGGAAGCACTCGTAGAGACCATCGGTTGCACCGGTATGACTCACTCTGCCGCTATGGCCAGCGAGATTCTGCCTGGCAAGACCATTCTGGAAGCACTGAACACCGACCTTGTCTGCGACGCTATCAACACAGCCATGCGCGAGTTGTTCCTCCAGATTGTCTACGGACGTACACAGAGCGCTTTCTCTGAGGGCGGTCTCGTCATCGGTGCCGGACTGGAAGACCTGGGCAAGGGCCTGCGCTCACAGACAGGTACACTCTACGGAACCGTTGCCAAGGGCACACGCTACCTGGAGCTGACCGAGGGTTACATCACCAAGATGTATCTCGACGAGAACAACGAGGTTTGCGGCTACGAGTACGTACACCTGGGCAAGATGATGGAAGCCATCAAGAACGGCATGGACGCCAACGAGGCTATGAAGAAGAACACCGGTTCC
>JAFUSV010000142.1 GCA_017467565.1 Prevotella sp.
ACACGCTGCTCGTTGCCGTCGTAGCCATTGATGAGCATCACCAGGTGGCGCGTGGCGAGGGTGATCTTGGTGCGCTCGTTGTCGCTGGTGGGCGTGCCTACCCCACCCTGCGCATCGCGATAGACGGGCAGCCCGGCGATGTTGAGCATGCCGCGGCCTATGCCCTCGTAGGGCTCTCCCTCGCGGCCTATGCCGAGGGTCAGCGTGTCGCCCACGAACTTGTCGGCATCGAAGCCGCCGATGCTGTAGCCATAGGCTATCGACGCCACGTTGACCAGGTCAACGAGGGTGTCTATCTGATAGAGCTCCTTGCCCTGCAGCATGCGCCGTATGAGCTGTTCGCTGGCCGGACGGTAGCGCGATGGGTCCTTGCCACAGGCCTTATAGACGCGCCGGGTGGCCGCTATCGAGGGCACATCCTTGAGCGTCTCGGTGGTGTACTGCTCTCGGCACTGCTCGCCCAGACGGCTTATCTCTTCCCACAGCTCGGCACAATACTGGCTGTTCTCTACATTGGCTTCTACGCAGGCTCCCACGAACGATGGGCACACCTGCTCTATCTCTTGCGATACTGTTATGGTCATACTACTATGAATTTCTACCACGAATTAAACGAATTATACGAATTAACAGGTCTCACGTAACAACTCAACACCAGTTATTTTCTAAAACAAAAATCTTCAAAAATCTGACATAAATCTTTTCTTTAAGCCTGTTTAGCGTCCAGCGTGGCAAGAAAGAACCCTACCCCACCAAAATTATTGTGAGATTTTTGAAGATTTTTGTCCATCAGTCAGCCTATTGGTGCTGAATAGTTACGGTCTCACTCGCCAATCATGTCCAGGAACTCGTCCTCGGTGACGATGCGGACACCCAACTTACGGGCCTTGTCCAACTTCGACGGACCCATGTTGTCGCCTGCCAGGATGAACGAGGTCTTGCCGCTGATGCTGCCTACGTTCTTGCCGCCGTGCTGCTCGATGAGTTGCTTGTACTCGTCGCGCGAGTGGTGCTGGAAGACGCCGCTGATGACGATGGACTGACCCTCTAACTGAGTGGAGAACTGAGTGTCGACCGCTGCAAGCTCGAACTGCAGGCCGTAGCCGCGCAGACGCTCCACGATGCGGCGGTTGTCCTCGTTGTGGAAGTAGCCGATGATGCTCTTGGCCATCACCTCGCCGATGCCCTCCACCTCCTGCAGATCGGCCAGCGAGGCCTGCATCAGCGCATCCATCGACTTGAAATGGCGGGCCAGCAAGCGGGCGCTGGTCTCGCCGACAAAGCGGATGCCAAGGGCGAAGACGACGCGCTCGAAGGGCACCTCCTTAGACTTCTGAATGGCGTTAACAATGTTCTGTGCCGACTTGTTGCGCTTACCGTCCTTGCCGTTGATGAGCTGCACGTCGATGTCGTAGAGGTCGGCAACATTATGGATGAACCCCTGACGATAGTAATCCTCTATCAGCTCTGGTCCCAGTCCTATGATGTTCATCGCCTTGCGCCCTACAAAATGCTCTATGCGCCCCTTGATCTGCGGCGGACAGGCCGTATCATTGGGGCAGTACCAGGCGGAGGAGGTTTGAAGTTTGAAGTTTGACGTTTGAAGTTTACCGTTTGTTTCTTCAAGCTTCACCAGCGGCGTGCCGCACTCAGGGCAGCGCTTGATGAACTGCACGGGCTGGGCGATGATGGGGCGCTGGTCGATGTCCACGCCTACTATCTTGGGAATGATCTCGCCACCCTTCTCCACGTAGACCATGTCGCCGATGTGGAGGTCGAGGCTGCGGATGAAGTCCTCGTTGTTGAGCGTAGCCCGCTTGACGGTAGTGCCCGCCAGCTGCACCGGCTCCATGTTGGCAACGGGCGTGACGGCTCCCGTGCGTCCTACCTGATAGGTGACCTCGAGCAGACGGGTGCAGGCGCGCTCGGCCTTGAACTTATAGGCGATGGCCCAGCGGGGACTCTTGGCTGTATATCCTAATGAACGTTGCTGACGCAAGGAGTTGACCTTCAGCACGATACCATCAGTGGCTACGGGTAGGTTGCGGCGCTCCTGGTCCCAGTAGTTGATGAAGTCGAAAACTTCATCCATGGTGTGGGCGAGGCGCATGCCCTCGCTGATCTTGAAGCCCCAGCGGCGGGCAGCCTCCAGGTTCTCATAGTGGCCCTCGGCAGGCAGCTGGTCGCCTAACAGATAATAGAGGTAGGCATCCAACTGGCGGGCGGCCACCACCCGCGAGTCGAGGCTCTTGAGCGTGCCGCTGGCAGCATTGCGCGGATTGGCAAACAGAGGCTCCTCGGCGGCAGCGCGCTCCTCGTTGAGCCGCTCGAACGAGGCCCAGGGCATCAGTATCTCGCCGCGTATCTCGAACTCCTGCGGATAGTCGCCCTTGAGCACCAGGGGTATGGAGCGGATGGTCTTCACGTTCTGCGTCACATCGTCGCCATGCACGCCGTCGCCACGGGTCACGGCCTGCGTCAGCCGACCGTCGACGTAGGTCAGCGAGATGCTCAGTCCGTCGTACTTCATCTCGCAGCACACCTCGAAGTCCTCGCCTGCCAGACCCTTGCTGACCGACTCGTACCACTCGCGCACGTCCTGCTCGTTGTAGGTGTTGGCCAGCGACAGCATGGGATAGCGGTGGGCCACCTGCCTGAACTCCGTGCTGAGGTCGCTGCCCACGCGCTGCGTAGGCGAGTTGGGGTCGTAGAGCTCGGGGTGGCGTGCCTCGAGGTCCTGCAGCTCGTGCATCATGAAGTCAAACTCCTGATCGCCTATAACGGGTTGATTCTGAACATAATACCTATAGTTGTGCTCGTGAAGCTCACGGCGCAGTTGCTCTATTCTCTGTCGTTCGTCACTCATAGCTTTGGTCAATTTTTGCTGCAAAGATACTAAAAATTCGCCACTCACCCACCATAAATTCATAATTATTTTGTACCTTTGCGCCAAAATGGACAACCCGCTGAAGATATTCGCGCTGATGTGGCGGCCGCGACGCCCCAGCAAGCTGAGCGACATGCCCGCCGTACGCAACACGTTCTGGTTGCGCAAGGGCTATGCCGCCCTCACCTTCTTCGGCACCATCATCACCGCCACCGACGAGGAGACGGAGCGCATGAACGCAGGCGACAACGCCATGAAGCGCCACGAGATGATACACCTGCGCCAGGCACAGTCCACAGGCGACAGCTGGCTGCTGTTCTACGTGCGCTACCTGTGGTACTACCTGCGGGCACTGCCGCTGAACCGCCGTGCACGCCACGCCGCCTACAGGCTCAACCCCTTCGAGATAGAGGCTTACGCGCACATGTACGACGTCGGCTACCTGGACCGCTGCCGCGAGGGTGCCAACGAGTGGAGACGCTATGCCAAGATAAAACCGCGCGAACGGCTGGAGCGCTATAAGAACCATTCACTGACAACGACAATACACTGACAACGACATGAGAATAGACATCATCACCGTACTGCCCGAGATGCTGGAAGGATTTGTCCACGAGTCCATACTGGCACGGGCCGAGAAGAAAGGACTGGCCGAAATCAGGCTGCACAACCTGCGCGACTACACGCTGGACAAATGGCGGCGCGTAGACGACTACCCCTACGGCGGCAGCGCAGGCATGGTGATGCAGTGCGAACCCATAGACCGCTGCATCACGGCACTGAAGCAGGAGCGCACGTACGACGAGGTCATCTTCACCTCGCCCGACGGCGAACGCTTCGACCAGCATATAGCCAACGAGCTGTCGCTCAAGGGCAACCTCATCATACTGGCCGGCCACTACAAGGGCATAGACCAGCGCATACGCGACCACCTCATCACCCGCGAGATCAGCATCGGCGACTTCGTGCTGACAGGCGGCGAGCTGGTGGCGGCCATGATAGCCGACGCCATCATACGCGTGGTGCCTGGCGTCATCGGCGACGAGCAGAGCGCACTCTCCGACTGCTTCCAGGACGACCTGCTGGCAGCACCCATCTACACCCGTCCGGCCGACTACAAGGGATGGAAAGTGCCCGACATACTGCTCAGCGGCAACGAGGCGAAAATACGCAACTGGGAACTGGAACAGGCCATGGAACGTACGCGCAGGCTGCGCCCCGACCTGCTCAAAGGCGAGTGATGAGCCCTTTTTTACTAAAAAAAACGAAATATAGGCAAGTTTCTTCGCGTGTTTGAAATAAAATGTGTAACTTTGCATGCCGTAAAGCAAACGTATAACCTTAACACATGGAGTTTACAGCAAAGCAAATAGCAGACATGATTGACGGACGGGTAGAAGGCAATGAACAGGCCGCCGTCAACACCTTTGCAAAAATAGAAGAAGGAAGGGAGGGCGCCATTTCGTTCCTCTCAAATCCGAAATATACCCATTACCTCTATGAGACCAAGTCGTCGGTAGTGCTCATCAATGACGACCTGTCCCTGGAGCACCCCGTACAGACAACACTCATCCGCGTGAAGAACGCCTACGAGGCCGTGGCACGCCTGCTGCAGCTGTACGAGTCGATGAAACCCGCACCCAAGGGCATACACCCGCTGGCATCAGTGTCAGAGAAGGCACAGATAGGCACCGACGTGTACGTAGGCGCCTTTGCCGTCATAGAGGACGGTGCCGTCATCGGCGACAAGGTGCAGATATACCCCCACACCTATGTAGGCCAGGGCGTGAAGATAGGCGAAGGCACCACGCTCTTCCCACACGTCACCATCTACCAGGGATGCCAGCTGGGACAGCACGTCACCATACATGCCGGCTCGGTGGTAGGTGCCGACGGATTCGGATTCGCACCCAACCAGGAGGGCTACGACAAGATACCCCAGATAGGCATCGTCGTCATTGAGGACAACGTAGAGATAGGCGCCAACACGTGCATAGACCGCTCGACCATGGGCGAGACACGCATACACCGCGGCGTGAAGCTCGACAACCTGATACAGGTGGCCCACAACTGCGAGATAGGCGAGAACACGGTGATGTCGGCACAGGTAGGCATGGCCGGATCGACCAAGATAGGCTCATGGTGCATGGTGGGCGGACAGGCCGGCTTTGCAGGACATATACACGTGGCCGACCGCACGATGGTAGGCGCACAGTGCGGCGTCATAGGCAACACCAAGGGCAACGGCGAGACACTCGTAGGATCGCCCGCCATGGACCCGCGCGAATACTTCAAGGCCGTGGCCTACTGGAAGCGCATGGGCGACATGGCCCGCGAACTGCGCGAACTGAAAAAACAGGTGGAAGAATTAAAAGCTAACAAGATATGAAACAAAAGACTCTGAAAGGCAGTTTCTCCCTCTGCGGAAAAGGACTGCACACAGGACTGAGCCTCACGGTGACCTTCAACCCCGCACCTGAGAATCACGGATACAAGATACAGCGTATTGACCTCGAGGACATGCCCATCATTGACGGCGTGGCCGAGAACGTGGTCGACACACAGCGAGGCACCGTCCTCGGCAAGGGCGACGTGCGCGTCTCTACCGTAGAGCACGCACTCTCGGCACTCTATGCACTCGGCGTGGACAACTGCCTGATACAGGTGAACGGTCCCGAACTGCCCATCCTCGACGGATCGGCCGTGAAGTACGTAGAGAAAATCAACGAGATAGGCATCGAGGAGCAGAGCGCTCCAAAGGACTGGTACGTCATACGCAAGAAGATAGAGGTGCGCGACGAGGAGACAGGCTCGTGCATCACGCTGCTGCCCGACACTGAGTTCTCGCTCACCACGATGTGCTCCTTCGAGTCGAAGTTCATCAACTCGCAGTTTGCCACGCTCGACGACATCCACAAGTACGCCACGGAGATAGCTCCCGCACGTACCTTCGTCTTCGTACGCGACATTGAGCCGCTGCTGCAGGCCAACCTCATCAAGGGCGGCGACCTCGACAACGCCATCGTCATGTACGAGCGACAGACCACCCAGGAGCGCCTCGACATGCTGGCCGACCTGCTGCACGTGGAGCACCGCGATGCCACCGAGCTGGGCTACATACAGCACAAGCCACTGCAGTGGGAGAACGAATGTACTCGCCACAAGCTGCTCGACGTCATCGGCGACATGGCACTCATAGGCCGCCCCATCAAGGGACGCATCATTGCCACACGACCCGGACATACTATAAATAATAGGTTCGCGCGCGAGATGCGCAAGGAGATACGCAAGCACGAGGTGCAGGCACCCTTCTACGACCCCAACGAGGAGCCGCTGATGGACGTCAATCGCATACGCGAGCTGCTGCCCCACCGCTACCCCATGCAGCTGGTAGACAAGGTCATCGAGATAGGTCCGTCGCACATCGTCGGCGTGAAGAACATCACCAGCAACGAGCCCTTCTTCACCGGACATTTCCCACAGGAACCCGTCATGCCGGGCGTACTCCAGGTAGAGGCCATGGCACAGGTGGGCGGACTGCTCATACTGAACAGCGTGGAGGAACCCGAGCGCTGGTCGACATACTTCATGAAGATAGATGGCGTGAAGTTCCGCCAGAAGGTAGTACCCGGCGACACCCTCCTCTTCAGGGTAGAGCTACTGGCACCGCTGCGCCACGGCATCTCGTCGATGCGCGGCTATGCCTTCGTGGGCGACCACGTCGTAAGCGAAGCCACATTCACTGCACAAATCGTTAAGAACAAATGAACAATATCCACCCATTAGCCGTTGTGTCGCCCCAGGCCAAACTGGGCGACAACAACGTGATAGGCCCCTTCTGCGTCATTGATGCCGACGTGGAGATGGGCGACAACAACCGCCTGCTGAACAGCGTCACCCTGCACGAAGGGGCACGCATAGGCTCGGGCAACGAGTTCTTCCCCGGTGCCAGCATATCCACCAAGCCGCAAGACCTGAAGTTTGTGGGCGAGAAGACCTACTGCGTCGTTGGCGACAACAACTCCATACGCGAGAACGTCACCATCAGCCGGGGCACAGCCTCGAAGGGAAAGACCGTCGTAGGCTCGGGCAACCTGCTCATGGAGAACATGCACATCGCTCACGACTGCGTGATAGGCAACGGATGCATCATAGGCAACTCGACGAAGTTTGCCGGCGAGGTCATCGTCGACGACTATGCCATCATCTCGGCCGAAGTGCTCATACACCAGTTCCTGCACATTGGCAGTTACGTGATGATACAGGGCGGCAGCCGCACCAGCCAGGACATACCGCCATACATCATCGCCGGCAAGGAGCCCATACGCTATGCAGGCGTCAACCTGATAGGACTGCGCCGACGTGGATTCAGCAACGAGGTCATCGAGACCATTCACGACACCTACCGCACCATCTACGCCCAGGGCATCCTGAAGGACGGCATCGCCGAGGCACGCGCCAAGTACCCCAACTCGAAGGAGGTGGAGTACATCTGCTCGTTCATCGAGACGGCCAAGCGAGGCATCATCAGGTGAATGAATAATTGATAATGGATAATTGATAATTGATAATTGGCAAAGACGCTCATCGTTATCACGGGACCTACGGCTGTAGGCAAGACGGAATTGTGCATGCTGCTGGCCCGACATCTGGAGATACCCATCATCAATGCCGACTCCAGACAGATATACCGTGAGCTTCGCATAGGAACAGCCGCACCTACCGAAACGCAACTGCGGCAGGTGCGGCACTATTTTGTTGGAACACTCGCACTCGACGAGTACTACAGTGCATCGCTCTACGAGGAGCAGGTCATCAGGCTGCTCGAGGACGACCTGTTCAGGAAGCACGACTACGCTCTGCTCACGGGGGGCTCCATGATGTACATCGACGCCGTGTGCAACGGCATTGACGACATACCCACCGTCGACGACGAGACACGGCGCGTGATGAAGCAGCGACTGGCCGACAAAGGGCTCGAAGCCCTCTGCGAGGAGCTGCGCCGACTGGACCCTGAGCACTACGAGACGGTAGACCGCAAGAACCCGCGACGCGTCGTACACGCCCTCGAGATATGCCACATGACGGGACAGACCTACACCTCGTTCCGCAAGCGACAGACGAAGCAGCGGCCGTTCAGGATCATCAAGATAGGACTGACACGACCCCGCGAGGAGATATACCGGCGCATCAATGAGCGCGTAGACCAGATGATGGCCGACGGCCTGCTCGACGAAGCCCGCAGCCTCTACGACAAGCGCGAGCTGAACGCACTCAACACGGTGGGCTACAAGGAGATGTTTGCCTACCTCGACGGCACATGGACGCTGGAAGAGGCGGTGGAACGCCTCAAAGGCAACACGCGGCGCTATGCACGCAAGCAGCTGACGTGGTTTAAGAAAGACCCCGCCGTCAAGTGGTTCCATCCCGACGACATCAAACAAATTACTGACTATATCGAACATGTGGAATGACATCAAAATAGCATGGGGCTACGTCTCCCGATTCTTCCGAAGCATCGGCCGATGGTATGCAGGACTCTACAAAGGCAGACCCTGGTACATCAAGGTGCTGTCGGGCATCGTGTCGTTCATCGTGTTCGTATTCCTTTATCTCGGTGCCGTAGACATCAACTTCCTGGGACTCTTCGGACAGTCACCCAGCATGGACGACATCAAGAACACACGTCCGCCCCAGGCCTCCGAGATATACAGCGCCGACGGCAAGATGATAGGCAAGTTCTTCAGCGAAAACCGTACGCCGGTCGTCTACGAGGATGTCAACCCCGTCTTCTGGCAGGCACTCATCGACACTGAGGACGAGCGCTTCTACAGCCACTACGGCGTCGACGTGCCCGCATTCTTTGCCGCCCTGAAGGACTACATCGTACACCGCGACGCCCGCGGTGCCTCGACCATCACGCAGCAGCTGGCCAAGAACCTGTTCCGCACCCGCACCGACTACTCCACCGGCCTGCTGGGCAAGATTCCCGGCCTGAAGATGATCGTCGTCAAGAGCAAGGAGTGGGTCACGGCCATGAAGCTGGAGTGGAACTTCACGAAGAAAGACATCCTCACCATGTATGCCAACACGGTGGACTTCGGTTCCAACGCCTACGGCATCAAGACGGCCTGCCAGACGTACTTCGGCATCACACCACAGGAGCTGAAGCCCGAACAGGCAGCCATGCTCGTGGGCATGCTGAAGGCCACGACGTACTATAACCCCAGACTCAACCCCGAAAACAGCCTGAACCGCCGCAACGTCGTGCTGGGCAACATGTACAAGAACGGACACCTGACGCGCCAGGAGTACGACTCACTGATACACGTACCCATACAGCTGAAGTTCAACGCACAGTCGGTCTACGACGGCACGGCCACCTACTTCCGCGAGGCCGTGGCCAACTCGCTGCGCGACTGGTGCAACAAGACAGGCGTAGACCTCTACGTCGACGGACTGAAGATATACACCACCATCGACACACGCATGCAGGCCTATGCCGAGGAGGCAGCCCACGAACAGATGAAGGTGGTGCAGCAGAACTTCAACCAGCACTGGGGCAGCACCAACCCCTGGATGGACACCCACTACCGCGAGATTCCACACTTCATCGAGAATATCGCCAAGCGACTGCCTTACTATAAGGAACTGAGCAAGCGCTTCCCCGACAATCCCGATTCGGTCAAGTACTACCTCAACCTGCCCCACCCCGTCAGGCTCTTCAGCTACGACGGACCGATAGAGGCAGAGATGAGCACCCTCGACAGCATACGCTACATGGCACGCTTCATGCACTGCGGCTTCGTGGCGATGGAGGCTGAGACGGGCCACGTGAAGGCATGGGTGGGTGACATCGACTTTGACACATGGAAGTACGACAAGGTCACCTCGCTCCGTCAGCCGGGCTCTACCTTCAAGCTCTTTGTCTATACCGAAGCCATGAACCAGGGCATGATGCCCTGCGACTTCCGCGTGGACACCAGCTACCGCTTCGGCGAGGGCAGCTACCAGTGGTCGCCACATAATGCCAACGGCTCATCGTCGGGCGCCAGCATGTCGCTCAAGACGGCCTTTGCCCGCAGCGTCAACACCATAGCCGCCAAGCTGGGCGACGAGGTGGGCATCAAGCGGGTGGCACGCACGGCTCACGCCATGGGCATCAAGAGCAAGCTGCAGGAAGTGCCCTCACTGGCTCTCGGCTCCAGCGACGTCAGCCTGCTCGAACTGGTCAACGCCTACTCTACCGTCATCAACGACGGACGCATGCACGAACCTATACTCGTCACGAAGATTGTCAACCGCGACGGGAAAATCATCTACAGCTGCAAGACCGAACAGCGGCAGGCCATACCCTACCGCAGCGCCTACCTGATGCAGCGCATGCTCATGGGAGGACTGAGCGGCACCAGCTGGAGCCTGCGCAACTACGTAGGCGAATACCTTGCCGACACGGACTTCGGCGGCAAGACGGGTACCTCCAACAATCACTCTGATGCCTGGTTCGTGGGCGTCAGCCCCAAGCTGGTGGTAGGCGCATGGGTAGGCGGCGAATACCGGGCCATACACTTCCGCAGCGGAGCACTGGGACAAGGCAGCGCCACGGCCCTGCCCATCTGCGGCCGGTTCCTGAAGTCGGTGCTGGGCGACCCCGCCTTCCGCAAATATCATGCACTGTTTGGCGAGCCCAAGGACCCGCTCATCACCAGCAATATGTACGACTGCGGATATGCCGTCGTCGAGAATGACAGCGTAGACATCACGGCCGACGACTTTGGCGAGGATCTATTGTTCAACGAACTGGGTGGCAACGACGACCTGTTGCCGGGCGACGACGAACCTCTGCCCGCCGAGGAACCCGCTCCCCAGCAAAACCAGGAGGCCACCATTCCTCAATAACGACGCATGGAACTGGATCTGGACAATAAAGAATGGCAGGACGCGCTGCAAATCGTCAACTACACCCGACGCTCGCTGTTCCTGACGGGAAAGGCGGGCACAGGTAAATCCACCTTCCTGCGCTACGTCGCTAAGAATACCAAGAAAAAGAACGTCATCCTCGCTCCTACCGGCATCGCTGCCATCAATGCAGGCGGACAGACACTGCACAGCTTCTTCAAGCTGCCCTTCCACCCCCTGCTGCCCAATGACACACGCTACGACCGGCGACACATCAAGGAAACTCTGAAATACACCAGCGCACAGCGCAAGCTGCTGCGCGAGATAGACCTGATCATCATCGACGAGATATCGATGGTCAGGGCCGACATCATCGACTTCATCGACAAAGTGCTGCGCATCTACACCCGCAACAACGAGCCTTTCGGAGGCAAGCAGATGCTGCTCGTGGGCGACATATTCCAGTTGGAACCCGTCCTCAAGGAGGAAGACCGCCAACTGCTGCGTCCCTTCTACCAGTCGGGCTATTTCTTCAATGCCAAGGTGTGGCAGCAGATGCAGCTGGTCAGCATCGAGCTGCGCAAAGTCTACCGCCAGCGCGACGACCAGTTCATTGCCATGCTCGACCGCATCCGCCAGAACCACGCCACCGCCCAGGACCTGCAGGCCCTCAACGCCCGCCTCGCTCCTGCCGCCGCTCCTGTGTGCAGCGATTCTGTCGCTGCAGCGTCCTCCCCCGCCCTGCGCATCATCCTCGCCACCCGCCGCGACATCGTGGACTACACCAACGAGCAGCGCCTGGCCGAACTGCCCAGCCTGCCCACCATCTTCCACGGCAACATACAGGGCGACTTCCCCGAGTCGTCACTGCCCACGCCCATGGAGCTGCAGGTGAAGCCCGGTGCACAGATCATCTTCATCAAGAACGACAAGGAGAAACGATGGGTCAACGGCACACTGGGCACCATCTCTGAAATAGACGAGGAGGAAGGCATCATCACCGTCATGACCGAAGACGGCACCGACTTCAACGTAGAGCGCGAAGTATGGGAAAACATGCGCTACACCTTCAACGAGAAAGAGCAGCGCATCGAAGAGCAACTGCTGGGCACCTACACGCAGTTTCCCCTGCGACTGGCATGGGCCATCACCGTGCACAAGAGCCAGGGACTCACCTTCAACCAGGTCAGCATCGACCTCACCGGCGGTGCCTTTGCCGGCGGACAGACCTACGTGGCACTCTCACGCTGCACCTCGCTTCAAGGCATATCGCTCGTAGCCCCCATCCGCCAGCAGGACATCTTCGTTCGTGCCGAAGTGGTGCAGTTTGCCAGACACTACAACGACCAGAGCCTCATCAACCAAGCCATGCAGGAAGGCAAGGCCGACCGCGAATACCACGATGCCATCCAGGCCTTCGACCAAGGTGACTTTGCTGCCTTCTACGACAACTTCATCAAAGCCATCCACAGCCGCTACGACATCGAGAAACCCGTGTCGAGAAGGTACATCATACGCAAGCTCGCCATCATCAACAAGCTGCGCGACGAGGTGAAGACACTGAAGCACGAGAAGCAGGAACGCGACAAGACCCTGCGCCGGCTGTCAGCCGAATACACACTGATGGGCAAGGAATGCGAGGCAGAAAACATGAAGGATGCTGCCATGCGCAACTATCAGAAAGCACTCGAACTATACCCCGAAGCCAGCGAACCCAAGCGGAGACTGAAGAAACTGACCACCTGATTGTGCGCAAATCGCACAATTTTGTGGCTTTCCACACAAAAGATTGCTGCTGTGTGCCTACACATTGATTTTTATCAAAAAAAGTTGCTAAAAAGTTTGGTAGGTTCAATAAAATTACTTACCTTTGCATCGTTATCCTGAAAACAATCTTTTTACCTTAAAAGAACTAATACCTATTGAAGATAGAAGCGATCGGCTGTGAAGTCCATCGCTTTTGCTTTTATTTATAGCCCCGCAAACGTTAAATAACCATAAACTGCAGATAATTATCAACTGCCAATTCTCAATTCTCAATTAAAATAAGTACCTTTGCACCCCGAATTGAGTCCGTGGAGGCAGGGTGAAGTGTGTACGGACGTGCACCGCCTTACGGAAAAAACCCCTAAATTATTTAAACAAAGCAATGTACGCAATTGTAGAAATCCAGGGTCAGCAGTTCAAGGCCGAGGAGGGCAAGAAGCTCTTCGTACATCACATCAAGGATGTAGAGGCAGGCAAGACTGTTGAATTTGACAAAGTGCTGCTCGTAGATGCTGACGGCGCTGTCAAGGTTGGCGCACCCACCGTAGAAGGTGCAAAAGTTATAGTAGAAGTAGTGAACCCACTCGTGAAGGGCGACAAGGTCATCGTCTTCAAGAT
>JAFUSV010000143.1 GCA_017467565.1 Prevotella sp.
ACGCCAACGACAACGACGACGGCGACGTGAAAAACTACAGCGGCGGCTCTCAGTGGCTCATTGAGGAGGCTGGCGTGAACACTGCCATCTTCGGCATAGACCCGCAAGCCGTCTACCACTTGCAGCATCTGAACACCAACCGCAACCGTTACATGGCCGCAACGCCCAACAGTAACGGCCACCTGTTGACAACAAATACCGAGGACGAGAAGGGCAAGTTCTCTCTGCTGCCCGTCAGCGGGCGGCAGGGCTACTATTACATATATGACAAGGAGGGCTACTTCTTGACTCCCTCCACCTCCAATTGGACGCTGTCGAAGACCACACCGGCCGAGGTGAAAGTAGAGTTGAACATCGACAACATGGATGCTATCCCCACGACGAACGTCACCTTCTTGTTGGGAGAGAGCAACCAGCACGCCAATCCGCAAAACAAGAACAGCACCGAGCTGGTCTATGCCTATTCTGACCATCCGCTTGACAAGGGAAACAACTGGGTGCTGGAGCCTGTGAGCGGTCAGACAGCTATACTCTCACTGAACGATGTCACATCAAAAATAGAGTCATTAGTGACATCGAGTGCAGCCGCAGGAACTGGCCTTAGCTACATCGCCACCGTCACATCCGCAGGATTCGGCACGCTCGTCATTCCTTTTGAGGCCGAGGTTGAGGGCAATGTCGAGGCATGGGAACTGACGGGTGTCGACGGTAACGACCGCATCAAAGGTACGAAAGTGACCACCATCGGGGCCAACAAACCCGTGCTGCTGAAAAATGAAGGCACACTGATGCTGACCGCCAAAAGTGGGACTGCTGCATATACGGCCAGTCCTGTCAATGGCCTCCTCCATGGCACCTTTATACAAGAAACTGTCAGCGCTGGCAACTACGTGCTGCAGAAACAGGCCGACGAAGTGGCTTTCTTCAAGGTGGAAGAGGGAAGTGAGCCTGCTATCAAGCCCTTTCGCGCCTACCTTTCCAACCCCAGTGGAGCCCGCATGCTCTCACTCTCATTCGGTGAAAGTACTGGCATTAATAGCCTGCAGGTCATGACCAATGAGACAGACGGTACATACTACAACCTTCAAGGCATGCAGATTGCTCAGCCTCAGAAGGGCATCTACATTAAAAATGGCAAGAAAATGATAATCAAATAAAAGCAGGAGTACAAACGTATGAAAAAACAATACATACCCCCAACCACCCAAGTTGTTATGATTACTGACCAGTGCAACATTCTGACAAGCTCTCCAGGCGTCGGCATCAATAGTAAGGCCGCCGTTAAAGACGGTGAAGTGTTATCACGCCAAGGTGATGCTTTTTGGGATGACGACGAATAGTAAGTAGAAGCGTAACGCAGCCTTTCAGACTGCCTATCATTGCGAACCGCTGCTCTTAGAAAAACGTAACCTTTCCACCCGAATAGTTACGTTTTTCTCCCCGAATAGTAACGTTATTCTATGTGAATAGTTACGCCTCTCGTAGTGGGTGAAGCTTCCAAGCTTTGCAAGGTAGTGGGTAAAGCAGTGCATACGCTCTTCTTAACTAATCATCTAAATCAAGATAATTGCAGATTTTCTGAAAAAAGAGGGTTCAAAATTTGCTGGTAACCCAAAAAAATGTGTACCTTTGCACATGCAAACGGCTAACTAACCAACCAAGGTGGTTAAAAGGCTGTTCGATTAGAGAATCGATAATGTCGGATATAAAGTTATGTCACCCAAATCAGGAATTGTGTTACCTGTTCCAAATAGTAACACATTTGCTTGTAAACCGCTGATAATCAGCGAAGGTCAATTGACCTGCGGGTGTACAAAGCCAAGAAATCGGTGAACTGATCAAGTTCGCCGATTTTGCTTTTAATAGCGGTAGAAGTGTAATATCATTTCCCAATAACGTTTCTATCCATATTGGTTTAATCTCTTATATTTGTCTGCGACTTCCATCAACTCCATGAACTTCTCGTGACGTTGCAGTGGCATTTTTCCATTAGCAGCCAGTTTCTTGTTGTGCTTTAGCCAGTTCAACATCAGGTGCTCTTCAATACGGTGCTTTGATGGTCGTCGCTGGTTGATATTCATGAACTCCATCACCTGGTCATATTGCTGTTGCCATCTTTCATCGTGTGTCATTGTTCAAAAGTTTGTTAGATTTATTTTACAGCGTTAAAAATATTCTTTGTTTGCATTCAAAATAGTTTCGTAGAATTGAGTAACTAACTTACGGGTTTATATTATGGTGTTTGTGGCGCTGCGGAGCCTGCACGGAATATTATCCGTGTGCCGTACTGCTTTGATTTTGTAGTGTTTTAAAAATGCGATTTTCGAGGAAGGAGAAGCGTTCCTCCTTCCTCGAAAAAATCCGTGTAGAAACATCGCCTATCGGGCAGCGACATACTTGTGGAGGGTGCTGCGCACGGCACCGGGGCCGGCAAACAGTTCCTTCACCATGCCTTCTATCTGTGCGCCCAGTCCTGCTTCGTAGAGGTCGAGGCCGAAGACATCCTTGCGGCTGTACAGTTGCCTCAGGCAAGAGTAGTCCTGTTTCTGCCTGCCTACCTGGAGCGGGGCGACGATGGCCTGCAGCTCGGCGAGCATGGGGTCGGGCGATGGTTCGAAGGATGTGCCGTCGTCCTTGATGCCTTTCAGGTAGCGGGCATAGCCAGCCAGTGTCAGCGGGATGAGCACCAGGTTGTGCATGTCGAGTCCACATGCCAGGTACTTCTTGATGGTCTCGCCGAAACGGATGGGCAGTTTCTGCGAGGTGTCCATAGCGATGCGCTGTGGAGCGTCGGGCATGAAGGGGTTGGGCAGACGACGGTTGATGACAGCCCCGATAAATTCGTAGGGATTGAGCACGCCGGGGTCGACGACCACGGGCATGGCCTCCATGTAGCCTATCTTCTGGATGAAGGCACGCAGGTCTTCGTCGGCCATCTCGGCCGAGATGAGCGTGTAGCCCAGCATGCAGCCATAGATGGACATGGCTGTGTGGAGCGGGTTGAGGCAGGTGGTCACCTTCATCGTCTCTACCTTGTCTACCGTCTCGCGGGTGGTATAGAGTGCACCGCCCAGGTGGAGTGGGGGACGGCCGTTGGTGTAGTGGTCCTCGATGACCAGGTACTGCACTTCCTCGGCATTGACGAAGGGAGCCGTAAACGTGTGCTTCTCGGTCTCTATGTAGTTGTTGTCCTCGAAGCCGTCGGCCTCCAGCAGTTCCTTCACCTTCTGGTGAGGACGCGGGGTAATCTTGTCGATCATCGACCAAGGGAAGGTCACCTTCGTCTCGTCCTTGAGATAGTCGAGGAAGGTGGCGGGCACCAGTGCGTCGTTGACCCAACGCTCGGCATAGGCCATGACGCCGGCCTTCACGCGGTCGCCATTGTGCGAGCAGTTGTCCATCGACTGCAGGGTGACGGGCTGTTGTCCAGCTTGGAAACGCTCATACAGCAAGGCGCACACCTTGCCCATAGCGAATACGGGCTTTATGCCGCGAGCAAGGTCGGCCTCGTTGTAGCCGTAGCCTTTCTCGGTGATGGTGAACGAAACCATCTGCAGGCTGGGGTTGCGGAAAATGTCAATCAGACGGTTCCAGTCGTCGAACTGCGGGTCGGCCTTGAGGGCCTCGGTGACGCTGGCTATGACCTTCTTCTCGATGGTGCCGTCAGAGCACAGCGCCACCGAGAGCGAGAGGTTGTCGTAGGGAGTGTATGCCTTGTCGATCACTTCGTAGTCGAAGGTCTCGGCGACGATGACGCCGCGGTCGTACTTACCCGTGTTGAGGGCGTCGTTGAGGATGGCTGCGGGGAAGGCACGGAAGATGTTGCCTCCGCCGAAGTGAACCCACGTCGGTTCATGGTACGTCTTCTCGCGTACAGCCTTGATGTCAAACTTAGGGAGTTGGTAGCCTTTGGCTTCCCATTCAGCGGCATTAAACTGCCCGCTCAGTATATCTGTCAGTCTCATAATCAATTATCCATTATACGTTAATCAAAGAATCCGGGCTGCTTGTATTCTATACCTAACTCACGGTCGACGGTAGCCAGTATGCCCTGCACCTGTCCGAGTGCAAACATGCGACCCAGCAGGGTGTAGCCGGCATTGTGGCCGTGGCTCGACTCGTCCATGATGCCGCCAGGCTGGTCGGTGAACGTCATGCCGTGGTCGACACGCATAGGTAATTGACAATTAACAATTGACGATTGGCAATTATTGGCGCGTCGCTGGCCTTCCATCTCAAAGATGCGGCACAGCTCGATGAGGTCGGCACGTCCACCCAGGTGGCTGGCTTCGGTAAAGTCGCCGTTGGGGAAGATGTGGCACGAGCGAAGGTGGACGAAGTGTGTACGCGAGGCAAACTTACGTGCCAGTTCCACCACATTATTATATGCTCCGGCAGAGAGCGATCCGGCACAGAACGTCAGGCCATTGTGCTTGTTAGGCACGGCGTCGAGGAACCACTGGATGTCCTCCTCGGTACGTACGATGCGGGGCAGTCCCAGAATCTCGATGGGGGGGTCGTCAGGATGTACGCACATGTTCATATCATACTCCTCACAGGTAGGCATGATGGCTTCGAGGAAATATTTCATGTTCTCGCGTAACTTCTTCTTATCTATATCTTTATATAAATCGAGGAACTCGCGGAATTTCTGTACCGGCGCCTCGTCGTTCTCAGAGAAGTTGCCGCTGACGAAGCCCTGCGTCTTGATGACAATATTCTCCACCAGCTGATGGTCCTTTTCGGGTGTCATGGTCTTAGCCAACTCGTCGCATTCGGCCAGTACGTTGCGCCCCTCGCCGACACCCTCGGGGAAGCGGAACTGTGCCCACTCTTCGCGAGCTCCCTGACGCTTCAGTATGTAGATGTCGAAGTAGGCAAACTCGGCATAGTTGAAGTAGAGGTTGGTAGCTCCGTTGGGGTTCTGGTGCAGCAGGTCGGTGCGTGCCCAGTCGAGTACAGGCATGAAGTTGTAGCAGATGCAGTGGATGCCCTCAGCCGAGAGGTTGCGCAGCGACTCCTTGTAGACCTCTATCTGCTCGTCGCGGTCGGGGCCGCCGTACTTGATAGTCTCCACCACAGGCAAGCTCTCCACCACGCTCCATCGCATGCCGTAGCTCTCGATGTACTCGCGCAGTTCGCGAATCTTCTCGCGTGTCCATACTTGGCCGAGAGGTACGTCGTGCAGTGCAGTGACGATACCCTCAACGCCGATTTGTCTCAGCATGGCAAGCGTTATCTTGTCTTTCTTGCCAAACCATCTCCACGTTCTTTCCATTTCTTTGTTTGTTTATGAGTTTTAAGTTTTCTTTTGCGATGCAAAGTTAAGCAAAAAATGTCATACGCAGTACCTTTCCATGCTGTTTTTTTATGTAAACGTTTACAAAAAGTAGCGCCGTTGTTCGGGCGTATGTACATTTTTAATATGATTTGACAAGAAATATTTTGTCAATTCATTTTTTCTTTGTACCTTTGCGCGCTAAATAATAAAAACAGTATTCAAAGGAAAGATATGGCAAAGAGATTCGCCGAACATAACGGCTTGAACCTGACACAGGTGAACAATGAGATTTTGGAGAAGTGGATGAAGAAGGACATCTTCCATCGCTCTGTCGACGAGCGCGAAGGCTGTCCCCAGTTCGTGTTCTTTGAGGGTCCCCCCTCGGCCAACGGACACCCGGGCATCCACCACGTGCTGGGACGTGCGCTGAAAGATACCTTCAACCGCTACAAGACGATGCAGGGCTTCCAGGTGAAGCGCAAGGCAGGATGGGACACCCACGGACTGCCCGTAGAGCTGGGCGTGGAGAAGGAGCTGGGTATCACCAAGGCCGACATTGACAACAAGGAGTCAGCCAAGTATATCTCGACAGAGGACTACAACCGTAAGTGTCGCGAGAACGTGATGAAGTTTACGGCTGAGTGGCGCGAACTGACCGAGCGCATGGGCTACTTTGTAGACCTGGACAATCCCTACATCACCTACGACAACAAATATATTGAGACGCTGTGGTGGCTGCTGAAGCAGTTCTATGAGAAGGGACTGCTCTACAAGGGCTACACCATACAGCCATATAGTCCTGCTGCAGGTACCGGTCTGAGCTCACACGAGCTGAACCTGCCGGGCTGCTATCGTGACGTGAAGGACACCACCTGCACGGCCCTGTTCAAGGCCGTCACCGTGCCCAGCGGTCTACCCGTAGGCCGCACCTATTTCATGGCATGGACCACAACGCCGTGGACGCTGGCTGCCAATACCGCCCTGTGCGTAGGACCGAAGATAGACTACGTAGCACTGGAGACCTATAACCCCTACACCGCAGAGCCTATCATCGTCATCATGGCTGATGCCCGCGTGGCCGCCTATTTCGACACGGCAGCCGAAATCACCGACGGCGGCGAACTGCCCGAGTTCAAGAAGGGCGACAAGTTCCTGCCTTACCGTGTGGTGGGCCGCTATAAGGGTACCGACCTCGTAGGACTGGAGTACGAGCAGCTGCTGCCCATGATCAAGCCTATGGGCGATGCCTTCCGCGTCATCCCCGGCGACTATGTGACGACAGAAGATGGTGCCGGTATCGTACATATTGCTCCCAACTTCGGTGCCGACGATGCCTTTGTGGCCAAGAAGGCCGGCATCTGTCCCATCGTGCTGATAGACAAGAAAGGCGCTGAGCGTCCTGTCGTCGACCTGCAGGGTAAGTACTTCCTCGTGGAAGACCTCGACCCCGACTTCGTCAAGAAGTATGTAGACGTAGAGAAATGGTCGCGCTACAGTGGTCGCTATGTGAAGAATGCCTACGACGAGACCCTCACCGACAAGGACGAGACCCTCGACATCTCCATCTGCATGGACCTGAAGGCCGACGGCAAGGTGTTCAAGATAGAGAAGCACGTGCACAACTACCCCCACTGCTGGCGTACTGACAAGCCCGTTCTCTACTATCCCCTGGACTCGTGGTTCATCAAGAGCACGGAGAAGAAGGTGCGTATGGCCGAGCTGAACAAGACCATCGGCTGGCATCCTGAGTCGACAGGCTCTGGCCGCTTCGGCAACTGGCTGGAGAATCTGAACGACTGGAACCTCTCGCGTTCACGCTTCTGGGGTACGCCGCTGCCCATCTGGCGCTCGGAGGAGGGCGAAGAGATATGCATCGGCTCGGTCGAGGAGCTCTACAACGAGATAGAGAAGGCTGTGAAGGCCGGTGTGATGGCCTCGAACCCGCTGAAGGATAATGGCTTCGTGCCTGGTGACATGTCGAAGGAGAACTATGAGCGCATCGACCTGCACCGCCCCTACGTAGACTATATTATATTGGTGTCGCCGACAGGCAAGCCCATGAAGCGCGAGAGCGACCTCATCGACGTCTGGTTCGACTCTGGCTCCATGCCCTATGCACAGATACACTATCCCTTCGAGAACCGCGACCTCATAGACAAGGGCGAGGCTTTCCCCGCCGACTTCATCAACGAGGGTGTCGACCAGACACGCGGTTGGTTCTTTACCCTGCATGCCATCGCCACGATGATATTCGACTCGGTGGCCTTCAAGAACGTCATCTCTACCGGATTGGTGCTCGATGCCAAAGGCAATAAGATGTCGAAGCACGTAGGCAACGTGGTCAACCCCTTCGAGATGATCGAGAAGTACGGCTCTGACCCCGTACGCTTCTATATGATGACCAACTCAGAGCCTTGGGACAACCTGAAGTTCGATCCCGAGGGCATCGCTGAGATCAGCCGTAAGTTCTTCGGTACCTTATATAATACGTATTCGCTCTTTGCGATGTATGCCAACGTGGACGGTTTCGACCCGAAGACACCGCAGATACCCGTCAGCGAGCGTCCCGAGTTCGACCGCTGGATACTGTCGTGCCTGAACACCCTGGTGAAGGGCGTGCAGACCGAACTCGACAACTACGACCCGACGCGTGCCGGACGTCTCATCGATGACTTTGTGGATGCCGACCTGTCCAACTGGTTTGTGCGTCTGAACAAGAAACGCTTCTGGGGCAAGGAGATGGACAATGACAAACTGGCAGCCTACCAGACGCTCTACGAGTGCCTGATGACGCTGGCCAAGCTGCTGGCACCCTTTGCTCCCTTCTATGCCGACAGGCTGTATGCCGACCTGGGTGGTGAGCTCGACTCTGTTCATCTGGAGAAATTCCCTGTAGCCGACATGTCGCTGGTAGACAGCGACCTGGAGCGCCGCATGAGCATAGCCCAGCGCATCACGACCATCGTGCTGGCCCTGCGTCGCAAGGAGTCCATCAAGGTGAAGCAGCCGCTGCAGACCATCATGATTCCGCCTGTAGATGCAGCACAGCGTGCCGATATCGAGAGCGTGAAGCAGATATTCCTGCAGGAAGTCAACGTCAAGGACGTGAAGTTCGTTGAGGGTTCTGGCATCCTGGTGAAGAAGGTGAAGTGCAACTTCCGCACCATGGGTAAGAAGTTTGGCAAGGCCATGAAGGCCGTGGCCGCTGCCGTCGATGCCCTGACGCAGGAGCAGATAGCCCTGCTGGAGCAGAACGGCTCACTGACGCTTGCCGGCATCGAAGGTGTTGATAATGCCGAGGTGCTGTTGGAGGACGTGGAAATCATCAGCGAGGATATCCCCGGCTGGCTGGTAGGCAACGACGGCAACCTGACCGTTGCCCTCGACATCACGCTGACCGACGAGCTGCGCAATGAGGGTATGGCCCGCGAGCTGGTGAACCGCATACAGAATATCCGTAAGAAGAGCGGTCTCGAGATAACAGACCGCATCACTGTCGACATACAGCCCAACGATGCTGCCACAAAGGCTGTCAACGCCTTTGGTGACTATATCGCCCGTCAGGTGCTGGCCAACGAGGTACGTCTGGCCGACAACGACGGACAGGAGGTAGAGTTCGATGACTTCAAGCTAAACATCAAAATAACTAAATTATAATGACTTATGGCAGAAAAAACACGCTACACTGACGAGGAACTCGAGGAGTTCCGTCAGATTATCAACGAGAAACTGGCATTAGCCAAACGCGACTATGATCAGATGATGGCATCGTTGACCAACAAGGATTCGAACGATGTCGATGACACATCGCCAACCTACAAGGCACTGGAAGAGGGTAGTGCTACCCAGTCGAAGGAAGAGATGATGGAGTTTGCTGCTCGTCAGCAGAAGTTCATCCAGGGCCTGAAGGCTGCGCTTGTCCGCATAGACAACAAGACCTACGGCATAGACCGCATCACCGGTAAGCTGATACCTGCCGAACGACTGAAGGCAGTACCCCACGCAACACTGAGCGTTGAATCAAAGCAACTGGAAAAGAAAAGAAGGTGAATCGTAACAAGATCCTGACCCGAGGCAGAATGGCGGTCATACTCATCATCGTCATTCTGCTTGTTGACCAGGCCATCAAGATATGGGTGAAGACCAATATGTCGCTCCATGAGAGCATCCATGTCTTTGACTGGTTCTACATCTCGTTTATAGAAAACAACGGCATGGCCTACGGCATGCAGATAGGCAGCAAGCTGGCCTTGTCGCTGTTTCGTGTCGTTGCCATCGCACTGCTCAGCTACTACATCTGGCGGCAGGCCGTCAAGCGGGCCCGCTGGGGCTACATGGTCTGTCTGTCGATGATACTGGCAGGAGCAGCAGGCAACCTCATAGACTGCATGTTCTACGGACTGTGCTTCGAGCAGTCTACAGTGACTCACGTCAGTCAGTTCGTTGGTCTGGGCAACGGCTACGAGTCGTTCCTGATGGGTAGGGTGGTTGACATGTTCTACTTCCCCATCATCGAGACGACGTGGCCCTCGTGGATGCCTTTCTGGGGCGGTGAGGAGTTTGTCTTCTTCAGCCCCGTGTTTAATTTTGCCGATGCCAGCATCTCGGTTGGTGTCGTAGCTCTGATACTGTTCTACAGGAAGGAGATATCACAAATTAGTTGGAAACGTGAATAGATGGAGTGCCATTGTGGTGGTAGGGTGTTTGCTGACGGCTGTCGTAGCCTGTAAGCCGAAGACACCCCGTCAGTATATCCAGCCAGACGATATGGAGGATATACTCGTAGAATACCATGTGGCTAAGGCGATGGCTATGCAGAAGGCACAACGCGACATGAGCCGTAGCTACCAGACGGCCCTCTACATCGACGCCGTGCTGGCTAAGTACGGGGTGAGCAAGGCTCAGTTCGACTCGTCGCTGGTGTACTACTACACACGTGCCGACCGCTTTGAACCTATCTACAAACGAGTGTCCGAACGGCTGGAGGAGCAGGCACTGACCTACGGAGCCAACGACAGCGAGATAGGCAAGTATGCCAATGCCACGGGCGACACAGCCAATATATGGTCGGGACGTACGGCCACGCTGATGTTGCCCCATCCGCCTTACAACCGCTGGGACTTCGAACTGCAGGGCGACTCGCTGTTTAAGCGCGGCGACAGTTTCCTCATGCAGTTTGTCAGTGACTATATGTATCAGAACTCCGGGTCTCGCAACGGCATCCTGTATGTGGCTGTCGAATACAACGACACGACCATCAGTAAGCAGTCGCGGTTCTCCTCGTCGACCCTGAACAGGCTCGACATACCAGCCCGGGACGACAAGGATATCAAGTCCATACGGGGCTTCTTCTACCTGAACACTGACGATGCCCTTGCAGTCACGTCGGCCCGTCTGCTCTTTTTGAATAATGTACAACTGATACGTTTCCACAAGAAAGAAGATGAGACCAAGAAGAATAGCCTGCCACCAGCTGATGCTGGAGGACCACTCCCAGCAGACTCTCTCAGTCTTGGAGATAGTCTGCGGCGAGGTGACCAGATGGTATCCGCTGAGCGGTGAGACAGCTCACACTGAGTTTTGGCCGGGCACCATCCTGTTGAGAAGAGACCCTGATGGCAAGCTGCGCGCCTGGTATGAAGGTAAAGAAATAGAATAACTTAAAATCAATATTTCTATGAACTTAAAAGTAAGACTATCAATCATGAACTTCCTGGAGTTTGCCGTCTGGGGAGCCTATCTGACGTGTATGGGACGCTATCTGGCTAATATCGGTTTCGGTAGTGAGATAGGGTGGTTCTACTCCGTTCAGGGATTTGTATCTATCTTCATGCCTGCCGTCATCGGTATCATTGCCGACCGGTGGATACAGGCACAGAGACTGTTGGGCATCTGCCATCTGTTGGCCGGTGTCTTTATGATGGCTGCCGCATGGTATGGCTATACGAACGGCAACGAGTCGCAATTCGCACCGCTCTTCATACTCTATTCGTGCAGTGTGGCCTTCTTCATGCCTACCATCGCACTGGCTAATTCCGTAGCTTTCAACGGACTGACGCAGGCAGGCATGGACACGGTGAAAGACTTCCCGCCCATCCGTGTCTTCGGCACTATAGGCTTCATCGTGATGATGCTGTTTGTCGATCTGATGGGCTTCCAGGACAACCAGAACCAGTTCCTCGCATCGGGTGTGCTGAGTGTCATACTCTTTGCCTATACCTTTACGCTGCCGGCATGTCCCACCAATAAGGGAGGTGAGAAGAAGTCGCTGTCCGAGGCTCTGGGCCTGCGTGCCTTCAGTCTGTTCAAGTACAAGGAGATGGCCCTGTTCTTCATCTTCTCCATGTTGCTGGGTGTATGTCTGCAGATATCCAACGGCTATGCCAACCCCTACATCAACAGCTTCGGCGAACTGCCTCAGTATGCCGATACCTTCGGTGTGCAGCATACTAACATCCTGATATCGCTGTCGCAGGTCAGCGAGACGCTCTGCATCCTGCTCATCCCGTTCTTCATGAAGCGTTTCGGTATCAAGAAAGTGATGCTCATAGCCATGTTTGCATGGGTGTTCCGTTTCGGTTTCCTGGGCATCGGCAATCCCGGCAGTGGCGTGTGGCTCTTCGTCCTTTCGATGATCGTCTACGGTGTGGCCTTCGATTTCTTCAATATCTCGGGAGCACTCTTCGTTGACACACGTACCGATGATTCTATCCGTTCCAGTGCGCAGGGACTGTTCATGCTGATGACCAATGGAGTAGGCGCATCGCTGGGTATGTTGGCTGCACAGGCTATCATCAACAATGTGAACGACTGGCAGACCAGCTGGCTCATCTTTGCTGGCTATGCTCTGACCATAGGAATTTCCTTCGCCCTGCTGTTCAAGCCCGAGAAGAAGGACTAAAGAAGTCATGTGAAGATGGAGCGCGTAAGGCTGAACTTTGAAAATATTCAGAGGATAGTGGGGTCTGACGACCTTTGGATTATCTTGCTGACCGATGAAGAACGTCGTAATGCCCTGACTGTGGTGTGCGACGATCTGACCGGTCGGCAGATTATGCTCAGGCTGAAGAATGCCAAAGCCTGTAGACACATGCTGCCTGAATCGCTGCTCCAGATGGTGTACGACCCGCTGGAAATGATTATCGTCGGTGTCTTCGACGGTCAGTATCAGGTGGTGTTGATGAATCTACAGAATATGGTCACCCATCGCATCCGTCTGAGCGATGCCGTGCTGCTCCATCTCATCACGCGCGAACCTATCTATATAGAAAAGGGACTGATGACGATGCAGAGTTCACCTTTCGATGCTGAGGCTACAGGCGTGTCGGTGCCTATCAATACGATAGACGTGAAGCGACTGAAGCAGATACTGGGGAATGCCGTAGAGGAGGAAAACTACGAGCTGGCATCCCAGATACGTGATGAACTGAAACGTCGTACCAAGCAATAAAGCATGAAAGAGACGAGATACTTCTATGTGCCGGATGCGGCAACGTGTAGCGAACTGCCTGAGGAGGAAGCGCAGCACGCTCTGAAGGTGCTACGCCTGAAAGAGGGAGACGAGATGATGCTCATGGACGGCAAGGGCTGTTTCTATGAGGCACGTGTCCTGTCGGCTACGGGCAAGCACTGCTATTACGAGGTGATGAACGCCTCGCCACAGTGCCGCCAGTGGGAGGGACATGTCCATCTGGCCATAGCGCCGACGAAGATGATGGAACGCATGGAGTGGCTCGCAGAGAAGGCTACCGAGGTAGGCATCGACGAGCTGACGTTCCTGGACTGCCGTTTCTCAGAGCGCCGCGTGGTGAAGGTGCCAAGGGTAGAGAAGATAGTCGTCTCGGCTGTCAAGCAAAGCCGCAAGGCATGGGCGCCCGTGGTGAATGAGATGACGGACTTCAAGACGTTTATAGCTCAGCATACAGAGGGCTGTCGCTATATAGCCCACTGCTATGACGAGGTGGAGCGCGTCAATCTCTTCGACGAACTGAGGAGAAACAGCCGCCTCTCGCCACACAGCCAGCAGCTCGTACTGGTAGGACCCGAGGGCGACTTCTCTATTGAGGAAGTGAGGATGGCTGTTGAAGCCGGATTCGTGTCGGTAGACCTGGGTAAGAGCAGGCTACGCACCGAGACGGCAGGACTGGCCGCAGTGATGATGATGCAATTAGCCAAGCAAGGATGAAACAGATAGTATTCCACCAAGTATTGCCGCAAATCTTTGCTTCCTTCAGGGAGCAAGTTGAGTCGGACATCTGGCTGAAGGATGTCACCTTCGAGCGTGGCCGTCACTATCTGATAGAGGCCGAGAGTGGCAAGGGCAAGAGCACCTTCTGCAGCTATGTGCTGGGTTATCGCCTCGACTATGCGGGGCGTATCGACTTTGATGACCATGACATACGTAGCTACACGCTCGATGACTGGTGTCGCATCCGTCAGCAGCACGTCAGTTGCCTGTTTCAGGAACTGCGCCTCTTTCCCGAGCTGACCGCCTACGAGAATGTGGAGATCAAGAATAAGCTGACGCACCATAAGACACGCCAAGAGATAGAGACGTGGTTTGAGCGACTGGGCATCAGCGACAAACTGACCACTCGGGTAGGACGGTTGTCCTTCGGTCAGCAGCAACGTGTGGCTCTGATGAGAGCGCTCGTTCAACCATTCGATTTTCTGTTGGCAGACGAGCCTGTCAGTCATCTGGACGACAGCAATGCCGAACTGATGGCAACCATCCTGGCCGAGGAAGCACAGCGACAAGGTGCATCGGTCATTGCCACGAGTATAGGCAAGCGTATACCTATAGAATACGACAAAACGTTGAAATTATGAGAAAACTGATAGTTATTATCACCATTGCTCTCCTGAGCCTGCCGCTATCGGCATGGTGCCAGGGTGACAGGCTGAGCATGGCAGAGTTGTTCAAGACCATGCCCGACTCGCTGATGCCCTATCTGACGACGAATAACCGTCTGGACATGCTGGACTTCCGTGCGGCAAAGATGAAGGCAGCGGTGACAAATAAGTTGGAGTGCGAGTCAGAGATGACCGCCTTGACGAGCGATAGCCTGTCTGTCCGCATGAGTGAGAGCCTTCGGGTAGATATGTTCACGCTACCTACCGAGGAGGTGTATGACAGTTGCCAGTATGTCATTTGCATGCTGAAGACCTACCTGATGCAAGGTGAGCCTGCCGAGTGTGTGGCAGAGTTCTTTACGTCGAAGTGGCGTCAGCTGGGCGACCTTCCGCAGTATTCATCCAAGTACGCTTACTCGTCGATACTGCGTCGCGACGAGGAACTGCCTCAAAAGAAAGCGTTCAGATAGTAACTACTACATTTTTCTCTACCACGAATTTAACGAATTAAACGAATTAATTGGGCCCTTGGTAGGCGATAGCCAAATAATTCGTTTAATTCGTTAAATTCGTGGTCACACTACTCAATGTCCTTTCTTCTGCTGCCATTCACCGTGCTTGCCGTTATGTCCCCATCCTCGCAGCATGCGGCGGTGGAAGCGGTCTTCGGCTTTCATGATGTTGTACACCTTCGAGGCAGGCAGCAGTTCCATGAAGCGGTTGTGGTACGCCTGCTGTATCTTTTTCATCTCAATCTCCAGGTCGTCGTGCTGGCGTATAGCCTCCTGACAGGCTTTCTCGTCCTGCGGCTTGTCCTTGCCCAGCTTGCGCAGCCGGTCGAAGAGTGCGCGCTGTTTCTGCTGCATATCCTTGTAGACGGGGAAGAACTCGGCAGCTTCCTGTTGCGAGAGGTTAGCTTCCTTCACTATATAGTTCTGCAGTTCTGCATCGAATTTCTCAGGTGAGAACTTTTCTTTCTTTTGCTCCTGGGCCGACAGTCCCAGTGAGAACAAGCCAATCAGCAGTATCGTCAATGTCTTTTTCATATCTCCTTTATTTCCTTTATAATCAGATGTCGGCGAGATACAGGTAGATGTCGTCATTGTCTACCATCGTGTAGTCGGCCATGTCATCGATATAGTTGTCGCTGGCCACCACTATCTCGTTGCTATTATTATTGTTGGCTGTCTTCAGTTGCTGTGACTCTTCCGTACGATAAGTGCTGACGAAGACGATGCTGCCAACCAGGAGCACGATGCAGGCTGCGGCATAGAGCCACGGACGCAGCGTCTTCACCAGGCTGCGCTTGCGGGGAGCATCAGTGGGTATCTGCTGCATCACACGTTCAGCCAGGTTATCGAAATAACCGTCGGGCACCGTGAAGGGGCGTCGCTTGCCAAAATGCTGGTTGAGATATTCTTCTTCGTTCATAACTTATTAACTTATCACTTATCACTTATCACTTATCACTTTTCACTTATCACTTTACCCTTCTTTGACGTTTCCCGTGGATGTAGGTTTAATCGTGGCGGTGAAAAAAATCAGTTATTTTTTTGACGGCGATGTGATAGGATGCCTTCAGGCCGCCTTCTGATGTGCCGAGCATCTCACTGATCTCACTGTATTTCATCTCGTCGTAGTAGCGTAGCAGGAACACGGTACGCTGTACGTCGGGCAGCTGAGCGATGGCTTCCTGCAACTGGGCCTCCACCTCGTCGCCGTCGAAATAGTCGTCGGCAGTCAGCTGGTGTGCTATACTCATGCCCTCGTCGTCAGCACTCAGGGTGGGGCGGGTCTTCTTGCGTCGTTGGAAGTCGAGGGCTTCATTGATGGCAATGCGTGTGAGCCATGTGATCAGTTTCGAGTCGCCATGGAATGAGTCGAGTGATGACCATGCCTTGAGGAACACGTTTTGCAGCACGTCGTCGGCATCCTCATGCGTCAAGACGATGCGTCGTATCTGCCAATAAAGCTGTTCACCATACTGGCGAACAGCTTTCTCGAAGCCCTCCCTACGAGTTTCGGGCTTTTGTAGCAGTGCATTTATCTTGTCGTCGTTGAGCATCTGTTCTCGCTCCTCGCTCTTCATTCCCTGCATTATGGCAGATATGCCTTCATGGCCTTCAGTATCATCGGGTCAAAGCCGTAGCGATCCTGATAGGTGGTCATTTTACCTGTCTCGGGGTTGGGGTAGAGAGTGAAATAATTGATCTGTACAGGTACCTTCGGTTCTACCTCCTTCGAGTTGATGAGTCGCAGGCTGCCAGTATGCTGCTTGCGGTAGGTGCGTCCCTGGTCGGTCTCGGGCTTCAGGTCCATCGACAGTCGAATCTTGTCGAGCGTCCATGGGTCGGTATCGGGCAACAGGAACTTGGCTACATCGAAGGGCCGCTGTACGCGAACGCAACCATGTGACACCATGCGCAGTTCTTTATTGAAAACACCTTTGCTCGATGTGTCGTGCAGATAGACGGCGAAGGGGTTGGCAAAGCGGAAGATGATACGTCCGAGCGAGTTGCCTGCACCGCTGCGCTGAGCCACACGGTAGTTTCCGCTGGCCAGCTGTGCGCTGGTGACGCTCGACGCTGACACCTTCTGTCCCTTGCTGTTGGTGATGTAGTAGTTGTGGCGGGCGAAGTAGGCAGAGTCACCGGCACGGTGGCTTACCTCACCCCTGATGATGCTGATGGGTATGTTCCATTCGGGGTTCACCTGTATGAGGTGTATGGCACTTGTCAGCAGCGGTGTCTTTGTCGATGGCTTGCCGCAGCATATCTTCATGGAGAAGATGCTGTCGGGCGTGAATGCCCACAGGTGCTGAGATGCAATGTTCACCCAGATGTGGCGTTCTCCATCCTTGGGAGCCTTCTCGTCACGCCAGCGCAGACGTTCCATGTTACACAGTATGCGCTTGCGCCCCTCGGGTGTGGAGTCGTTGCTCAGGGCCGTCAGCATCTTGGTGTACACAGAGTCGGTCAGCATACACGACTTAAGGAAGTCGCAGCCCTTGCCTTCCTTCAGCGCACCGAAGGCATCAGCCCAGAAAGCACTGTCGGGACTCTCCACGGGTATGGCAAAGACGCCCTTGCTGAATATACGCTTGGGTTCGGTGAAACCGTAGCGTTCGCCTGTGGCAAAGCGCATGTAGGCCTTGCTGAGGTTCCATTCCAGTCGGGCCATCACTTCGGGCATGTTGACTCCGTCGAACTTCATCGTACGGAAACACTCCATGTCGCGGTCGATGTCATCAAGGAAAAAAGCCTTTGTAGAAAGTCCCTGCTGTGCCACCTGTCCGCGCAGGAATGTGGCAACGCTGTCGGCCTGAGCCGTCTGACTGCCTTCCAGCATCCACAGCCACTCGTTGTTAGCCTGGTAATAACTAATGACGGGTTTGTCGGCACGGGTGGTGTCGGTGTTGTGGCTCGTCATCATGTAGAAAGCATGGCGTGCTTGCTGCAGATGATCAGTAAGGACTTGATTCCTCTGTTCAACAAGCGGATCTGCTTGTTGCTGAGCCGATGCCTGTTGCCGACCGCAGGCGGCCGTCATCACGAACAGAAAGGCTCCAATGCAGGTCAGCGCACTGTAACTTTGCGCACTACCTTTCCAATTTTTAAGATGTAGCACCCTTTAGGAAGATTTAAGTCGATTCGCTGTGCAGGACTCTCAATTTTGTAGCTGGCTACGGCTCTGCCAGTGAGCGACACCACTTCGAGTGTCATGCCGTTGCCTCCCTGGATGTTTACGACGTTGTCGTTGACGGTGATGGCGGGTGTCTGCTCGTCTATCTGTTCGGCGACGCCCATCTCCATCACCATGTGTCCGGCCATGGCTGGAGTGCCCAACATCAGTAGGGATACAGTTGAGAATATAAGTAATCTTTTCTTCATACGTATGCGTTATAATTGATATCGAGGGCAAAGTTACAAATTTTTCTTGAAAGTACCAAACATTTTTCCTTCTTTTTCGCATCTTATCGCATGATACGGTAATTTTTCCGGCGAAAAATTTGGATTAGCGCAAAAAATTTTGTATCTTTGCATCGTGAAAGTAACATTCGCAATAACCGATGGTGACGGATGACAGATGTGACAGATATATTGCGAAAGTTTCCGCGCGTACCGCGCACACATGCACAAGGTTCTTGTTTATTCACACGTGTATTCGCGGTACGCGCGGAAAGTTTTATATTCATCTGTCACATCCGTCACATCTGTCACTAATAAAGGAGTGTACTACCCTAGAAAAAGTTGAATGGTTTTTACCTTAACCCTGCCATAGGTTGAATGCTTGTTTGATACCTTAATCCTTAACCCTGGCAAAAGTTGAATCATTCTCTCTAAACCCTTGTCTTTGTTGAACAGACTCCGC
>JAFUSV010000144.1 GCA_017467565.1 Prevotella sp.
AAAGTGAAAAGTGAAAAGTGAAAAGTGATGAAAAGACTATTACTATGGATACCGGTGCTGCTGATGACGATGAGCATGACGGCACGACCTAACTGGCCCGACATGACTGACGGGACGTTCATCTTCGCTACGGAAGGTGGCCAGTACGACAAGAATATCACGTTGCACTCTTACGGCGACGGTAAAGACTATTACCTGTTTATGACCACGACCGAAGAGCACTCGTCGTGGCGCACCATCAGCGACCCCTCGACGCTGGAGATGCCGCCGGGCTATCATGTCGGCGACTCCGTCTATTACGACGGGGAGATCATGCTCTTCTTCAATGCGAAGGGACAGTTCTATTCCTCCATGCAGCCCACCCGCTGCGACAAGGCCGAAGAGGAGCTGACCAACAGCCGGATGGCCCTGCTGCTGGGGTACTATGAATGGAGCAAAGGCCACTATCTGTCCTTTACCCTTGACAATGACCGTAAGCCCCAGCTGCGCCTGTCTGACGACTTCAAGGACCAGCCCGAGGAGAAGATAGAGTTCGGTCCCGACGTGAAAGGTCCCGACGGGACGATGATGCTGAACGTCGTGACCCCCAAGCGACGCTGGCTGGTGCAGTTGACGACCAAGGGCATCAATATCTATAAGGCCGTGAAGAGTCGCCAGGGAGGCAGCGTGCAGTGGAAGCGCGGTGCGCTGATGATGCGGGCCCGTGTAGACAACGGCTACCATCTGGCCCCCTACCGGGTGTCGTATTTCGAGGACCGTCCCTTGCTCCATGTGCTGTCGCGCCATTGCAGCACCGCCATGCTCGACTACCTGCTGTCGCAGTTTGACCCCGAGAAGAAGGATGAATACCAGCAGTATCGGGCGCTCTTGCAGTTGATAAGAGGGCATGTGACTAAGTGAGATCAGGCACTTTGCTTTGATAAGCGACCTGCCTGATTACAGTTGGAGGCCAGCCTGGTTACAGTCGGAGAAAAAGCAGAAAAGAGTAGCTGAGGATTGTTTTTTGTGTTAGAAATGGCTCTATTTCAGAAAATCTTTGTACCTTTGCAGCAAACTTTTCGAATCATTCGAAAGCAGAAACAATACTGACCCCACCCCTGCCCCTCCCCTACAAGGGAGGGGAGTGCCTGCGGATAGGCTGGCGGGAGCAGCTCACTTCCCTTGTAGGGGAAAGACTACGGGTATGCGAGCGCAGCTCGGGAATGGGGCAGGGGTGGAGTCACTAACTTGTATAGAAGTCGAACAATATAATTGTATTAAGGACTAAATATCTGGGATTATGAGAAAGATGATGAACTGGATGCTGGCCGCCATCCTTGTCTGCGGCACAAGCGTGATGACCTCATGCAGAAAGGCCAATACCGATGTCAATGAGGAAGAGAAAGTAGAGAAGGTAGAGAAAGTGGTCAGCACCGAGCTGATACGTACCAGCCAGAGCTGGGACGGCGTGGAGCTGCCCGACTATCCCGAGGGACGCCCGGAGCTGGTGGCCGTGAAGTATGTGTTCCCTGCCGGTCAGAAACTGGGTTGGCATCACCATCCCGTGATGAACTACGGTATCCTGGTGCAGGGCGAACTGACCATCATCGGTCAGGACGGCAAGGAGAAGGTGGTACACGAAGGTGAGACCGTGGTAGAGATGGTCAACACCATCCATCACGGCGAGAACCGAGGCGACAAGCCCGTCATCCTCTATATGTTCTACCTCTCGCAGAAAGACATGCCTCTGGCCGTGCAGCATCCAGAGATTCCACTGGAATAAAAAACTGCTAAAACAATGAACGAAGACATACAACGTATCAATCTGGAAGACTATTTCCAGACGGGCGAGGGCGGCACGGCACTCACCTATAATCACAAGAACGGCAAGACGCTGGCCAAACTCTTCATGCCAGGTTTTGCTGCCGAGACAGCCATCAGGGAGTTTGGCATCAACCAGGTGGTGTACGAGAGCGGACTGCCTACGCCGAAGCCTATCCGGCTGATTACCGACGGGACGCGCGTCGGTGCCGAATATGAGCTGGTGCCCAACAAGCGGTCGTTCACCCGCATCATCTCGCAGGAACCCGACCAGCTGGTGCCGCTGTCACAGCGTTTTGCCAAGCTGGCACGCCGTATTCACGAGACGCCGGCCGACACGCAGCGCCTGCCCAATATGAATGAGATGGTGAGAAGGGGTATAGAACGCTTCGAGAAGCTGCCCGACAGATTCAAGCAGCGCTTCTTCCGTTTTCTCGATACCGTACCGGTGCAGACGACCTGTCTGCATGGCGACCTGCACATCGGCAACATCATCACCGACGGAGAGCGTGACCTCTGGATAGACGTAGGCGACTTCGCCTACGGAGTGCCTGAATGGGACCTCTGCATGATGTACTATACGTCTAACTTCATGTCAGCCGAGCGGTGCGACCAGATCTTCCACCTGACGCCCGACATGCTCAAGGCACACTGGGCAGCCTTTGCACCGGCCTACTACGGCACGGACTCTCAGGAGGTGCTGGGGGCTGAGATACGCAAGCTCTGTCCCTATGCAGCCACCAAGGTTGCCTTCCTTGTCAGCAAGTTGCATGATGGTAAGGGAGCACCCTCTGAAGCGCTGATGGGAATGTTTGACCGGATGCTTCCGGAGAATTGATAATGGATAATTGATAATGAAGATGAAATTGTCTGCAAAATTTGTATTGATGACCATGATGATAATCTCAGCCCCAGCCACTTACGCACAACGTACCATAGACTTTGCGGGTGTAGAGAACGGACGCGACATGGGTGGACTCGTCATGGCAGACGGACAGAAGGTCCGTCAGAATATGTTGGTGCGCAGTGGAAACCTCTTCAAGGCTACCGATGCCGATGTGACCATCCTGAAGGACCGGTTCCATCTGACGAACGTGTTTGACTTCCGCTTCGAGGCTGAGGCCCAAAGTGCCCCTGACCGCGTGATGGACGGGGTGAACTATACCCACCTCTCCACGCTGCCCAAGGCCTTCATCGCCGGTTTCTCTACCAGCCGGCCCGACACGGCGAAGATGGACATGAAGGATATGACCGCCCTGCTGGCGAAGTATGCCT
This sequence comes from Prevotella sp., assembly GCA_017467565.1. Lineage (GTDB taxonomy): Bacteria > Bacteroidota > Bacteroidia > Bacteroidales > Bacteroidaceae > Prevotella. The sequence goes on from JAFUSV010000144.1 coordinate 3,076, forward strand.
TCGAGCCAAAGGCACAGATGATGGCCCGCAAGCTCTATCCGGCCATCGTGACCGACACCCTTTCGCAGCGCTATTACGGTGAGTTCCTCCGTGGCGTGCTCCATGCCAAGGGTGGTGTCCTCTGGCACTGCTCACAGGGTAAGGACCGTGCCGGATGGGGTGCTGCCCTCCTGCTGACAGCCCTCGGTGCCAGTCGTGATGTCATCGTGGCAGACTTCGACCAGTCCAACCAGAGCTATGCCCGCTATGTAGAGGCGCTGAGTGCCAAGGTGCACGACAAGGAAGGCGGCGATGAGGCCGTGGCTTTCATCCGTGCCATGGTCGGCGTGAGCACAGAGAACTTTGAAAAGACCCTGGACCTGATAGACCAGAAGTACGGCTCGCTGTCGCAGTACGTAGAAAACCAGCTGGGCTTCTCGAAGGACGAGCAGCAGCAGCTACGTGCCAAGTATCTGGAGTGAGTAATATACGACTAAACACAAGACACAGACATGAACTATCAAGACATTGACATCAGCACCTGGACCCAGGTGGGCGAGGGTGGCATCGGGAAGACATACGCCAATGCTGAGAATCCCGACATCTTGTTGAAGGTGAACAATCCCGACATGAACGGTGAGGACAAGGTGAGACGTGAGTTTGAGACGGCCCAGCATGTGCTGGCATTGGGACTGCCCACGCCACGTATGTATAATATGGTACGCGTAGGCGACCTGTTCGGTATGACCTTCGAGCGCATCAAGGACAAGCGTTCGCTCTCACGTATCTGCGCTGACGACGAGTCGCGCATCAGCGAGGCCGCCAGCCTGTTGGCCGCCGAGGGAAAGAAACTGCATGCCACTGCCTGTGATACCGACTTCTTCCCCTGTCGCAAGGCGGTGAACCTCACGGCCATAGACGCTGCCACCTTTGTCAATGATGAGGACAAGGCGAAGATGCGTGCCTTCTTAGAGACGGTGCCCGACGAGACGGCCTGTGTGCACGGCGATTTCCAGCCGGGCAACATGATTGTCTCTGGTGAAGGTAAGCCCTACTGGATAGACCTGGGGTGGTTCAGTTACGGCACGCCCATGTTCGACCTGGGACATCTGTACCTGCTCTGTCAGGTCTACTCCCAGTTTCCTAAGACGCAGGAACTCTTTCACCTGACGCAAGAGCAAATGAAAGCCTTCTGGGAGCACTTTGCCGTAGCCTATACAGGCAGCAGCGACCATGCCGCCTTCGATGCGCAGATTGCTAAGTACGTCCCGCTGGAAGTGTGCTATCTCTCATATCAGCACCCTTATCCCGCTGCCTACCAGATGTTTGCCGCAGTCGTTCATAGCTTTGTGGAAAAACTTTATAGATGATGACAAAAAGTAAACTACACGGACGGATGCTGGCCGCCATCTGCCTCAGAGGACTGCTTGTCCTCACCATGATCAGCGGCACATGGGCCGCCGCCAGTTGCCGGAGGGAAGCCCCGAAGGAACAGCCCGCTGTCGTCAGTGCTACCGATGACAGCAGCCAGTTTGTCACCCTGACTGATGCCGTGCCCGATGCTATCCTTGAGATACGCTACTTCGGCACGTACAATTTCGTCGGTGCCCGCATCGACGGCTACGAGGAGCCTACGGCCCTGCTGACCAAGCAGGCTGCCGAGGCCTTGCGACAGGTGAGTGACGACGTGATGGCGCAGGGCTACCGCCTGAAGATCTACGATGCCTACCGCCCGCAGCAAGGTGTCGACCACTTTGTGCGTTGGGCTGCCGACCTCAAGGACACGAAGATGAAGTCCTACTTCTATCCAGACCTCGACAAGAGCGTGCTCTTCGACCAGGAGTATATCATGGCGAAGAGCGGCCATACCCGTGGTTCTACCATCGACCTGACCCTCTTAGACATGACTACAGAGAAGGAACTCGACATGGGAGGCACCTTCGCCTGGTTTGGTCCTGAGAGCCATCCCGACTTCTGCGGCAACCCCGAGACGGGCGAGTACACAGGCGATAACAGCAAGTCGCCTGCCGGTCGTAGCATCACCCCCGAGCAGTTTGCCCACCGCATGATACTACGCAAGGCGATGCTGGCCCACGGGTTCAAGCCACTCGACACAGAGTGGTGGCATTTCACCTTGAAGGACGAGCCCTTCCCCGACATCTATTTCACCTTCCCCGTGAAGCAACTGACGACTCAAAAATAGCCAATTCAACTTTGAAAGTTGAGGAGTTAAGTAATGATAAAAAATAACTTGGTACAAATGAATAAAGTTACAGACCCCACCCCTGCCCCTCCCCTTGAAGGGAGGGGAGTGCCTCACGGAGTCCCTGCGGCGGGCAAGGCGGTAGCCACTCCCCTCCCTTGTAGGGG
>JAFUSV010000145.1 GCA_017467565.1 Prevotella sp.
ACGGCGAGACGACCAATCTTGACGGCAGGATAATGATTGCGCTGCTTCACGTAGGGAATCTTCCTATTGATGCGGTTGCGCGTCTTCTTGTCGTCCTCCTCAAACTTGATGGTGTCGTTAAGCAGGGAAAAATAGGCCACGATGTCGCCGGTCTTGGGATTCTGCAAGAGATAAGTGACGGCCAGCAACTGCTCTTGATAGTCCTTGGCTTCCTGCATGAGGAATTCGTTCAAGTCGCCGTCTTTGCTCTTGAACTCCGGTATGACCATGGTTTTGGTCAGAATGCTCAGTGCCAGTTCTTCAATGTTTATCATCAGAGGACAAAGGTGGTTATGCGCTTAAACTTCTCGTATGTTTCCCTTGCCTGTGTAACTTCTTCGGCTGACACTGGTGTAGGGTGCTCAAGGTTATACTTGAAGCGCTCTACGTCTTTCCTCTTCAATACAGGGGTCTCTTTGATAGGTCTTGCCATAATTTTAACATATTAAGTTGAAATGTTTCGGGTGACAAAATTGCTGTTAAGCGAGAGCAATGATGCTTGCATCAATTGCCGAGCGTGAGCAGTTTCGCAGCCTTTCGGCTGCAAAGGTACAAAATCTTTTTGAAATCACGAGCGATTGCACGTTAAAAGTGACGAAAGGCGGGTGTTTTTGTTACTTTTGTATACAAGAGTGAAAAGATCCGAACCGCCAAGCGATTCGGATAAAATCTTCGATTTCCAGTTGTTTGCTGCTATACCGATATGCCCATCAGCATTTCTGCTTTTATGGTTCCACATTATTCAATTCCTCTCATAAATAACTCTTAGATCTCGATTGGCGGTTGATTGTGCGGCAGGGCGAAGGGTTCCTTCTTCTACAAGGTCAACTTTGCGACCCAGTTTCTCCTCTAACTCACGATGAATACGTAAATAGGCAAATAAACCTATAGGGATACTCCTGTCGAATTTTACGAGTAGGTCTACATCACTGTCTTCTCGCTCCTCACCACGTGCGTATGAGCCAAAGAGCCATGCTTTCAGGACGGGTTGCGTCTTGAAATACTCGGCTATCTGCTGTGTCATTGCCTGTGTACTCATACTTTCTTTCGTTTGATGTCGGTTGCAAAGTTACGAAAAAGAATCCGAACCGCCAAGCGATTCGGATAATAAGTTGATTTAGGACCTTTCAGCGGTAGAGCCTGCGTACGAGGGGGATGATAGGCTCTGGAACGAAAGGCCGGAGGGGGGCACCGTTGCGCACACGCTGACGGATGTCGGTGCTGGAGACATTGAGCAGGGGGGTAGCGGCAAGGGTGACGCCTGTGGGGAGGCTGTCAGGATGGATGTCGCTTCCATGGCGGGGATAGACCACAACCTGATGGTCACGGAGAATGTCGGCACCACGGTACCACTGGGGGAAGCGCTGCCAGTTGTCGGCACCTATCAGAAGGACGAAGGTATGCTGGGGGTAGTCACGATGCAGGTGCTGCAAGGTGTTCCACGTATAGCTGGGACGGGGTAGGGCGAACTCGTAGTCGGAGGCCCGCAACCCCTGTTCGCCATGAAGGGCTATGCGTGCAAGGAGGAAACGGAGAAGGTCGTCAAGGAGGTCTGCACTCTGCTTCAGCGGGTTCTGGGGGGAGACCATGAACCACACCTCGTCGAGTGCCGCCAGGGTGAGGAGCTGGCGGGCCAAGGCGATATGACCGTTGTGGATGGGGTTGAAGGAACCTCCGAAAAGACCTATCCGCCTCCCCCGACCCCTCCCAAGGAGGGGAGTGGATGAAGCAACATTGTTATTCATTCAGAAACTGTTCTATTAGCTGCAATGTCTCTTGTTCGGCCGTTTCCAGATTGTCGTTGACTACGATATGGTCGAACTGGGGAGCGAAGGTAAGCTCGTACTCGGCCTTGGCCAGGCGGTTCTCGATGGCCTCGGGGGTATCGGTGCCACGACCTACGAGCCGGCGGCGCAGCTCCTCGACCGACGGGGGCTGGATGAACAGGCTCATGGCTCGGTCGCCATAGAAATGCTTGATGTTGATGCCGCCCTTGACATCGACATCGAAGAGAACATTCTGACCGTCAGCGAGTTGGCGCTCTACCTGTGCTTTCAGCGTGCCGTAGAAGCGGTCGCGATAGACCTCCTCGTACTCCAGGAACTCATTGTCTTCAATGCGCTGGCGGAACTCCTCGGGTGAGAGAAAGAAATACTCTACGCCGTCCTGCTCAGTACCGCGGGGTGGACGTGAGGTACAGGAGATGGAGAAATAGAGATTGAGCTCGGGGTGATGGTTCATGAGCCACTGCACGATAGTGGACTTGCCTGAGCCGCTGGGGGCTGAGAATATCAGTAACTTGCCTGTTTTCATTTCTTGCATAATCATTCTATTTTCTTTTAGTGATGAACTGGATAGCCTCCTTGAATATGGTGGACCCCAGCAGCCAGAGTGCCAAGCAGTAGACGATGGCTACCAGCAGTACCTTGACGATGATGCTGACGTAGAGGTTCGTGATGCTTTGCGTGGCAAAGTGGGTAGCCAGGACGATAGCCGTGGCTAATAATATATAAGGTGCGATATCGCTGACGGCTTCTTTCAGCTTGAGTCCTATCTCGCCGTGAGCAAAGACGAACCAGATGCCTACCCACAGAATGTTCAGGCAGGCATAGGCCTGCACCATGCGCTCGATGCCGTAGGGCACACAGAGGCTGACGGCCAGCAGCTGTGCCGCCAGGAAGGAGAGGGTACACCACATATAGGTGGAAGAGTGGCCGCGGCTGATGAGCAGGTTGGAGAACAGATAGCTGACGGGCAGCCAGGCTCCGGCTATGCAGAGCCAGCGCAGCAGCTGGGCACTGGCCAGCCATTTCTCGGTGATGAGGATGACGATGAACTCTTCTGCCACCAGAGCCAGACCGAACATCAGCGGGAAGGAGACGAGAGCCGTGAAGCGCAGCAGCTTGCGAAACACCTGCTTCTGCCGTTCGCGGTCATCGTCGGTTTTGGTCAGCACGGGCTGTGCTACGGAGTAGAGCATGTTGGTGATGAGCGAATGTCCCATAGTGTTCCATTTGTTGGCCTGGGTGAAGTCGCCCACCTGCGACGCCTGGTAGTGTCGTCCCAGAATCACGGAGAGGATGTTGGTGTTGGCTGCTGTCAGGATATTCGTCACGATGAGTCGGCTGCTGAAGCCTATCAGTTCGCGGATAGGACGCAGGTCGAACCATTTGCTGTCCTCAGTCTTATTGTGCAGCAGGAATGTGGGTCGCCAGCCGGAGAACCAAAAGTTGAGAATGCTCACCGACAGGGTAAAGACGATATTCTGAGTGGCCAGTCCCCAGTAGGCATAGCCCTGATAGGCCATGACGATGCCCACGATGCCCGACAGTGCCATGGATACCAGTGCGATGATGCTGCTCTGTCGCACCATCATGTTTCTGAAGATGTAGGCACGCGGGGCAATGCTCAGGCTCACAAACAGGAAGCTGAGGAACGAATAGCGGGCCAGGGCCGTCAGCCGGGGCTCGCCATAGAAGCGTGCGATGAGGGGAGCCGTGAAGAAAAACAGCAGATAGAACCCCACGCTGGTCAGGATGCTCATCCAGAATACAGCGTTATAGTCGCGCTGAGTCACCTCTTTCTTGCGGTTGAGCGCAGCAATGAAACCACCTTCCTGCATGCAGGCGGCGATGGCCGAGAAGATGGCCAGCATACCTATCATGCCATAGTCTTCCTGCGAGAGCTTGCGGGCCAGGATGACACCAAAGAGTAGTCCCAGCAACTGCTGGAGGCCGTTGCTGAAACCTCCCCACAGGAGGCCGCGTGCTGTTCTTTCTTTCAGAGATTGCTGTGGCATTATTCTTGCTTGGTTAGGTATGGCTTATAAGGAGAGGGCTTCTGTCAGGTCGTCGATGATGTTCTGGGCGACACTTTGCTGCCCGGGAGGGAGCAGATAGTTCTCGAAGAACTGTTGCCGCTGGGCGTGCATGGGGTCTTCGTTGGCGAGCACCACATGGTCGATGAACTGACAGATGTCGGCTTCGGTCTGCCCGATGTAACTCTGTTCGTAGGCCTTACGTCCAAACTCACTCTGTGTGTCGAGGATAGGCTTCAGGTTCTTTGAGATGAACATCACGGGCCGATGGGCATAGAGATACTCTACGACGAACGAGCCGCTGTCGTGTATCATGGCGTCGCTCGTCATGAAGAGGTCGGTGTAGGCACCGGCTTCCAGTTGGGTGTTGTCCATCGTCTGCCATTGGCGATAGTATTCGTCTGTGCGCTGCTGTCCCCAGTCGGGGTGTTGGTAGAGTTGCGTCAGCAATGATGGGTGGGGCTTGAAGGCTATCTGCAGACGGTCGGCATATTTCTGGGCGATGGTGAGCATCAGCGGTGCCATCCACAGGAAGTTGGAGCGTGGGGGCAGGGCCGAGTTCTTCTCGATGATGGAGAAGTGTGGAGCCCAGATGATGCGTTTGCGCTGCCTACCGTCATTCACCTGCTTCCACACCTTTTCATCGTAGTGGCCGCACAGGTAGTCATCGGCATTGGCATAGCCCACTACCCGGACATTGCGTCCTCGGTTGTCTGCCACCTGCTGTGCCTCCTTTCGGTGCAGTTCGGTAGAATAGTAGAGCCGCCAGGCGCGGTTGTGGAAATGTAGGTTGTAGGACAGTTTGCCCGTCGAGGTCCAGAAGGCATAGGGCATATAGCACGTCAGCCGGTCGTAGAAGTTCAGGCAGTCGTGCTCACGGCAGAGCAGATGTTCGTAGGGCTGTGCAAAGAATATGATGTCGGGGTTCAGCTGTCCGCGTATGTCGAAGGGCTTCTGCTGGAAGTCGTAGTCGATGAATGCGATGTCGCGGTGACGGAAATACTGGCGCAGACGCTCCATGTCCTGCTCCTTGTGCTGACGTTCCAGGCAGGGCGACAGCACGATGTGCACGTCGAACCGCTCGTCGGCAGCCATCAGTTCGTAGAGGTGCTGATAGCGCCAGTAGGCCAGGTCGATAGCCATGAAGACGACGCTGACGGGGTACTTCCCCTTCAACCGCTCAACCAGACGGGCATGACGGCGTTCCGTTGCACGGTATTGCCAGCCGTGCAGCCACAGGTAGTTGAGTGTCTTTGCAACGATATTCATGATGTTAGAGCCATGTCTTCTGGTCGCAACAGTCCATTTCAAAACTTGTTCCTTCGTCAGCAAGGCGTTCGTAGATTCTTGCGGCAAATACGACATCGTGGAGACCGATGCCGTAGTTATAGCTCAAGATGCGCTCTTCGTCGCTGGTACGTCCCGGGTTCTTCCCTTGCAGGATGTGGTGGAACTCGTCATACTGGCGGAAACGGCTGAAGTATTTGAACTTCTCTATCTGACCGGTATCGTCGCCGAAGACTTTGTCAAAGAACAGGTCGCAGTTCTGGAATCCACGAACATGTACGGGGATGACGGTGACACCTTTCTTGAAAAGAGCATCGTCGGGGAAGAGCAGTTCGGTGGCAACCGTGACGCACGATATCAGCACGTCGGCCTCAGCAAGGAAAGCACATCTGTCATCGATGATTTCAAAGCTGACGTTGTGGTACGAAGCAAAGCGCTCGATAAACCGTTCCGCCTGGTCTTTATACTTCAACAGACGTACCTTGATATGCCTGTCATGGCTGTCTTCAGCCAGACACATCATCACGGCACGGGCAATGTTACCCAAGCCAATCATAGAATAGGTGTCAGTGCCTTGGCGCTGCAGTGTCCTGGCAGCCAGGGCAGCCACGGCTCCTGTGCGCATGGCTGTTATCCAATTGCCGTCCACGAGTGCCAGCAGGGCTCCTGTCTGTGCATCATATAGATTGATGGTGCTTTGCAGGGCAGGCTTGGCCGTCTCAATTCTGCTGACAATCTTGATGCCGAAATACTTCCTGCCTTGACGTTCAGGCAGCAGACACGGCATGGAGGTGATGAAATCTTCACCCTGAGGATGTACGCTGAGCTTGGCAGGCAGCTGCACGTCGTCTTTCATCAAGAACCCTTCTTTTACCCATTCCATGCATGTTGCAGGAGTTATGTGCAGGTCCTCTATTTGACGGTGTCCTATGACTTTTACGCTATTCTTCATATCTTATACCTTAGTGGTGTAAGCAAATGGTTCACTTTCCCTTGTTCTCTGACCCAAAGGCTCTCAGTGCTGCTATCAGCCGTCCGTTCTCCTCGTGATTGCGTACAGCGATGCGCATGTACTGCTTCACGGGGTCGAGTCCCGGTTTGCGGCTACAGTCACGGGTCAGTATGTTGTAGTGTTTCAGTGTGTAGATGACTATCTCGGTGGCTGTATGTGGTGGCAGCACCTCACAGAGGAAATAGTTGGCCTCTGTGGGCATCACCCGCAGATAGTGGATGGTGCGCAGCTGCGACTCGAAGTCGGCCCGTTCATTGACAAACTTCTCGCAGGCCTTGAGGTAGTCTTTCTCGTGCTTATTGTAGATCTGCATGAAGAACTCGGCAAAGGAGTTGAGGTTCCATATTGATACCTCTTTCTTTATACGTGCGATAAGCTCCTTGTCGGCCGAGGCCAGGATGCCCAGTCGCAGGCCAGGCACGCCATAGCTCTTAGATATGCTTTTCATCACAGCCATGTGGGGGTACTGTTCGAGGATACTGTCGCTGAGCAGCGAGTTGGTGGCATAGCCGGTGCTGAAGTCGACGAATGACTCGTCGACCACCAGGCGGATGCAGCGCTCCTCGCACCAGTGTGCCAGTCGCAGAACGTCGCTCTTGGGGATGAAATTGCCCGAGGGGTTGTCGGGATTGATGAGCAGCAGCGTCTTGATGCCTTTGTCCTCGAAGAATACCATCAGGTCGTCAGCCGTATAGCGGTAGTCCTCATTTCTGGGCACGAAGGTCACCTGACTGTTTTTGTCATAGCGGTTGGGATATTCCTCGAAGGTGGGACGCACGTTGCCGACGGTTCCTTTCGTATCCTCCATGAGCACTTTGATGAGTTCGGCCGCCCCGTTGCCTGGCACTATATACTCTTCGCTCACGCCGAAGCACTTGCTGGCAATGAGCGTGTTGACCTTCATGCCCGACGGATACTCCGTGAGCAGCGTGTCGAAGTTGGCCCGCAGCTCGTCCTTCATCCTCACTGTGGGAAAGTAGGGGTTGACCAGATAGCAGAAGTCGAGCATCTGGGGGAAGCGCCAGAAGCCGCCGAAGCGCCCGTAGTACTTCCTGATGACGTCCTTCTCGTCGGCAAAGATAGCCTCTGCGATGTCCAGGTCCTGCTTGTCGTCTATCTCGTACCAGCGTTCCTGCCCTATGGGCTGTGCTTTCATGTCGTGGCTGTCGAGCAGCGAGATGATGCGCAGCACGTTCTCGTAGTACTCATTGTTGCCCACGGCCTGTGTGTAGGCATTGAGGAAAGGCACATACTTGGAGGTCGAGAACTCGCGGCTGAACTTGTAGATGTTGACCGTCTTGTAGTATTGATGGGCATCGCTGTAGTTGAAGGCATCCTTCGAGACGAAGTTGACAATGTTGCAGTCGCCGTCGATGCAAACCATGGTGCCGTCCATCCACGACTCGTACTTAGCCACGAGTGCGAGGTTGGGGTAGGGGTTGTCTACAATCATCGGTATGAGGCGGTCGCTGAAGATGAGATCGCTCTCTATGAGCAGCGTGTCATCCTCGGTCAGCCGGTCTTTTACCAATGCCAGCGAATAGATGTTGTTGGTGCGGTCGTAGATGGGGTTCTCGGCAAACTCGATGTTCAGTTGGCCGTCGTAGCGGTGGCCTATGTACTGGCGCAGCTCCTGTCCCTTGTAGCCCACGACGATGATCACCTTATTCAATGGCTGTTGGGATAGTTGTCCCAACAGCCTGTCTATGAGTGGTATGCCGTTGACAGGCACCATGCACTTCGTGTTGTCTTTGGTGTAGTCACCTAACCTGCGGCCCATTCCTGCCGCCAAGATAATTGCCTGCATCTAATTATCCATTATCAATTATCCATTCTCCATTCTCCGTCATCCTACGCAGGATCCTGGCTTCACGTCCTTAGTAGTGGTCACTACGCTGAGGCTCTCGTCGCTGTCCACGGCCGAGAGGATCATGCCCTGGCTCTCGATGCCCATCATCTTGCGGGGGGCAAAGTTGGCCACGAAGAGGATGCGGCGGCCTATGAGCTCCTCGGGATTCTCGTAGAACTGGGCAATGCCCGAGCAGATGGTGCGGTCCTGTGCGGTACCGTCGTCGATGGTGAACTGCAGCAGCTTCTTCGACTTGGGCACGCGCTGGCAGTCCTTCACCAAGCCTACGCGGATGTCGAGTTTCTCGAAGGTCTCGAAATCTACGTTGTCCTTGATGGGGGCGGGGGTGCTGACGGCAGAACCGTCAGCCACGCTATTGGCGGCCTCGTTCTGCTTCTTGGTGGCCTCCAGCTTGTCCAGCTGGTGCTGTATGGTCTCGTCTTCTATCTTTTCGAAGAGCAGGGCGGGCTCACCCAGCTGGTGTCCGGCCTTCAGCAGGTCGGTGCTGCCCAGCTGTTCCCAGTCGAAGTCTTCCAGGCGGAGCATCTCGCGCAGCTTCTTTGACGAGAAGGGCAGGAAGGGGTCGAAGGCGATGGCGAGGTTAGCCACCAGCTGCAGACAGATGTTGAGGATGGTCTCGCAGCGCTTCGGGTCGGTCTTCCATACCTTCCACGGCTCGCATTCGGTGATGTAGCGGTTGCCGATGCGTGCCAGGTTCATGGCCTCAAACTGTGCATCGCGGAACTTGAACTGCTCCAGGAGTTCTTCAATTCTGTTTTTTACGTTTTTGAATTCTTCGATTGCTTGACGGTCAACGTCGAGCCACTCGCCGCAGGCAGGCACCACGCCGTTCCAGTATTTCTTGGTCAGCTGCAGGGCGCGGTTGACGAAGTTGCCGTAGACGGCCACCAGCTCGTTGTTGTTGCGGTCCTGGAAGTCCTTCCATGTGAAGTTGTTGTCCTTCGTCTCGGGGGCATTGGCCGTGAGCACATAGCGCAGCACGTCCTGCTTGCCGGGGAAGTCCACGAGGTATTCATGCAGCCAGACGGCCCAGTTGCGCGATGTCGAAATCTTGTCGTTCTCCAGGTTGAGGAACTCGTTGGCCGGCACGTTGTCGGGCAGGATATAGCCCCCGTGGGCCTTCATCATCACAGGGAAGATGATGCAGTGGAACACGATGTTGTCCTTGCCGATGAAGTGCACCAGGCGGGTGTCCTCGTCCTGCCACCACTTGCGCCAGTCGCCCCACTTCTCAGGCTCACGCTCGCACAGCTCCTTGGTGTTGCTGACGTAGCCGATGGGTGCGTCGAACCATACATAGAGCACCTTGCCTTCGGCTCCCTCCACGGGAACGGGGATGCCCCAGTCCAGATCGCGTGTCATGGCACGGGGCTGCAAGTCCATGTCGAGCCACGACTTGCACTGGCCGTAGACGTTGGGACGCCACTCCTTGTGCTCCTCCAGTATCCACTGCTTCAGCCACTCCTGATATTCGTTGAGGGGCAGGTACCAGTTCTTCGTCTCCTTCAGCACGGGCGTTGAGCCGCTGATGGTCGACTTCGGGTTGATGAGTTCCGTGGGCGACAGGTCGCGGCAACACTTCTCGCACTGGTCACCGTATGCGCCCTGATTGTGGCAATAGGGACATTCGCCAGTGACGTAGCGGTCGGCCAGGAACTGCTTGGCCTCCTCGTCGTAGAGCTGAGCCGTGGTCTCCTCCACCAGCTTGCCCTCGTCGTAGAGCTTGCGGAACCACTCGGCGGCAAACTTGTGGTGGGTCTCCGAGGTGGTGCGGCTATAGATGTCAAACGAGATGCCGAACTCCTCGAACGAGTCCTTGATCATCTTGTGGTAGCGGTCTACGACGTCCTGCGGCGTGATGCCCTCCTTTCGGGCACGCACCGTGATGGGCACGCCGTGCTCATCGCTGCCGCCTATGAACATCACCTCGCGCTTCTTCGCTCTGAGATAGCGCACATAGATGTCGGCCGGTACATAGACGCCGGCCAGGTGACCGATATGTACTCCACCGTTGGCGTAGGGCAGGGCCGATGTCACGGTGATTCGCTTGTAGTTTTTCTGTTCCATTTTAGCTTTTTACCTTATTAATTATTATTTTCGCTGCAAAGGTACGAAAAATGTTTGATATTTCCAAATAAAAACGCTACCTTTGCACCCCGTATGATGACAATAGCCGAATTATTGCTCCTTTCGGTGGCTCTGGCCATGGACTGTTTCACGGTTTCTATCGTGAACGGTGTCATCGTCGCGCGACGCCAGTGGGTCACCATACTCTCCACGGCACTGCTCTTCGGACTCTTCCAGGCGCTCATGCCACTCTTAGGGTGGATGGCCACCAGCCACTTTGCCCGTTACATCGAGGACTACGACCACTGGGTGGCCTTTGGCCTGCTTGCCTTCCTCGGCCTGCGTATGATCAAGGAGTCAGGGGAGCCCGAGGAGGAACATCACCTCGACCCCACGCATCTGTCCACGCAACTGCTGCAGGCCGTAGCCACCAGCATCGATGCCCTCGCCGTAGGCATCTCGATGGCCGTCACGGGCTATACGTCGGCAGCATCGTTACTCTGGCCGCTGACAGTCATCGGCATCGGCTCGCTGCTGTTCTCTGTCGCAGGGTTCCTGCTGGGCCTCCGTTTCGGCTCCAGCATCCGCCGCCGACTGCGTCCCGAACTCTTCGGCGGACTCATCCTCCTCTTCATCGGTGTCAGGATATTGCTGACACACCTTTTCCTTTGACCACGAATAAAACGGTTGGCAAGGATTACGTCAATGTGCCAAGCATTTCGGCAGCGATGTAAACCTTTGCGCCGTCTTTTTTGTTGCCCTTTTCATTGTGTTTTCCTCCGTTGGGTTCTCAAACAGCATAGATCAGGTTCCCAAACGGCTTAGAACGAACTTTTTACCTTTTTCCTTTGCCAGTTCTGAATTATTATGTACTTTTGCAATTGAAACAATAAAAAACGCAGACGATGATGATACACCCTTCTAAAAAACAAATGGAAAAGATGAAACAAAGCTTCTTGCTGTGCGTTGTACTGCTGACGGGATGTTCCCCACGTGTGGTCAGCGATATGTTCGTCACCAATTATCCTGCTGTGGCGCCCGACTCCGTCAGGGTGTTCCAAGTGGGGCAGAAGGTGCCGCCTAAGTCACTTGCTATCGGTAAGGTGAAGGTGGTGGACAATGGCTTCTCGGGTAAGGGCGACTATTCGATGGTGCTGAAGTTGGCCGTTGAAGAGACGGCGCGTCATGGTGGTAACGGACTTATCATAGAGCGGCACCGGGTGCCCGACATGATAAGTACCATACACAGGGTTTGGGGAACGATGCTGCGCATGGATGAGGCGGTCAGTGACTCGTTGGCTCTGACATCCGTCGGCCAGACCATAGAATCTGACCGGGCGTACCAGTATTATCAAGAGGAGGCTCGGGTGATGCAGGAAGAGAGAAGTGAACGGATGAAGAACCTGCCTCGACAGGTGTTGAAGGTCAATTATGGGTTGTCGTGGCTGACTTCAAAATACGAGACGGGTCGACGTTCTTATGATTCGAAACTCGGTACAGGTTTTGACGTAGGTCTTGACTTCTACTGGAAGTCGGGCATCGGCATAGGATTGATGTATGCCCATACGCGGACGGAATTTGATGAAGGCATCAAGATGTACACTAATTTCGTAGGTCCGGGTGTCTTGTTTTCCGAAATGATAGGAAAGAAGTTTCGCATGGATGCTGGCATCATGTTAGGCTACTGCCGATATTCTGAGACGTGGAAGGACTTCAGACGGTCAGAAGATCGTTTCGCCGCATTGATGCGGTTAGGCATGGAGTATATGCTCTCACCCAATATCGGAGTAGGGGTTCAGGCCAATATGTTCACCGTATCGTTAAAAAAACCGGAGGGCATAGAGCTGAAGAGCAACGAGTTCTATGGCGTCCGCCGCATAGGCTTGGAAGCTGGCCTTCGCTTGTATCTGTAAAAATCAGATATTCAAGTTTCGCATTCGCTCAACTTGAGGGAGTTATCGGGAGTTAACAGACACAAAAGTACCAAAGTACCAAATGGATTTTTCATTGTAGCATTTAATGGAGTTACGAATTGAAAGTTAAATTATTCTATTATATATTATAATATGTATATTA
>JAFUSV010000146.1 GCA_017467565.1 Prevotella sp.
ATGCTCTTTTGAGTCAATGAAGTGTGTTTCTTACCGCAATTGTGTTTAATCGCAAGTTCTTGTAACTCTAATACATTAAAATCTTCTGTTTTCTCCATTTTAAACGTTGTTTTTTATTCAACGTTTTTCAGGGCAAGACATAGCCCTATCAACTCCAACAGCTGAGCGAAAGCGAAACTTAAATAATTCCTAATATTCTGGCAGAAATTTGCAGGTCTGAGATTTTTTTTGTATCTTTGCATTAAAATAGGAACGCGTATGAAAAAGTTATTATTTTTCCTCGCCGTCATGCTGGCGGCACCCGCTTTGACTATGAAGGGACAGACATATTCCAGCCTTTGGAAACAAGTAGAGAAGGCCACCAACGACGACCTGCCACAGACGGAGCAGAAACTGCTACGACAGATAGCCGCGAAAGCCGAGCAGGAGAAGGCCTACGGCCAGCTGCTGAAGGCCGAGTTGCAGGAAGTGAGGGCACTGACCGACGTGTCGGGCGACTCGCTGAAGCCCGCCATCGCCCGTCTGCAGGCACGCGAGCAGGCCGCTCAGGAAGAGCCCCTGCGCGCCGTCTACAACACGGTGCTGGGCTACATCTACCGCCACTCGCGAGTGCTCGACGAGACGGAGGACAAGCGCCTCTACGAGGCCTTCTACGACAAGGCGCTGGCCCACCCCGAGATGCTGGCTGCCGTCAAGGCCACCGACTACGAGCCGCTCATCAAGCACGGCACCGACAGCAAGCTGTTTGACGACGACCTGCTGAGCGTCATAGGCTACGAGACGGAGCGCTACGACGTGCTGCGCGCCTACTACCTGAAGACGGGCAACCGCAGGGCAGCGCTGCTGACCAGCCTCGAAGTGCTGAAGCGCGAGCGTCCCTCGGGTCGCGAGGTGCTCAACAAGTCGGTGTACATACACCGCCTGGACTCGCTCATCAACGAGTATGCCGACCTGGCAGAGGCCGGCGAGGTGGCCATAGAGCGCTACGACTTCATGAACGAACAGACCGCCGCCACGCCCGAACAGCTGTGGCAGTACATCAACCTCGCCCTCGACCGCTGGGGCGCATGGCAGGGCATGAACACGCTGCGCAACAGCCAGCGCGAGCTGACGGCCCTGAACTTCAGCGCCATGCTGGAGCACGAGGTGAACATACCCGACCGCCAGCAGAACATCAAGCTGACAGCACTGCGAGGCATCGACCAGCTCACCATGCGCGTCTACTCCGTCAAGATGGATGCCGACAGCAAGCTGCGCCCCGAGAACTCCGACGACTACAAGAAAATGAAGCAGCTGCTGACAGCGCTGCCCCACCTGACGCAGGTGCGCACCTACATCGGCAAGCAGCCGTACGAGACGTACGAGGACTCGCTGACCATGGAGGGACTGCCCGTAGGCATCTACATGGTGGAGTTCGAGAGTCAGCCGTCTACACAGGTGTCGCGCCATCTGTACTACGTCTCCAACCTCCGTGTGCTGCACCAGGACCTGTCGAAGACGCAAGTGCGCTACGTCGTCGTCGACGCCACCACCGGCCAGCCCGTCAAGGGTGCCAAGATCAAGCTGTCATGGGGCTGGTACAAACACAAGAAGACCGTGACGGTGACCACCGACGACAAGGGCGAATACGTCTATACCTACGAGGAGGACCACCCCTACGAGATCTATGTGACCACGGCCAAGGACCATGCCTGCCCCGTCATGAGAGGCTACGGCAACTACAGCTACTATGGCACGAAGAACACCCAGGAGCGCACGGCCATCTATACCGACCGCAGCATCTACCGCCCGGGACAGAAGGTCAGCTTCGCCGCTATCGCCTACACAACGGACAACGGCTACGAGCACCAGGTGATGGCCGGCCATAAGGTCACCGCCTACGCCAGGAACGCCAACCACGACATCGTCTACGAGCAGCAGCTGGTGACCGACGAGTACGGCACCTGCGCCGGCGAGTTCACCCTGCCGCGCAGCGGCCTGAACGGCTCCTACAGCATCAGCATAGCCGGCAGCACCCGCTACTTCAAGGTGGAGGAATACAAGCGGCCGACATTCGAGGTGACCTTCCCCACCGTCAACCAGCGCTACGAGGACGGCGACACGGTGGTGGTCAAGGCCACGGCACGCTCCTACGCCGGCGTGCCCGTGCAGGGAGCCAAGGTGAAATATACCGTAGAGCGCCGGCTGGCCTTCTGGTGGTTCACCTACTCGCGCTACTGGGGCGTAGGCGCCTTCGGCACCGGCTCGGACGACGAGCTGGTCAGCTCGGGCGAAGCCGTGACCGACGCCGACGGCTGCTTCAAGGTGGAGATACCCATGACGCTGCCCAAGACCCTGCACCCGATGTTCTACAACTTCGTGGTACATGCCGACGTGACCGATCAGGCCGGCGAGACCCACGCGGGCGAGATGTCGCTGCCGCTGGGCAACCGCAAGACGGCCTTCAGCGTTGACATGCCCGAGAAGATGTTGGCCGAAAAACCGACCGACATCACATTCCACCTGCGCAACGCCGCCGGCATGGACATCAGCGCCAACCTGCGCTACCGCATAGACAACGGCAAATGGCAGAACATGCAGACCAATACGCCGCTTGCACTATCAGCGAACCTCGCCTCGGGCAAGCACAACATCGAGGCCATCTGCGAGGACGACACGCTCAGGCGCGACTTCACCGTCTTCTCGCTCGACGACAAGCGACCGGCCACCAAGACCGACGACTGGTTCTACGTCAGCGACAGTCAGTTCCCCATCGACGGCACACCCGTCACCATCCAGGTGGGCTCGTCCGACAAGAACGTACACATCGTCTACACCCTGCTGGCCAACGGCAACGTCATCGAGAGCAGCGCCACCGACCGCAGCAACGAGCTCATCAACCGCAAGCTGACCTACCGCGAGGAGTACGGCGACGGCCTGCTGCTGACCTTCGCCTGGGTGAAGAACGGCAAGACGTACACCCACCAGACGACCATCAGGCGGCCTCTGCCCAACAAGAACCTGACGCTGCGCTGGGAGACCTTCCGCGACCGGCTGACGCCAGGACAGGAGGAGCAGTGGACGCTCACCGTCACCGACCCCGACAACAAGCCGGCACGCGCACAGCTCATGGCCGTGCTCTACGACAAGAGCCTCGACCAACTGACCAAGAACAACTGGAGCCTGAGCCCCGACATCTGGCTGCAGATACCCGCCGCCAGCTGGAACTTCACCGACTGGGGCACACTCGCCTTCAACGGCTTCAAGCAGCAGTCGTGGCTCACGGTACGCCCTCTCGCGCTCAGCCACTTCGACCACGACATCTACCCCAACGACTACGGCTACGGCCGACGCATCCGCTACACCAGGGCTGCCGGCGGCAGGGCTCTGGCCAAGAACTCGATGGCCGTGCAGGAAGACATGATGCTCATGAAATCTGAAGTTGCCGAAGAGGTATTTAACGAGGCACCCATAGCCGTCATGGGGGCCAAGAGCATTGCTACCAGTGACGCTGAGGCCGACGAGGCTGTCGACGAGGCAGCCGAGGAGCAGCAGCAGGCACCACAGATACGCGAGAACCTCAACGAGACGGCCTTCTTCTACCCACAGCTCACCACCGACGAGCAGGGCCTTGTCAGCCTGAAGTTCCGCCTGCCCGAGAGCCTCACCACCTGGCGCTTCATGGGTATCGCCCACACCGCTGACATGATGCACGGCATGCT
Source organism: Prevotella sp. (assembly GCA_017467565.1). Taxonomy (GTDB): domain Bacteria; phylum Bacteroidota; class Bacteroidia; order Bacteroidales; family Bacteroidaceae; genus Prevotella. Next base: position 3,702 of record JAFUSV010000146.1, read on the forward strand.
GAGCGGCGAGACCGTCGCCAAGAAGGACGTGATGATACAGCCCAACATACCGCGCTTCATGCGCCACGGCGACCACGCCACCATCTCGGCACGCATCTTCAACACGGGCACGAAGGCCATCAGCGGCACGGCACGCCTGCAGCTCATCGACCCCGAGACCGAGGCCGTCATCCTCGACAAGAAACAACAGGTGGCACTGGGCGTCGACTCTACGGCGAGCGTCACCTTCGACGTCGATGCCTCCACCATCGAGCAGACGCTGCTCATCGCCAAGATGAGCGTCAGCGGGCGCAACTTCAGCGACGGCGAACAGCACTATCTGCCCGTGCTGCCCAACTCGGAGCGCGTCACCGTCACCGTGCCCTTCACGCAAATAGAACCGGGCACCAAGACCATCAACCTCGCCAAGCTATTCCCCGCCAACCAGCTGTCGCCCGGCACGTCGCGCCTCACCGTCGAATATACCAACAACCCCGCCTGGCTCATGCTTCAGGCACTGCCCACCGTCGGCAAGCCCTGCGACGAGAACGCCATCTCGCAGGCAGCGTCGCTCTATGCCAACAGCATAGGACGCTACATACTGGAGCAGAACCCCACGGCCAAGGGCGTCTTCGAGATGTGGAGCCGCGAGGAGGGACAGGAGACATCGCTCATGAGCAACCTGCAGAAAGACCAGGAACTGAAGGACCTGCTGCTCAACGAGACACCGTGGGTCATGGATGCCAACCGCGAGCAGGAGCAGAAGCAGCGACTGGCCGACTTCTTCGACGAGAACCTGATGAACCAGCGCCTCACGTCGGCACTCGACAAGCTGCGCCAGCTGCAGCTGGGCAACGGCGCCTGGACATGGTGGAAGGGTATGAACGGCTCTACGTACATCACCATCGCCATCAGCGAGATGCTGGTGCGGCTCAACCTGATGACCGGCCAGCAGAAGGAGACAGAGAAGATGCTCAAGTCGGCCTTCACATACATGGGCAGCGAGATGATAGACCTCGTAGACAGGATGAAGCAGCAGGAGAAGAAGGGCATCAAGCCGTCATTCCCCAGCTTCACCGCACTGCAGTGGCTCTACATCTGCGCACTCGACGGACGCGAGCTGCCCAAAAAGGTGGTCGAAGCCAACACGTACCTGAAGAACCTGCTGAAGAAAGAAACCAAGAACCAGACCATCTACGAGAAGGCCATGTCGGCCATCATCCTCAACTCCAAGACGTACATCAAGAGCCTGAAGGAGTACACCGTCTACAAGGAGGACATGGGCCGCTACTACGACACCCACCGCGCCTCCTACTCGTGGCGCAACTACCGCATACCCACACAGGTGGCTGCCATCGAGGCCATACAGCGACTGACGCCCGAGGACAAGCAGACCATCACCGAGATGCAGCGCTGGCTGCTGCAGCAGAAGCGCACGCAGTCATGGGACACGCCCATCAACAGCGTCGATGCCATCTACGCCTTCCTCAGGGAAGAGGGCACGGTGAAAAGCAACAAGTTTGCACCCGCACCGCACACCGTGCTGAAGGTCGACGGACAGGAGCTCTCCACGTCTGACGCCACGGCAGGCATCGGCTACGTGAAAACAGCCATGTCGGGCAAGGACGTGAAGACGTTCACGGCCGAGAAGACGTCTACAGGCACATCGTGGGGTGCCGTCTACGCACAGTTCATGCAGCACACCGCCGACATCGCCGACCACCAGAGCGGCATCAGCGTCAAGCGCGAAATACTGATTTCAGACAATCAAACTTCAAACCTCAAACCTCAAACATCAAACCTCAAGCCCGGCGACCGCATCACCATACGCATCACCATCGAGGCCGACCGCGACTACGACTTCGTACAGGTCGTCGACAAGCGGGCTGCCTGCATGGAGCCCGTACGCCAGCTGAGCGGCTACCACTGGGGCATGTACTGCTCGCCCAAGGACTACACCACCAACTACTACTTCGACATGCTGTCCAAGGGTAAGCACGTCATCGAGAGCGAATACTACATCGACCGCACCGGCACCTACGAGACGGGCACCTGCACCGTGGAATGTGCCTACTCACCCGAGTTCCGCGCCACGACTAAATCAACAACTATCCACGTAGAATGAAAGCAACTCTCATCATCACTGCCCTCTGCCTGGCCGCCACGACGGCACAGGCACAGAAACTGGCAGTCACCAAGACAACCATCGACGCCGGCAAGACGGGCTACGAAGTGCCCATTACGGCTACCTTCGAACTGCGCAACAAAGACTCCAAGCCTCTTATTATAAAAGAGGTGAAGCCCGACTGCGGCTGTACCACCGTCGACTATCCCACCCAACCCATCGGCGGAAAGAAGAAATTCACCATCACCATGACCTACGATGCACGCATGCTGGGACACTTCACCAAGCAGGTGGCCATCTACAGCAATGCCACGGAGAAGCCCGTCTACCTGCAGATGAAAGGCATCGTACTTGAGGAGGTACAGAACTTCACCAACAAGTACCCCTACGAGTTCCAGGGGCTGCAGGCCGACGTCAACAACCTGGAGTTCGACGACGTGAAGAAGGGCGACCACCCCGAGGCCGTCATCCACATTGCCAACAACACGGAGAACACCGTGGTGCCCAACATGCTGCACCTGCCACCCTACCTCACCGCCATTGTCACCCCCGAACATCTGGCTCCGGGACGTGTGGGAAAAATTTCCCTGACACTCAACTCCGAGAAAGTGACCAACTACGGACTCACGCAGTCGTCGGTATTCCTCGCCAAGAAACTGGGCGAAAAGGTGGACAGCGACATCGAACTGCCTGTATCGGTCGTGCTGCTGCCCGACGTAGACGTCTATTCCGGCGACATGAAGAAATATGCACCCAAGCTGCATACCTCGGCCGATTCACTCAACATCGGCCTGCACAACGGCAAGAAACTGAAGAGCGGCACCATCGTCATCACCAACAACGGACGCACCGCCCTCAACATCTCGTCGCTGCAGATGTTCACCAAGGGACTGAAGGTGACGCTCGACAAGCGCGAGCTGCAGCCAGGCGAGCAGGCCAAGCTCAAGGTCAAGGGCGACCGCAACCTGCTGCTCAAGGCTAAGTCGAAACCCCGTATTCTCATGATCACCAATGACCCCGACCATGCCAAGGTGGTCATCAGAATCAACGTCAAATAACACATATACCCCATCAAACAACTATGGAACACCCCGAAAACAGCTCTGAATACGCAGGACTGCAAGTGAACAACGGCGTAGAACAGCCATCCATCATCAACCCCTACCTGCGACGCAACCGCTTCCGCCGCCGCGAGATGACGGTCAACGAGATGGTGGAGGGCATCGTCAAAGGCGACATCACCGTACTCTCGCAGGCAGTGACCCTCATAGAAAGTGTCAACCCCGACCACCAGGCCAAGGCCCAGGAGGTCATAGAGCGCTGTCTGCCCTACAGCGGCAACTCCGTACGCATAGGCATCAGCGGCGTGCCAGGCGCCGGCAAGTCCACCTCCATCGACGAGTTCGGCATCCATCTGCTGAAAGAGAAAGGCGGCAAGCTGGCCGTACTCGCCATCGACCCCAGCAGCGAGCGTACCAAGGGCAGCATCCTGGGCGACAAGACGCGCATGGAGAAACTCAGCGTGCATCCCGACTCCTTCATCCGTCCCAGCCCGTCGGCAGGATCGTTAGGCGGCGTGGCCCGCAAGACGCGCGAGACCATCATCCTCTGCGAGGCGGCAGGCTTCGACAAGATATTCGTTGAGACCGTCGGCGTGGGCCAGAGCGAGACGGCCTGTCACTCGATGGTCGACTTCTTCCTGCTCATTCAGGTGGCAGGCACAGGCGACGAGCTGCAGGGCATCAAGCGCGGCATCATGGAAATCAGCGACGGCATCGTCATCAACAAGTGCGACGGCGACAACGTCGACCGCTGCCACATGGCGGCCACCAACTTCCGCAACGCACTCCATTTCTTCCCCATGCCCGAGAGCGGATGGCTGCCCAAGGTGCTGTGCTACAGCGGATTCTATGGCACGGGCGTCAAGGAGGTGTGGGACATGATCTACGAGTACTTCGCCTTCGTCAAGCACAACGGATACTTTGACTATCGCCGCAACGAGCAGGCCAAATACTGGATGTACGAGAGCATCAACGAGAGCCTGCGCTTCAACTTCTACAACAATCCCGTCGTACGCGACCAGCTGCAGGCTGCCGAGCAGACCGTCCTCGAGGGTCGCAAGACCAGCTTCGTAGCGGCCGCCGACCTCCTCGACCTCTACTTCAAGAACCTATGAGCCCTATTAGCCCTATTAGCCCCATGAGTCCCATGGGCCCCATTAGCCCCATGAGCCCCCCTCCCCCCATCGACATAGAGATCGATGCCGGCAGCGGCTTCTGCTTCGGTGTCACCACAGCCATCAAGAAGGCTGAGGAGGAACTGGCGCGCGGCGGCACCCTCTACTGTCTGGGCGACATCGTGCACAACGGCATGGAGTGCGACCGGCTGCGACTCATGGGGCTGGTCACCATCACCCACGACGACTTGAAAGAGCTGCACGATGTCAAGGTGCTGCTGAGGGCACACGGCGAACCGCCTGCCACCTACGAGCTGGCACGCCGCAACAACATCGAGATCATCGATGCCACCTGCCCCGTCGTACTCCAGCTGCAGAAGCGCATCAAGACGCAGTACGAAGGCGACCCCAAACCTCAAACCCAGATTGCCATCTTCGGCAAGAACGGTCATGCCGAGGTGCTCGGCCTGGTGGGACAAACCGATGGCAAGGCCATCGTCATCGAGAAGTTCGACGACGTGAAACAGCTCGACTTCACGCGCGACATCTTTCTTTATTCACAAACCACCAAGTCACTCGACGAGTTTCAGCGCATCATCGACTACATACGCTCGCACGTCAAGCCTGGCGTCAACTTCCGCAGCTTCGACACCATCTGCCGGCAGGTGGCCAACCGCATGCCCAACATCAAGCAGTTTGCCGCCCGTCACGACCTCATTCTCTTCGTCTGCGGCCGCAAGAGTTCCAACGGCAAGGTGCTGTTCAACGAGTGTCTCAACCAGAATCCCAATTCGCACCTGATAGAAGGCCCTGCCGAGATTGCCCCCTCCTGGCTGCACGGCATCCACTCTATAGGCATCTGCGGAGCCACCTCCACACCCAAGTGGCTCATGGAGCAATGCAAGGATGCGCTGGTGGCACTGGACAACCATCAAAAAAACATCGTAAAATAGAAAAAATTCTAAATAAGAGGCCTTTTATTTAAAAAATTGCGACTTTACGCTTGCGTTTGGAAAAAAAAGTGTAACTTTGCAGCCCGAAAATGAATTGATATGTACCAGACAGAGCTATACAAGATTGATTTGAAGGGACTTACCGACGAGGTGACACCCGTGGAATACCCTATCGGCGACCAGTTCTTCTCTTCAATCGAGGAGGCTCAGGTGCAAGGAGGCTCACTGCAGGTGGAGGGAACCATACGCAAGGCCGTCGGCTTCTTTGAACTGCAGCTGCAGGTCAACGGCAGCGTACGCATACCCTGTGACCGCTGTCTCGAACTGATGGATCAACCCATCGACACCAGCCTGAGGTTCATCATCAAGCTGGGCACCGAGAACAGCGAGGACGACGACGACATCATCGTCATCGACGAGCGCGATGCCACGCTCGACACGGCATGGTACGTCTACGAGGCCATCATCCTGGCCATACCCATCCAGCATGTCCACCCCCTCGGGCAGTGCGACGCAGCCATGAGCGAGAAGCTCCATCAGCTATCTACCGCCCGAAGCAGCGAGGCTGACGAGAAGCCGATCGACCCCAGATGGGAAGTCTTAGAACAACTTAAGAGAAATAAATAACAAAGTGTAATTTTAAAATCGTAATTCAACATGGCACATCCTAAAAGAAGACAATCGAACACTCGTACCGCCAAGCGCCGTACACACGACAAGGCCGTAGCTCCCACACTGGCAGTATGCCCTAACTGTGGTGCTTACTACATCTATCACACCGTATGCCCCACCTGCGGTTACTATCGTGGCAAGGTAGCTATCAAGAAGGACGAGGAAGTAGCTGAATAATCATCAGGACAATGGGAAAGATTAACGCGATCATCACCGGCGTAGGTGGCTATGTGCCTGATTATATCCTCACCAACGAGGAACTCTCGCGCATGGTCGACACCAACGATGAGTGGATTATGACGCGTGTCGGAATCAAGGAGCGCCGCATCCTCGCTGAGGAGGGTCTCGGCACTTCTTACATGGCGCGCAAAGCTGCCAAGCAACTGATTGAGAAGACGGGCGTAGCACCCGACACCATTGACGCTCTGATAGTTTCTACATCTTCGGCAGACTATAAGTATCCCTCCACGGCCAGCATCGTCGTTGGCAAGCTGGGACTGAAGAATGCTTTCGCTTTCGACCTCTGGGCTGCCTGCTCCGGATTCATCTATGCCCTCGACGTAGTGGCAGGTATGATACAGAGCGGACGCTACAAGAGGGTCATACTCATTGGTGCCGACAAGATGTCGTCGGTGACCGACTATAAGGACCGTCAGACATGTGCGCTCTTCGGCGACGGAGCCGCTGCCGTCATGGTAGAGGCTACCGAGGAGGAGAACATCGGACTGATAGACTCCTATCTGCGCACCGACGGACAGGGTCTGCCCTTCCTTCACATGAAGGCAGGAGGCTCCGTATGTCCGCCCAGCCACTTCACCGTCGATCACCGCATGCACTTCACCTATCAGGAGGGACGCACCGTGTTCCGCTATGCCGTCACCGACATGAGCGAAGACTGCGCACTCATCGCTGAGCGCAACGGACTGACCAAGGACAACATCAACTGGATAGTCCCCCATCAGGCCAACATGCGCATCATCGAGGCCGTGGCCAAGCGACTGGATCTGCCCATGGAGCAGGTCATGGTCAACATCGACCACTTCGGCAACACGTCGGCTGCTACCATACCTCTGGCTTTGTGGGAATATGAGTCACGCCTACGCAAGGGTGACAACATCATCATGACCGCCTTCGGCGCTGGCTTCACACACGGAGCCAATTACCTCAAATGGGCGTACGACGGGAAATGAGTAATTAATAATTACTAATTAAAGAAAATGCACAAAGCAGGATTCGTAAATATCGTTGGCAATCCCAACGTAGGTAAAAGTACGCTCATGAACCAATTGGTTGGTGAGCGTATTTCTATTGCCACCTTCAAGGCGCAGACCACGCGCCACCGTATCATGGGCATCGTCAATACCCCCGACATGCAGATTGTCTTCAGCGACACCCCAGGCGTGCTGAAGCCTAACTACATGTTGCAGGAGTCGATGCTGGCATTCTCAGAGTCGGCACTCACCGATGCCGACGTGCTGCTTTACGTCACCGACGTCGTTGAAGACCCGGAGAAGAACATGGACTTCCTGGAGAAGGTGCAGAAGATGGAGATTCCCGTGCTGCTGCTCATCAATAAGATCGACGAGAGCGACCAGAAGACGCTGGGCGACATCGTGGAGCGCTGGCACACACTGCTGCCCAACGCAGAGATACTGCCCATCTCGGCGAAGAACAAGTTCGGCATCGACCTGCTGCTCAAGCGCATTCAGGAACTGCTGCCCGAGAGTCCCGCCTTCTTCGACAAAGACCAGCTGACGGACAAGCCCGCCCGCTTCTTCGTCTCCGAGATCGTACGCGAGAAGATACTGCTCTACTACGACAAGGAGATACCCTACTCCGTCGAGGTCGTCGTCGAGCAGTTCAAGGAGGACGACCATAAGATACACATCAATGCCGTCATCTACGTAGAGCGCAACTCGCAGAAGGGCATCATCATCGGCCATCAGGGCGTAGCCATCAAGAAGGTGAGCACCGAGGCCCGCAAGGCACTTGAGAAATTCTTCGACAAGCACATCTACCTCGAACTCTTCGTCAAGGTAGACAAGGACTGGCGTTCGTCCAAGAAAGAGCTCGACAACTTCGGCTACAACCCCGAGTAATATACCTGTCCAGTATCAAGATGATCTTCTGGCTGTTCAGCCGGACACCCTCGGCATTCAGATGGTAGCCGGAATCGAAGGCGAGGCTGTCGGCTACCGTCATCTCCTGTGGCTGTACGGCATAGGGATAGCCTATGTCGCGCAGGGCCTCGGCAATATCGGCGCTGTAGGATGCCGACAGGCAGGACTCCGTACACGAGGGCGGCAACATCACAATACGGGCTCCATGCTGCTCATAACTTTTCAGACACGCCCGCAACCAGCGGCAGAACCCTTGGTCAACAGGGCCAAGGTCTTTTTTACGTGTATATAAATGAGGTGTCGTCGGGAAGTTGAGGTGGCTCACCTCATCGCCATAGGCATTGAACCCACCGGCTGTGTACTTGAAGTGCGAGGTAGGCACGGGCGTGTCGAGCGTCCCCCTGAAAGGCCAGAGGACCAGTCGCTTCAGGTTGCCCAATGCCAGCATAGGCAGACCGCCGATGACGGCACGCCATTCTGCGAGCCTCAGGTGTGCGGCCCTGCGCCAACCCGTTGCCACCATCAGTTTCGGCATGGTCTCGGCATTGCATGTCTCGCCGAAGTAGTTGGCATATTCTAACTGCAGCACCACGATGTCACCCCTACGGATGTACTGCAGGGCATCCTCCATGGGATAACGGATGCCGATGCCGCCGTGCAGGCCGAAGTTGATGACGTGCAGGCCCAGCGAGTCCTCTATCATGGGCGAACTGATGCCGAAGGCCGTGTTGCTGCCTCCCATGAAGATCAGTCGCGGCCGGGCTGTCGTCTGCAGCAGTCCTATCTTGTGGTTGTACGCCTGCAGGTACTGGTTGCGGTCGGCAGGTACGGGGACGATGAGTAGTATATGGACACCAACAAACAGCAGCACAAACAGCGCGAATCTCTTCAGAAACTTCCTCATAGCTTTTTCAGAACTGGAAATAAATAAACTCTGACTGCGAACCTGCCAGGGCGATGGTCAGCATGGCCACGACGACATATAGCCCGTAGCGCAAGCCGGTATGGACAAAGAACGGCCGGGGCAGCAGGCTGCGTCCATGCTGTCTGCGCCACTCCATGACCATCATCAGCGCGATGGCCCCGAGGGGGACGATGAGGTCGGGCAGCAGCGTACGCATGCGGCCTACGGCCAGCGGCAGGTCTGCCCACGACGCTCCCATCATTCTTCCAATATATGCCATAGCCTCGCTCATTGACGTGGCACGGAAGATTATCCATCCCACGACGACCAAGGCAAAAGTGCTGACCGTAGCGGCCACACTACCTTCCCCTGCTTTCTTGACGGGATGCAGATGGGTCAGCCGGTAGATGCTGAGCAGCAGCGCATGATAGAGTCCCCAGCAGACGAACGTCCAGTTGGCACCATGCCACAGTCCGCTGATGCCCCACACGATGAACGTGTTGCGCAGCGTCCTCATCAGTCCCTGGCGACTACCGCCTAAGGGGATATAGACATAGTCGCGCAGCCAGGTGGTCAGCGAGATATGCCAGCGTCGCCAGAAGTCGGCTATGCTGGCGGCGAAGTAAGGGAAATGGAAGTTGCGCATCAGGCGGATGCCGAAGAGACGGGTGCAACCGATGGCGATGTCTGAATAGCCCGAGAAGTCGCCGTATATCTGGAACGTGAACAGCACGGCAGCTATCAGCAGCACGGGTGCAGGCTCCGTCGCATAGTTGTCCCAGACGCTATTCACCAGCACGGCGCAGTTGTCGGCTATCACCATCTTCTTGAAGAAGCCCCACAGCATCAGGCGACATCCGCTGACGGCCAGTGAGTAGTCGAAGCGGCGTTCCTGCAGAAACTGGGGCAACAGGCGTGTGGCCCGCTCTATGGGTCCTGCCACCAGCTGGGGGAAGAAACTGATATAGGCCAGGAATGCCACCACATCATGTGTGGCCCTGACCTCACCACGGTAGACATCGACCGTGTAGCTGAGAGCCTGAAACGTATAGAAACTGATGCCTACGGGCAGCACCACCTGCAGCGTCACCCAGTCCACATGGATGCCCACCGTCTGCAGCAGCAGAGCGAGGTTCTCGGCAAAGAAATTGTAGTATTTGAAGACGGCGAGTATAGCCAGGTTGACCGCCACATTACCCACGCAGACAGCCTTCTGCCTACGGCGGTCAGAGCCAAGCCGCTCCATCAGCACCCCGCTGCCATAGCTCAGCAGCGAGGTCATGGCGATGAGCAGCAGGAACCGGGCATCCCACCAGCCATAGAACACATAACTGCTGACGACAACCAGCACGTTCTGCCACCACCGACTACGCTTCAACTGCCAATAGAGCAGGAACACCACGGGCAGGAACAGTAGAAATACAAATGAGTTGAACTGCATACCGAAAATTTTTGCGGCAAAAGTACGACAATTTCCTGACTGTCGTATCGGTAGCCTCATGGAAAAACTCGCAGTCCCAATTATGGCATAACGAATTTATTATCATCATGTTAAGAGTAGGAAGCCTTCATGGTCACATGGAAATTTTCAGGTCAAGGTATGGAATTTTCAAATATTTCCACCACTTTCTGACATCTTCTGAAGAAAAAATGCCAATTTGCAACTTCTCATAACAGATTTCTAACAAATCCTGCGCTGAAGACGATAAAATGAATCCTTGTGCGGCCAAATATAATAGAAACAGTGTTCCCATCATGGTGTTTTGGGCACAATCGGGGAACAATAATCCCACTGACCTTTGGCATAACTGATGAAAGTCAGTGGGTTAGATTTTTCCGTTGTCAATCTTGATAAGATGATTACAAGAAGGATGCAGCTTTTTTATTCCCTTCAAAATACAGGTAACTACTTCCATAGACCCACTGCTCATGAGTACCACATGAATTCTTCACCGATTAAATTAGGTCAAAACAAACCGAAACAAACCTTAAATCAAATCGTGTAAAACACTGTCTTACAATTAACTCCACTTAACTAACCTTATTCTTCGCCTATTGCGCGTTTGCCCCGATTAGAGTAATTTTGTACCGCCATTGTACCTCGGGTGGATGAGCAGAGGGTTCGTAGGGTGTTCCCTTAAATCACCTTATTTCCCCTTAAATCCGCTTAA
>JAFUSV010000147.1 GCA_017467565.1 Prevotella sp.
GTTACTCAAAGAGTGTTTGGTTGTTCTCAAATACGCCCAACCCTTGGGACTTTTGTCCCAACCATTGGAACTTTTGTCCCAGAGGTTGTACCGCTGTCTTAACTATAGGTTACAAATGCATCCTCTGCGGCTCTGTATGAGGGGAAAAGGCTTTGCTTGCACTGCCTACACTTTGCTTACACTATATAACCAGTTGATATACAATAGGGTATGTATGAGTGTAAGCAGTGTAAGCAAAAACTAAACAAATAGTCGCCCTTTGGCAGTTCAAGTGTGAGCGTGTCAAGTGGTTTTGTTGGTATTGCTGTTGTTATCATAAAAAATACGTATTTAAGATGAATATTCCGCTCTAAGGATTATAATTTTATTCTAAGGATTCTGGGATGCAGAAATGCAGGTATGCAAGAAATACAGGAAAATGAGCTATACGCAGAAAAAAAAGGCTCCCGCAGTCCCTTTGCTGCGCGAGCCCTTTTTTATTCTTTTATTTTTTTATTCTTAATCTTCGTCCCAGTCGCTTTCGTAATAGCGGCCACGGGCAGCAGTGTTGCCACCTCTGACTTCAGAATTAAATAAGCAGGCCCTCTTAGAGGGCCTGCTTTGCTTACTTCCGTATGAGGCGGCCACCCCGGATGAAGATGCCGCGGGCAGGCTCGCGCTCCAGGCGGATGCCCTGCAGGCTGTAGATGGCATCGTCGGCGGGACGGGCTGCGGGCTGCATGTCAGCTATACCCGTGCCTATGGCGGCATTATAGAACTGCCCCAGCACGTAGCTGTCGGCTCCTACGGCCGACGCCATGCCAAACTGGGCAAAGGCTTCGCCACCGGGGATGACGGCAGTGCCGTGGGTGCGATAGAAACCTACGCCGCGGTCACCATCGCGGAAAGCGTAGGTGAACTTATAGTCGGAGGGGTCGGTGACTAGCGAGTCGCAGTAGAATCCCTTCAGGTACATGGTGCTCACCGATGCCGTGGCTGCCAGAGACGTGGGCACGAACTTAGGCGTGGCAGTGGCTGAGTTGAAGATGACGGCACGGTTGGCGGGGATGATCTTGCCGGCAGCCAGGCGGCTGACTTTCAGCGTGTCGGTACCGTCGGTAGTGACGGCGCTGACATTCCATGCCATGGTGTTCTCGGGGATGATGACGGGGTAGGTGGTGAAGAGCGAGCCCCAGTAGCGGCCCGAGAGATGGCTGGCAGCAGAACCCGGGTCGGCAGTGAAGGTACGCGGTGTGATGGTCTTCTCGGTGCGGGGGTCATAGCTGACGTGAGGCGGCTGGTTGTAGACGCTGTTCTCGGCGATGACCTGTGCACGGTAGGCATAGTCGTCCATGAGGTGGGGGAAGATGTAGGGCGTCTCGTAGTTGGTGGCGTTGATGACCAGCTGGAAGTCGTTGCCCGACTGTGACCAGTTGACGATTTCCTCGCGCCAGTCGCCCAGCAGGTCGCCCAGGACGCAGGGGTTGTTCTTCGAGTCGTTGTTCAGTGTGCCGGCGGTGTACCATGTGCCGTTGACCTGCTGTCGGTCGAACGACATGGTGCTGGGGTTGAAGACGGCCAGATAGCTCTTGTCGTAGTAGTCGTCGGCCAGGTTGCCGTTCCAGAAGATGCGGTTGTTGATGCCGGCGCCGCTGGAGCCGAAGTCTACGGTGGTCAGCTGGTTGCCCTTGGAGTCATAGACGTAGTAGTGGAACTTGTTGCTGTCGTCTTTATAGCTGTCGGCACTGTCCATGAAGTAGGCATCCTCGGCCTCGGGATTGAAGTGTGCCATGAGCCCGCGACCCGTGTCGCTGCCGGCTTCGCGGCGCACCAGTATCTCGCCGGTGCGGGCATCGCGGAGGTCGATGCCGAACTTGCCTTTCTCGTGAGCCATGAAGAATTCCTGTCCGGGTCGCGAGGGGATGAAGTCGCCCAGATGGGTGGCGTCACCATGTCCCAGCCCTGTGCGGTAGAGCGTGGTGCCGTCGGCATTGAGTGCGCCCGAGCCGTAAGTGATTTCCTGTTTGCCGTCGCCGGTGACATCGCCTACGGCAAACGAGTGGGCACCTTCGCCGTAGACAGACTTGGACAGATTCTTCACCGTGCCGTCAGCGTATGTCACCGTGCCGCTGTTGGCACCAGTGCCGCTGTGCAGCCAGCGCAGGGTGAGGTTGGCACCGTCCCAGTCGTAGGCACCGATGCGGCATCCGCTGTAGTAACCGCGGGCAAAGATAGCCGAGGGATTCTCGTCCTCGCCGCTGAGCCAGGCGATGCCGGCCAGATAGCGCTCGGAGCGGTTCTGCTGGCTGTCACCCCAGAACGAGGTGGTCACGTCGCCGTAGGCTGTGTGGTATGGTATGGTCTGCAGCTCGCTGCCCGTCATGCCGTCGAACACGGTGATGTACTCCGAACCGTGGTCCTGCTTGCCGCGTCCGCTCTTCAGATTGGCGTTGGGGTCGTCGTCGCCTAAGAGGATGTAGTTGCCCTCGCCGTCGACGGCACCGGGAGCCGTCTTCACCATGAACTCACCGAAGCCGTCGCCATCCAGGTCCCATGCCACGAAGGGCGTGGTGTGGGCCGAGTTGAACATGTTATGTCCGGTGTGGAGCATCCACAGACGGGTGCCGTCGAGCTTGTAGCACGAGTAGAAGGCAGGCGAGGTAGTGCCGCTGCTGGCGGCATCCTTCTCGTTGGAGGGTGCCCACTTCAGGATAATCTCGTACTCGCCGTCGCCGTCCATGTCGCAGTAGGAGGCATCGTTGGGCGTATAGGTCGCCTTGGCCGACGTGGGGTCGGTGGGAGCACCGCCCTGCAGGGTGATGTATTTGGTCTGGTTGTCCCATGTCTTGGTGCTGACGTCGGTCTCGACGATGTTGCCCAGGTCGTCGTACACCTCCAGCCGGTAGTAGTTGGCGGCCGTGCCGCTGGTATCGAGGAAGTTGGTCTTGCCCATGATGAAGTTGCCGCTGTTGAGTACCGAGGCCTGAGCCGTCGCCGTACCGCGATAGAGCTTGAACTTATAGTTGCGTGTGTCGCTCTTGCGCGAACGCCACGACACCAGGTTGCCGTTGCTCAGGTGGAGGGCCATGAGGCCGCGCTTCAGGGCTACGGGCTGGCCTTTCGGCGGACGGTTGGAGACGGTGAAGCGCAGCGAGAAGGTGAACACCTGCTTGCCGTCCTCCTGGATGGTGACCTCGGCGGTGTTGTCCTCTGCGTTGTAGGTCACCTGTGCCGTCACGCGGTCGGCCAGGGCGGGCTGCACCGTGGCCGTGAAGTCGGTGGGCTGGGCATAGAGCTTCTGGCCGAAGCGTGCACTCTCGCCGTTCTTCAGGTTCTTGACGATGTCGTAGAGCGAGGTGCTGACGGCATCGGTAGAGCCCGTCTTGGCCATGCACGAGAAGCCCGACAGGTAGTGGCTGACGTCGAATATCTCCTCGTCGGCCACACCCTCGACGGTGATGTTGCGCAGTCCGATGGACTTCGGGTTCTCATTGTCCGTGCCGTTGATGTTGTAGAGGTAGAACACCAGCGTCAGGCCCTGTTCGTCCACGAGCATGTCGCCTATGCTGTATTCGTTGTGGCTATAGCCCGTCGTGTTGGTAGCCGTGATCTTGTTGCGCAGCAGGTCGACGGGCTGCAGCGACTTCTGGCTGCCGTTCCACTTGGCCACGGCATCCACGTTGCCGCCGTCGGTGCCTATCTTCACGCAGTCGAAACTGATGCCGGTCACCTTCAGCTTGTGGCCGCTGGCGGGCTTGATGGTCAGCGTCACGTCGTGGCCGGCAGTAGCCGATGACACACGTGTCGACGGGGTGTAGCTGGCAAACGGCGGGTCGTAGCTGACGGCCGTGAAGCCTGCATCGGCACCGCTGTTGCCGAGGGCGGTCACCCTGGCAATCTTAGCACCCTGTGCATAGCTGGTCGTAAACAGTTTGGTGTAGTTCTCATCACCTGTCAGCGTCACGTTGCTCAGGTTGTTGACGTCGCCCAGAGTCCACTGAATCTTGACCGACTGGGCCGACGCAGTCAGTACGGTCATCAGGCAAAGCAGCAAGGCTGCAAGTTTCTTCTTCATCATTGATTGTGAAATATTTTTAGTAGTTATAGTTTTCAGCCTACAAAGGTACTAAATAATAAGGTTCGCGCGACCGATAGCAGCCCTCTTTTATGCTTTCTTAACAGCATCGTTTTTCGTGGCAGTGAGTTAAAAAGAACTAATAACGCAGCAGAAAGGTGCGTGGAAGCGAAAGAAATGATTACTTTTGCAGCAAACTTCCCGAATCATTCGAAAGGTTGAAGATACTGACCCCACCCCTGCCCCTCCCCTACAAGGGAGGGGAGTAGGGGGCTCCTCCAAGCCCTCCGAGTAGGGGCTCCTCTAAGCCCTCCGAGTAGGGACTCTCTCCAAGCCCTCCGAGTAGGGGCTTGCGCCAACAACTCCCCTCCCTTGTAGGGGAGGGGTAGGGGTGGGGTCACTAACTTATGAAGAATATGTATAAATAAAATAGAAGTAAGATGCGACAAACCATTCTGGCACTCCTGCTCTGCCTGGCGATGAACGTCACGGCACAGGTGGCTCCCTTCACCTACCGCAAATCAGACAAGGCCGACCTGCACATCTGCGAGATGACGGGGCAGCAAGTCATATCTCAGGAACCACACGGAGCACTCGGCTCCATCATCTACCAAGCACAGGTGGACTGTTCCGGCTCGGGCATGAAGGCCGGTTCCATCGGTTTCCGCCTGCTGTCGGTGACTGCGCCTAACGAACTGCGGAAGATGGCCGACGAGATGGCACGTGACAGCCTGAAGGAGCGTGAGGACGTGACGGCAGCGTTCACCTTCGACAACGGCGAGACGCTGTTCTTTGACAGCGTCTTCGTGTCCAACCAGAGCACGCCGGTCTTGGCCGACCTCATAGTGGTGGTCGACTTGTTGGGCGTACGCTCTGACGTGGTGGGGCAGTTGGAGATGTCGGCTCTGACCCATGCCTATCTGGTGAGGCGTTTCAGTAAAAACAACATTGTAAAAATGACGATAGCAGGTCACGTCGTCCCTTTCAACAAGTGGCAGACGGCACCTACTATCCACGATATGTTTCAGACCATCTTCGAAAAGACGGGGAGCAATATCTATAACCCGGAACTCAAGGGGATCAAGAATTAAATGAGCGGCATGCCCATCTCCTTGCACTGGCGCCGCATGTCGTCGGGCCAGATGCTGGCCTGAATCTCGCCGATGTGCGCCTTGTGGAGCATCACCATGCAGAGACGGCTCTGGCCGATACCGCCACCGATGCTGAGAGGCAGACGGTCGTTGAGCAGCTGCTGGTGGAAGTAGAGCTTCTCGCGCTCCTCCTTACCTTCTATCTTCAGCTGGCGCAGCAGTGCTTCCTTGTCTACACGGATGCCCATCGACGACAGCTCGAACGAGCGACCCAGCACAGGATACCAAATCAGGATGTCGCCGTTGAGTCCCATGCGTCCGTCCTCGGCAATGGTCGACCAGTCATCGTAGTCAGGGGCACGTCCGTCGTGCTTATCCCCGTTAGACAGACGACCGCCGATGCCTATCACAAACACGGCACCATAGGCTTCGCAGATGGCATCCTCGCGCTCCTTGGGTGTCTTGTCAGGATACATGCGCAGCAGCTCCTCGGCATGGATGAAGTGAATCTTCTCGGGCAGGAACGGCTTCAGTTGGGGGTAGGTCTCACAGGCCAGGTACTCCGTACGGCGGATGGCATAGTAGATACGCTTCACCACGTTCTTCAGATACTCTACGGTACGGTCTTCACGGGCGATGACGGCCTCCCAGTCCCATTGGTCTACATAGAGCGAGTGCAGGTTGTCCAGCTCCTCGTCGGCACGTATGGCGTTCATGTCGGTGTAGATGCCGTAGCCACGTTCTATCTGGTACTCGGCCAGCGTCAGACGCTTCCACTTGGCCAGCGAGTGTACCACCTCGGCCCGTGCATCCTGCAGGTCCTTGATGGGGAAGGTGACGGCACGCTCCACACCGTTCAGGTCATCGTTGATGCCCAGCCCCTGTAAGACGAAGAGGGGAGCGGTGACACGGCGCAGCCGTAGTTCGGTGCTGAGGTTCTGTTGGAAAAACTCTTTGATAAGCTTGATGCCCTGCTCGGTCTGTCGGGTGTCGAGCAGTCGCTGATAGTTGATAGGTCTGATGAGTTGGCTCATAATCTTTATCCTGATTTTGTATTGTGTGTGCAAAGGTACAACATTTTTTGAAATAATCTGCAAGATTCTGCTACTTTTCATATTTTTTTCGTACCTTTGTGGCCGCTAACACTATAACTATTATTTTAAATGAAGAAAAAGTTTGCATTATTGACCATGCTGATGCTTGCCATCGGCATGCCATCGCAGGCACAGCGAACCACCGACAAGCTGGATCGCGGACTGGTTGCTGTGCCTTCGGGCAGTGGCAGTTTTGTCAGCTGGCGTATCTTTGGTGAGGAATATTACGACACGGAATATAATCTGTATCGCAATGGTGTGAAGCTGAACCAGACGCCGCTGAAGGTGTCTAACTATACGGATGCCGGTGGTGGCAGCGGTGCCAAGTACCAGGTGGCTGCCGTGGTGCGTGGGGTAGAGCAGGAGAAGTGCGCTGCCGTCACCCGTATGGACCAGCAGTACAAGCAGTTTGCCGTGAAGGACATCTATTCTCGCAGAGGCACGAAGATCACCAATGACTACGCTATCAACGACATCGCACTGGCCGACGTGACCGGCGACGGCGTGAGCGAGTTTATCCTGAAGCGCAACTATATACCCGACGGATCGTCGGTAGCCAATGACTCTGCCTATAACTTCATTGAGTGCTACACCATCGAGGGCAACCGCCTATGGTATATCGACCTGGGGCCCAACATGGTGTCGGGACCTGACGAGCAGTACGACGCCGTAGGGTACGACTGGGACGGCGACGGCAAGGCCGAGGTGCTGATGCGTGGTGCCGACAACATGATTATCCACTATGCCGACGGCACAACGCAGAATATTGGCAATATGAACGTGAACACCCGTAACACGGTGCTCCAGACGGCTAACATGACCTACACCAACACGGGTGCCGAGTACCTGCTCTATCTGGAAGGTGCCACCGGCAAGCCTTATCCCATCGGTGTCAACGGAGCCCTGTGGATGACCTACCCACTGCCTCGTGGCAATGCCAACGACTGGGGCGACGGCTATGGACACCGCTCGACGAAGCACTACTTCGGGGCTCCCTTCCTGGACGGACGCAAGCCCTACATCTTCCTGGGACGCGGATGCTACACCAAGCACCACATGAAGGCCTTCAGCGTGGACCCTTCCACTCATAAGCTGACGCTCTACTGGGAGTGGCAGAACAATAACGGGTGGGGCGATCCCTGGTATGGCAACGGCT
This sequence comes from Prevotella sp., assembly GCA_017467565.1. Lineage (GTDB taxonomy): Bacteria > Bacteroidota > Bacteroidia > Bacteroidales > Bacteroidaceae > Prevotella. The sequence continues at coordinate 7,396 of JAFUSV010000147.1, forward strand.
ACCATAACTTCGGTATCGCTGACGTCGACTGGGACGGACGCGACGAGATATGCTTCGGCTCGATGGTCATCGACGACAACGGCAAGGGACTCTCTACGACAGGTCTCGGACACGGCGATGCACAGCACTGCTCGGACTTCGACCCCTACCGCCACGGACAGGAGATATTCGCCTGCAACGAGGACGAACCGGCCATGAACTATCGTGACGCCACGACCTCGAAGATATACTATCGTCTGCAGTCTACGGGCGATGACGGACGTGCCCTCTGCGGCAATTTCTCAAACGATTATCCCGGTGCCATCGGCCACAGCTCGCAGTCGGGCACGGTATCGTGCGTAGCCGACAAGGTCATTACCGGCGGTCCCGGCGGATTTACCAATAACTTCCGCATCTACTGGGACGGCGACCTCCTGGAGGAAGGCCTCGACGGCGCTAACAGCCGTGAGGGAGCTGCACGTGTGTTCAAAGGCAACGGCAGCGTCGTCTTTACAGCCGACGGCACGGCCAACTGCAACTGGACGAAGAATACGCCCTCGGCTACCGGCGACATTCTCGGCGACTGGCGCGAGGAAATCGTAGTTCGTACGGCTGATAATAAATATGTACGCGTGTACACTACTAATATGGTTACCAAATGGCGTAACTACACCCTCTGGCACGACCATCAGTACCGCCAGGCCATGGTCTGGGAGTCGATGGGTTACAACCAGCCCCCTCATGCCAGCTACTTCCTGGGCGAACTGGAGAACATCACCGTGGCTCCGCCGCCACTCACCACTACCGGCCGCGTTCTGGTGGCCAATGGTTCTGCCATCGGCAAAAGTCACGATGACCAGCATGTGCTCGTTTGCGACTATGCCAATACGACTATTACGGTCAGCGAGGGTGCACAGCCCTACATGGTGACCTTCAACGTGCCTTCGTGGGTACAGGGAACGAACAGCACCATCACCAACGGCAACGCCGTCATCAACCGTACCTACTACACCTGCACGGTGGAGGGCGCAGCCTTCTCGGGCACCATGCGACTGGTGAAGCAGGGCGACGGCATCCTCAACCTGCCCAAGGTGGAGCAGACCTATACCGGCGAGACGAATATCTGGGCCGGCACCGTCAACTTCGACGGCGAACTGCTGCAGTCGCCACTGTGGCTCAACCGCTTTGCCCAGCTGAACAGTGACGGCGGTGAGTTTAAGAGCATCCAGATGGACTATGCCGCAGTGCTGCGTCCCGGACGTGCCGACAACAAGGGCCAACTGACCGTCGACTCACTGATGCTCGGCTTCGGCTCGCGCGTTGTCTTCGACTTCTATGCCGACCTGTCGGCCGACCAGCTGAACCTGCGTGCCATGAAGATAGAGACGAAGAACTGGAATTACGGTCCGCAGTACCGCATGCCTGTCTTCCAGTTTGTCTACCACGGCGAGGGCGATCCTCTGCCTGGCAAGTATATGATAGGACGCGTGTCAACGATAGACGGCAACCTGAAGGATATCCGCATCGAGGGCATCAGCACCAAGCTGAAAGCCGAACTGACGCAGGAGGACGGACAGCTCTACCTGCTCGTCGAGGGTATGCGCAATCCCGGTACGGTCATCTGGATGGCCGGTGAGAGCAACGTCTGGGATGTGGCTGCGACGGAGAACTTTACCAATGCTGATGACCTGACAGGCGGTACCGACGTCTTCGTTACAGGTGACAATGTGGTATTCAACGACAATGCCCAGCAGACGAATGTCAACCTGAGCGTTGATGTCGAGGCTGACAGCGTCATCGTCGCTAACGACAGCAAAGCCTACACCTTCTCAGGCTCAGGTGCTTTGGTTGGTAACACGACGCTGGTGAAACAGGGTAAGGGACGACTGACCATCACTACCGACAACTCATATACTGGCGGCAACCGCATCTCGGGCGGCACGGTCGTCGTGTCGTCGCTGGCTAATGCCAACCAAGCCAAGGGTAACCTGGGAGCTGTGACCACGACGGCAGCTAAGTTCGTGATGGAAAACGGTGGCACACTCAATACGACGGCTGCCGTCACCAACGGCTCGGCCATCAAGTTCGAGAGTGAGCAGGGTGGTGTCATCAATAATAGTGCCGACTTTATCGTTGACCGCAGTATGAGCGGCACGGTGATGACCAAGCGTGGCGGTGGATGGATGAAGCTGAACACGTCGAATCCCTCGCTGCAGCGCATGGTGATAGCTGAAGGTACCGTGCAGTGTATCAACGCCAATATGCCGGCTGCTGCCGTGGAGTATCAGGGTGGTACGCTGCGCGAGAATACCGGCTCCAGCTACCCCGTATCTGTGGCTGAGTACAAGAAGGGCACATGGTACATGGCTAACCGCTCCACCTATACCAACAAGGTGACGGGTAAGGGTGAGCTGACTGTCTACTGCGTCACGGAGAAAGGTTCTAACTACTATGCTACACGTACTCCCGTTCAGTGCAACTTCTCTGATTTCGAAGGGACGCTCGTACCTACATCCAGCCAGGACGATCCTGTCAAGCTGCGCTTCACGCTCAACGTATCGGGTGGTATGCCTAAGGGTACCATGAAGATTGCTGATAAGGTGGAGGTGCAGAACAGCGGCAGACTCTTCCACATCGGCAGGCTGGAAGGTGACGGAGCACTTGGTGGCAGCTGTACGTTCAGCAATGGTACCAGCGTAGGTGCCAACACATGGCAGGTGGGCAACGACGACAACTGGACGACTAATGTCAAGGTGACGGCCAATGCCAATCTGGCTAAGGTGGGAGCAGGCAAGGTCACATGGGCTGCTGCCAATGACAACAGCGGCACTACGACAGTGACGGAAGGTGAACTGGCTGTTAACAACTCCACCATGCTCGGAACGGGTGTGCTCACGGTGGCTGCCGACGGTAAGCTGTCGGGCTACAACAAGACCACCAATGCCTTGAAGAACAGCTCGGTCATCGTCAACGGTACGCTGCGTCCGGGACTGTTGACCCTCAATTCGATGTTCTTCGATTCGAAGCCCGTTCGTGTCAACGAGACTGGCGTTCTCGAATTCAATGTCAGCGGTTGTGCTACGGCCACCACCAATGGCGGCACCTCGCTGGAGGGCATCTCGACATTGACCGTCAATGGTACCATCCGTATCGTGCCTTCAGCAACTAATACGCTGAAGGTGGGCGACAGCATCCGTATCTTCCGTGCCAACACCTTTGCCGGTACACCGAAGTTCGAGATGCACAATGGCATCACCTGGGACACCAGCCGTATCTCCGAAGGTCTCCTCTTCGTCAAAGCTATCGAGGCTGGCATCGACTCTATTGTCAGCGAACAGTCGCCTGCCAACATCTACGACCTGCGTGGCCGTCTCGTCCGTGCCAATGCCGTCACGACCGAAGGCCTTGCCCCCGGCATCTACGTCTCCCGTGGCCGCAAGTTTGTGATTAAGTGAGCGCAAAGCCAAGCTCGCTTGGCATTGCCGAACGTGAACAAACTCGAACGACTGTTCAAGTTTGTGATTAAGTGAGCGCAAAGCCAAGCCCTAGGCCGCAGCCTAGGGCTTGACTATTTTACTTTTCTTCTTGAAAACACATCATGACCACCACTTGTTCCCCTGAGTCTCCGTACAGGAAACCTTAGGTTTGCCGTAACGAAACCATAGGTTTGGACGGAGGAAACCATAGGTTTGGACGGAGGAAACCATAGGTTTGCCGTAAGGAAACTCCCCCTCTACTGGTAGGCTTGTTCCTCCAAGGAAGAAGGCTTGTTCCTCCAAGGAAGAAGGCTTGTTGCTCCGAGGAAGAAGGCTTGTTGCTTAGATTTACTCAAACAGCAGTAACTACTCAGCACCAATAGACTTATGGACAAAAATCTTCAAAAATCTCACAATAATATTTGGTGGTGAATAGATCTTTCTTGCCATGTTGGACGCTAACTAGGCCTCCATTCAAGTTGTTTGGAGGCTCCAATCGGTTTGAATGGAGGCTTCAAACGGTATGAATTGTCTTGCCCTGAAAAACGTTGAATAAAAAACAACGTTTAAAATGGAGAAAACAGAAGATTTTAATGTATTAGAGTTACAAGAACTTGCGATTAAACACAATTGCGGTAAGAAAC